>NC_008554.1:4450000-4750000 GCF_000014965.1 Syntrophobacter fumaroxidans MPOB | reverse complement strand
TGATGATCCTGAATCCGGGAAAAATATTTCCTCAGGAGCGTGAAACGTGATGATGAACAGCGGTTCCAGATCGGCGCTGGTGGCCTCGGGGAAAAAATACCGAACGCGCGGGATCAGCCGGCGGGTGAGCCGGATCACCATATCCGCCATCAAGGAAATGCCGCTTCTCGCCAGCAGGATCGGCGGCTGCGTGTCGCTCGGCCAGGGCATTCCGTCTTTTCCGACTCCCGGGCACATTGTGGAAGCCGTCTGCCGGGCGTTGCGCGACGACCCCGACAGCGGCAAGTACACCCTCGGCCCCGGAATGTCGGAATTGCGCCAAGCGGTGGCGCGCGACCTGGGGGCGCGGGGAATCGAGGCCGATCCGGACCGGGAGATCTGCATCACGGTGGGAGCCATGGAGGCTCTCTCCGAGGCGGTGCTCACCGTGGTGGAGCGCGGCGACGAGGTGATCCTGCCCTCTCCCAACTATGCTTCCCACATCGAACAGGTCCTCCTGGCGGAAGGGGTCCCCGTTTTCGTACCCCTGACCCGGGAGGACTGGCAACTCGACGTGGAATCGATCCGCAATGCGGTCACCCCCCGGACCAAAGCGATCGTCCTTTGCAACCCGCACAATCCGACCGGGGCCAATTTCGCCGAAGCGGATCTGCGCGCCCTGGCACAGATTGCCCTCGAAAACGACCTGTTCGTCATCTCCGACGAAACCTACGACTTCCTGGTCTATGACGGGCAGAGGTGCTTCAGCCTGAGCACCCTGCCGGAGCTCCGGGGTCGGATCATCGCCACTTTCAGTTTCTCCAAGAAATACGCCATGACCGGTTGGAGGGTCGGGTACGTGTATGCGTCGGAGGAAATCCTGGACCAGATGATGAAGATCCACGACGCCATGTCCATCTGCGCTCCCACCGTGTCCCAGTTGGCAGCCCTGGCGGCCTTGCAGGGGCCCCAGGACTGCGTGGAACAAATACGGGCCGCGCTGACCCGGCGCAGGGACCTCATCTGCGCCCGCCTGGACCGTCTCCCGGACGCATTCGGCTACGTGAAACCGCGTGGGGCGTACTACCTCATGGCACGGTACCGATTCCCCGGCACGGATTCCATGACCTTCGCGCTGCGCCTGCTCCACGAGGCCAGGGTCATCGGCATTCCCGGCGCCGCTTTCGGCCCGGACGGGGAAAATCACATCCGCTTTTCGTTTGGAGGCGCCGAAGAGCAGATCGAGGAGGCTTTCGATCGCATGGAACGCTGGTTTGCCGGATCTCCTTTTTCCCGCTGATCGTTTTACTGACCGCTCCTCTTCACCCGATTCGAGCCTGCCTGCCGTATCCGCATGTGCGGCGTCGCCGAAGGTGCCGGACGCATACGCGCCAGAGAAGGCGGAACGGGGCGAACGGTTGCTCGATAAGGCGTTGATGCCGCCCTCATGAATGGAGTCTCACACGGATGACCGAATGGGGCGGACCGGGACAACGAGTATGAATGGAGAATGGATCGGGATAGACGTCGCCTGCGGTCCGGATGTCGCGGACGACGTGGCGGCGGAGCTTGCCGGGACGTTCGGGGTGAGCGTGGAGTTCCGGAGCACGGGCATCCGGTTCTACCTGGACGCCGGCAGTGCGCCGCACGACTGGCGAACCACGCTTGAAGGCATCCTTCGGGAGATGGGTACGCGTCGGTTTCCGGGAGCGTCCTTCCCGTATTCGGTATCCACCCTGGCGGGAGACGACTGGGCGGACGGCTGGAAGGCGTACTTCAAACCGCTCCGAGTGGGAAAGCACCTGGTGGTCTGTCCCACCTGGGAGGAATTCGCGCCGGATGCCGGGGACAGGATCATCCGCATGGATCCCGGCAGGGCATTCGGCACGGGACAGCACGAAACCACGAGATTGTGCCTCGAGTGGCTGGAAGACCGGGCGTTGCAGGCTCTGCCGTCCGCGCCGGGTTCCCTCCTGGACGTGGGAACCGGCTCGGGAATCCTCGCCGTTGCGGCCGCGCTGCTCGGCTTTCATCCCGTGCAGGCCGTTGACGATGATCCCGAAGCCGTCGAAGTGGCCGCGGAAAACATCGCGCTGAACGGAATGGAGTCCGCGATCGAATTGCTCGCAGGCACGGCCCGGCAGGCCAGCGGCGCGTTCGACGTCGTCATCGCCAATATCCAGGCGATTCCGCTCGTCGGAATGGCTTCGGAGCTCGTGAGGCTGACCGCGCCCGCGGGCCTGGCGGCGTTGAGCGGCATCCTGGTCGAACAGGGGGAGGTTGTGAAGAGCGCCTACCGAGACCTGGGGCTCCTGCCGCGAAAGATGCGAACAGCCGGTGAATGGTGTTTGCTGGAATTCAAGAAACCATAAAAGGAATGGAACATGACGGATCACAGGGGAAATGGGACGTGGATCGATTTGGACCGGGATCGTAACCTGGTGGTGCCGCCCGACCCGATCATCGGGTTCATCGAGGGCGACGGCATCGGACCCGATATCTGGGCCGCCACCCGACTGGTGCTGGAGTCCGCGGTCCGGAGGGCCTACGGCGGGTCGAAACGGATCCGCTGGCATGAGCTTGCAGCCGGCGAGAAGGCCCTCGCGGCCGTCGGCGAGCCCCTCCCCCAAATCACGTTCGACGAAATCCGCAAGTGCGTGGTGGCCATCAAGGGGCCGCTCACCACTCCGGTCGGCAAGGGATTTCGCAGCCTCAACGTCACATTGAGGCAGGTGTTGAACCTCTACGCCTGCGTTCGGCCAGTGCGGTATTTCCCGGGATTGCCCTCCCCGGTCAAGCACCCCGAAAAGGTGAACATGATCGTGTTCCGCGAAAACACCGAAGACGTTTACGCCGGAATCGAATGGGCGTCGGGATCGAAGGAGGCCCGCCGCCTGGAAGCCATCCTGAAGGAGGAGTTCAAGGTTTCGCTGCCCCCGGATTCGGGCATCGGCATCAAGCCCATCAGCCGCGCGGGAACCCAGCGTTTGGTACGGCGGGCGATCCGGTACGCCATCGAAAACGGGTTGCCTTCGGTCACGCTGGTCCACAAGGGCAATATCATGAAGTACACCGAAGGGGCGTTCAGGAACTGGGGCTACGAGCTGGCCGCCACGGAATTCGCCGATCTCGCGGTGACCGAGACCGACCTGGAGCAGAAGCACGGCGGGCACGTCCCGGAGGGCAAGGTGGTCATCAAGGACCGCATGGCCGATTCCATGTTCCAGCAGGTGCTCCTGCGCCCCGAGGAATACAGTGTCATCGCGACTCCGAACCTTGACGGCGATTACCTTTCGGACGCTCTGGCCGCGCAGGTCGGAGGGCTCGGCATGGCCCCCGGCGCAAACATCGGCGACGAATGCGCGGTCTTCGAAGCCACGCACGGGAGCGCTCCCAAGTACGCGGGTCTGGACAAGGTCAACCCCGGTTCACTCATCCTTTCGGGCGTCATGATGCTCGAGCACATCGGCTGGCGGGAAGCGGGGAAGCTGATCGAGGATGCGCTTACGCGCACCATCCAGGCGGGTGTGGTGACCTACGACCTCGCCCGACAGATGGACGGGGCCAGGGAAGTCAGGTGCTCGGAGTTCGCCCGGGCCGTCGTGGAGCGCATGGATTAGGGCCGTGGCGGGCATTGGCGTTTTCATTGAGAATCCCGCAACGGAAGGGATGCAGACGGCCTGAGCGACCCCGATTTTGCCGGGGCGGGTTTCACATTCGGGAACCATCCCAGGCTCCAAGGTGGGAAGACCGGAAGCGGACTTGTTGTGCGGCGGGTTCCCCGCCGTCCCCGGCGGATGGAGGGTCGTTCCGGTGCACGGCCATGAGCCGGGGGCACACCGGTGCGGGATGAACATGCGCCGTCGTTCCCGCGAAACCCGGAATCCGGATTCTGTGACCGGTCTTCCGGAAGGTTCGACGGAACACGCCGGACGCCGGACTTCGCCGGCACGGCACCCGGTCGGAACGCATTTGCATGAAAGTGCCCTCGGTGCGAGGGGTCTTCATGCTTCGTTGTGAGCCCCCGGTTCCTGGAGATTTGTGAAAAGTGTAGGTTTGACCCCACTTGGCTTGGCCCTGCTCGACCTTTTCCTGCCGCGCCGCTGCGCCGGATGCCGGAATACCTGGTTGCGCTCCCAGGAAGGCTTCTGGTGCGAACGGTGCCGCGCCGAGCTGCCCTGGATCACCCACCCGCTCTGCCCCCGGTGCGGGCGCCCGTACCCCGGGAGCCCCGCTTCTCCCGATCATCGGTGCGGCGACTGTTTGCTCGGCGCCTATCCTTTTGATTCCGCCCGTTCGGCGACCCTCTACACCGGCGTGGTGCGGGACCGGATCCACCAGCTGAAATTCGGATGCCAGGTCGAATGGGCGCCCGCCCTGACGGAGCTCCTGCTCGATGCCTGGGGCAGAGCGCCGTTGCCGGAGGTCCGGCTCATCCTGCCCGTCCCCCTCCACCTGAAGCGGCTGCAGGAACGAGGATTCAACCAGTCGGGACTCCTCGCCAAGACCCTGGCAAAGCGGCTCGGGTTGCCGTTCTCTCACGATTTGCTGCGCCGAGAGCGCTGGACGGAGCCCCAGACCCGTTTGAGCCGCCAGGAACGGCTGACCAACGTCAAAAACGCTTTCCGCGTGAAGGATGAAACGCGAGTGGAAGGGAAATCGATCCTCATCGTGGACGACGTTTTCACGACGGGCACGACCTTGAGCGAATGCGCGAGGGCGCTCAAGAAGGGCGGCGCGGCGTCGGTGCACGCCCTCACGGTGGCGCGGGCGCTGCCGGACGGGAACTCATCAAGCCAAGGGCTTCACAACGGAGAATGAGAGGGAGACGACGCTGTGGCCGGGGAGTCCTCTGTGAATCCGGTCAATCTGCATCAAAGCCGATCTTGCCCCCAGGGTTGTGCGGGGGCTGGTTGAATACCCCCCGTGGGTGGCGTGCAGCCCCTTCTGCACATTACGTAAAAGGTTTGCACCAGGAGCCTGCCGGTCATCTCCTTCCATGCAAGCAAAGCCAGGCATCATCCCGCGTCAGAGGAGAGAACCGTGCTGTTTGCGAGTGAGACTGCCGGAGAATACTTTTCTCCACGTCCCCCCCGAACGCCGCGTCTCAGCTGCGAAGTGCCGCGAGGGCATCATTGATACGCCAGGCCTGTGCCTCAGTGATCAGGTTTCCCAGAGCGGCCCGGTATCGGGGATGGTCCACGCCGGACAAGATATACTGCCACCGGTACGCATTGAGAACGCCCGCCCTTATAATCTCGGCTTCTTCTGCATGCAGAGTGACCCCGCCTGCTCCAAGGAAGTACTCCAGGTCCGCCGCGCTTTGCGACTGCAGTATGCCGTCCACTGCGCCCACAAGTCCGATCAGTTCATCGATGGAACGCTCCCGCTCCTCCGGGGTCAGTTTCTTATCTTCGCGGGGCCACTCCAGTTCATCCATGATGGCGTGGGTGGTCTCCTCCTTCCAGTGGAACTGGAAGATGTCCCGGTAGAGCTCCGAGAGGTCCTCATCGGGCTCGATGCTCTGTTTGTAGTGCTCCTGGGTGAAGAGCTCGATCTCAAGGATCAGTCCCAGTACGGCCCATGTTGAGTTTTCCAGAACTGCGGCTGCGACCTGGTTCGGATCGGAAAGGAAGCGATACCCGGGGGGCATGCCGGAAGCAATCATCGGCTCAATCCTTCTGAACAGCTCCTGATGTTTGAGCTCCTCGTCACAGAAGCGTATGAGAGCTTCAAGCGCGACCTGATCGTCAAGCCAGTGGTCACGGGTGATCTCAAGGATCTTGGCAACGATGAATCGCTCGACAAATCCAAACATGTTGGCATAGGTCCTGCCCTGGATCTGACTAAGGAACCTCTTTTGGTCCTGGCTCAAAAAATCGAGTCGATCGACCTTGGAGATGCCGTCGGGGAGGAATTTTTTGGAAAAGTCGAACTCTCTCTGCCGGATCACATCCTTGTCTATGTCCCAGCGCACCCGTTTTGAGACTTCGATGCATTTGGCGTAGTCGTGTTGTCGCATCACTGTCTCCTCTATGAAATATTGTTTGGCTGGCTGTCGAAGCCTCCTGAATCCCTGGCACAGCTCCGCTTCTGCAACCCCCTAATCTCCTTCAGGGTGCCACCTGGTCATGTGCTGAGCATGAGTCGACAGATAGGCGCCAGGCTTGTAGAAGGTGTCATAGAACTCCAGATCGAGATGATGCGCCTGAAGGTACACAACAGCAAAGATGGAAGGAGTGGTTCCCGGAAACTTGCCGAAGGTGTTACAGATGTACTGAGCCTGAAAGGCTACGCATTCACGAAATGACTCCGTGTGAACCTCGGCCGCGGAACGGACCTTGGCGGAGTTCTTCCACGGTCCCGGAGTCTGCGGGTTGAAAGGCCCTCCGGGACCGAATTTCCTTTCGCAGATCGCCTCCACAGCAGCGCGCATATCGGGATAATGTGGAGGGCAGAACCCCTCCATCACTCCTTCTAGCCCGGTCGGATTGGGGTAGGGCCAGCGCTCATCCATGTCGTACCGAAATCTCAGGCCCGGCACGGATGGATTGCCGCTTGCTCCAAGGATGCTGAAAGGATCGATTCCATTGAACATCCACCCCCCGAGCCCCATGGCCTGAAGAGTCAGGGCTCCTGCATAGCAACTGGTCGAAAGCTCCGCGGTAAGCTCGGCTAAGGACATCTGCTCTACAAAAGTAAGGGGCCAGCAGTTGTTCACATCGACAATATCTTTGAATTTCTCGATTCCGGGGATAGACTTTTTGTTGATGTCATCAGTTACGACGAGGCCATTCTGAAGCATGTAACAGAGATTGAGGAGAGTGTGCTGGGCAAGGTCCCCTACCGGAATCACGAGAAGTGTTCCCGGATGATTGACCACCCAAGTGTTGTGAGCTTCCACATACGGTACTTCAGGTGGGAGTAGCATGCGCCCATCTTCCAGCCTCCGCACATGGTGTTGAAGCACTTCGAGGAGAACATCGGGCTCCAGAGAGCCATCTTCATCCCGCTCCGCAAAAGCTGGAGTGTCACGGGCGTCGAGAAGATAGACCCCTTCATCATCGGTGAAAAAAGTTCTGCTCGTATGGAACCCCGCCGAGGAAGGAAAGGTGCGCCCCCCGGCAGCGCCGGCGTAGTTTGACAGGTAAGGCGCATAGCGGGCGGCGCGGTATATCATGTAATGCCAGCTGTTGTTTCCCCCGCAGGCCATGACGACCAGGAGCTTTTCAAGCTCGGAGAGCGGCACGGCCTCATGGCGCGATTTGTAGGCAAATAGACCGTCCGGGATCTCTGCTCCCATGAAGAATCGACGGGAGCGGCGTCCAAGAATGGCATCGATCAGGCCAAATCGCTGCATGTCTATATAGCCTGGAGGAAAAGCAAACGTTTTCATCGTGCCTCCAAGTCTTGGGAGTAAAGTCCGGGAAGCCCTGAAACAGTGGCACACGGGCAGCGGCGAATGTGTAAAACGCGCCGGGGCAGGAGGTCTTTCCCGCTCAGTTCAGCGTAATGACAGCCCCGGGAACCGGCAATGGGGGAAAAGGATTAATTCGCCAAGAGTATCACCTTATATTTGGTTCCAGCCAATGATGGGGGTCCGGTAACCCCCTTCTCCGGCGTTTCGACTTCAAGTGAAGTTTGCCTTCCAATGCGCCTCGTGGAACATTCTGCGTCCTCTGGTCCGGGGGGCCGCTTCGGAGCGGGTCTCCCAAGCCCGTCGCCACCCCGGGGAAAAAGGGATATCCCGATCGGCAACCTGTGCAACCTCTCCAACTGAAGGCAGGCTGGAATCGGCGGCTGCACAGGTTCGCGTCTCCACCGCAGGCGTATGAATCTCCACACACCGCCCGTCTCACTGATCGGCATGGCGAGGGTCCGCCGGACCATCACGATGGTGAGTCAAGCGGGGAGGCGTTCAAACTGAGATCATGCTTGACATCCTCCGGCGTTGTTGTTTAATTGCAAGTCATTCTTAATTACATGCGGCATTCGATTAAGCTTCGATTCTCCGATCGTTTGCGGAGACCGTCTACCAGATCGGCGACAACCCCCGAAATGGAGGAAAGCGCAAATCCAATCTTCAGCGGAAATGGAAGAAGATCGAAATCTTCCGCTCCATGTGCGGCAGGAGACACAGGGCAACGATGGAAAGAACTGAACCCGTTACGGAGTTTTCCGTGACAAAGGAGGATATCTCTCATGGCCGAAAGGATGCAGGTTTTTAAATGCGAGTTGTGTGGAAACATCATCGAGGTGCTGCACGGAGGCGCCGGGGAGTTGGTGTGCTGTGGACAGCCGATGAAAGTGTTTGTTGAGAATACGGTGGATGCGGCAAAGGAAAAACACGTTCCGGTGCTGGAGAAATCAGCGGCGGGAATCAAGGTCAAGGTGGGCGGAGTTCCCCATCCGATGGAAGAAAAACACTACATCGAGTGGGTGGAACTGATCGTGGGAGACAAGATTTACCGACAGTTCCTGAAGCCGGGCGCCCCCCCCGAGGCCGTTTTCTCCGTCGACCCGTCCGGGCCTGCTGTGGCCAGGGAATACTGCAATCTGCACGGACTGTGGAAAGGCTAGCGTTCCAGGGTTCGATAACCTGCCGCGGATAAATGCCTTCCTCGGGGCGGCCCCGACATCACATGAAAACGTGTCCACCAAATGCGTAATCATGGCAAGAGTCGGCCGGCCCCGGATCTCGAAGCTTCGGCATTGGTGAACGGGCGGCCTGCGCGTGAACGCCGGCCTTGAAGACATCGGGCTTTTGGATTACCGCGGCAAACGGGTTGTCCGGTGTTTTTTTGCTCAGGCGATTTCACCTTTGTCCGACCGACAGAGTTGACGGCGGTTGCCGTCAACTACCCCGGGCTTCAAGAAACGGGAGTGGAAATTCTCTCAATCAGCGCTAACGGTCGTTTCTCTCAAGGAACGGACAGCCCGGAATTCGGACATGGCCTCGCGGGCTGCAGCCGGTCTTCCCGCCTCGTGCTATTTCTTGACGTAGTCTCTGCAAATCGGGCAGAAATACTGGTTCGTGGAATCCACGTAGGACTTGTCCCTGCTCCTGCACCTGGGACAAAACGCAATGTCATCTTCCGGCTTCTTAAGATTCATTTGCTCTTCAGTGTCCACAGGGTCGAACGCGTGGCCGCAGAAGGGACACTCCCCCGCGTCATGCGGTAACTTTTCAGCACATCCCGGACACTTTTTCATCTTTTCCTCCGTCGAACCGCCACCGCGGGGATTCCATCCGCCCGAGCGTCGGGAATGCGGCTGAGTGCCGGTCAAAAACCTTTGCCCGGACTCCTCCCACTCAAAAGGGTGAGACGGGGCCCCATCGCAGGCGCGCCCCGGTGCCCGGATCGTCTCAACCCATGATAAGAAGACGACATTCCCACGCAGGGTGAATTCGGAGTGGATACTCCCGACCCGGGTTTTCGCCGGGGCGACGGACGCACTTTCACAGGAAAGCCGCAATCCGGGCCCACCTGGATGCCGGCGTTTGCGGGCATCGCGGCCGTATTCTACCACAATCGATGTATCGCTACGGCCAAAATGGAATCGGGAATGGAGAAGTGCGGAAAATGCGGACGGCCCGGACGATCGCGACTCATCCTCAACGCCCCGAACGTTTCCAATCCCCGTCGAATCACCAGAAACACCGTGAATCCATGAGCCGTATTCATGAATCTCCGAATCGTGACCTTTCACTCAATGAACCGCGAGCCGGGCGTCAAGACTGCACTGCAAAGCCAGGATCGACAAATCACCCTATATCTTATTGAAATTTATGATAAATAGATTCCGTTGAGTCAAATTTGGTCCAGGGCGGCTGATTTTTTCTCATTCTTCGGTGACTATTCACACCCCGCGTTTGTATATCCAGACAAGCCGTTCACAAACGGGAACACGGCAACCGGGTCAACCATGTTGAGCAGAAATCCGTGCTGCAGGCCGGTTTTCGTTGCGGCGCGTCAAGAATGTCGAGGCCGTTTGGGGTAATCTGCACTGAACTGTGGAAAGGAGAAGGCGTATGTTGCACAGGAAAGCGGCAAAGAAGTTTGGGTTGGTCCTGATTCTGGGGTTCCTGGTGGGTACCGTTGCGATGGCGGCGCCGGCCCTGGCGGGATGCGTGGTTGTGGACACCGGGACCGGCACCGGAGTGGTGGTGAGCTGTCGCGACGGCCAGGGGCTGACCGTGAAGATCGGCGACGACCTGGTAAAGCTGGTCGGATTGGGCCCGGTCTGGTTCTGGGAGGCGGTCGGTTACGAGCGACCCGACGTCGGGGATGAGGTCACGGTTTGGTGGAACGTGGTGCAGTGCAATGAGGTTAAGCAGAACGTGCTGACGGCCCTGGATTACAATGTAGAGGACGCCATTCCGGCGCTCGAACTGCGCGACGAAAACAATCTGCCCCTCTGGAACCTTGCCAAGCGCCAGATCACGCATCAACAACGATTGGCCTACCAGCACCGGACGGGGCGGACGAAGTAAGCTGCCCCGATTGCATCGTGTTGTTCGAGGTTGATCGAGGGCACCCCGCGGAGGGTGCCCTGTCTTTTCCGGGCGGGGGTGAGGGCCCGGCGCCCCCACTCAGGCCAAGCAGATGCGTAACGGGGGCTTGCCGCATTTCATTGCCCGCGAGGAGAAAAAATCAGCGTTCTATTCCTTTCGAGTGTAAGCTATGATTGACGTCGGCGTAGACGGTCAAGACGGCGTGCCGTCATTTTTCCCGGTGGCTTGAGCGGCCGCCGGGAAGATACCCATTGAGTGATTGGAACCTTCCCGGCTGCGAATATAAAGGTCATTTCCATGCGGAACCGGTTCATCCCGGCGGTGATTGCAGCCCTGTTGCTTCCGGTGTTCCTCGCCCATTGCACTCCTGCATTAGTGCAGAGTGGGCCTGAAAACCAGAATATACCCGTTCGTTTTATCCTCATCGCCCCGGGAGCGGGAAGCGTCTGCGTCGCGGGCAGCTTCAACGGCTGGTCCAGGCAGTCCCACTGCATGAGGCGCGAGGGAAGCGCATGGACGGTTTCGGTCCGATTGCCCCCCGGTCGCTACGAATATGCCTTCGTGCTCGACGGGAAGACCTGGCAGGCGGACCCCGGCGCGACTCTGTCGGAGGAGAGCGGCTTCGGCAGGAAGAATTCCATTTTGATCGTCGAATAACTGGTGACGGGTATGCGACTCGATTTGTATATCTTTATGAACGGCGTCTACCCGGAGGAGAGATCAGGGCCTGACCATGGACCGGGACAGCGACTATCAGGTGGTTGCCTCCGTTCTTGCGGGGGATACGGAAGCCTATGCCGTTCTGGTAAAGCGTTATCAGAAGCCCATATACAACCTGATGTATCGCATGACCGGTTCCTGCGAAGATGCATTGGACCTGGCACAGGAAACTTTCATCAAGGCCTATGCGTCGCTGCACAGGTTTCGGGAAGGGGGCAGGTTTTTCCCCTGGCTGTACAGCATCGGATTGAATCACTCGAGGAACTTCCTGCGTCGCAACAAGGCGCGTCAGACCCTCGACGTTGAAGATTGCGATCCGGGCTCCGGGTTGGACTATCCCGGCCAGGAGGAGGACAGGCTGTGTGCCCGATTGGACAGCATGGGCGTCCGCAGGGCGCTCGACCGGCTCCCCGTTGATTACCGTGAGGCCCTGATGCTCCGGTATCACCAGGAACTCTCGATGGAGGAGATTGCCGCCGCATTGCGGATTTCTTTGAGTGGCGCAAAGATGAGGGTCCATCGGGGATTGGAGAAATTGCGCGAGTTGCTGGAGAATGACCGTGATGGTGAAAGATAGAGGCACCGTTGAGCCGATTGTTCCCGATGACGGCCACGATGTCCGTCTGCGCCGGGAAAGCAGTGACCGGGGAGAGTCCGTTGTGGAGCATCCTCCTGCTGAAGACCGTGTCATGCAGCACCTCAAGGAAGCGATCCGTCGCATGCCGGACATCGATCCTCCGGACCTCCTGCTCGAATCCGTCATGCACTCCGTCAGAACCGGGCGACTCCCTCTTCGGACCCGGATAATGAGATGGGCCGGATCGCCCCGTTCGATCACGTTCACCCCCCTGCGCGTGGCCCCAGTGGCCGCGGTGTTGGTCGCCGTGTGCCTTGCCCTCGCATTTCACGTTTTCAGGAATGAAAAGGCCCCCCTTGCCGTGCGGGGAGATCGAGTGCAGGTAGTGCTGGCCCTGCGGTCCCCGGAGGCACGGAGCGTCGCGGTGATGGGCTCCTTCAACGGGTGGCGCGCCGAACCATGCGAACCGCGGACCGTCGACGGGGAAACACGCTGGACGGTCACGCTGCAGCTTCCGTCCGGTCGGTACGAATACGCCTTCGTGGTGGACGGCAAGAAGATCATCCCCGACCCCGGCGCGGGCCTCCATGAAGAAGACGGCTTTGGAAATCACAACGCAGTCCTGCTCGTAGGATACGGAAATGGGAATTCGATTTAGGAATCTCACCCTGGGCCTGACACTTTTGCTCGTTCTCCTCTGCGGCGCACATCCCGCGAGGGTCCAAGGGGCGGGTATCGACCTCGCGGGCACCCTGCGGGAGGGGGAGGCCGCGGGTGTTCATCCGGCTACATTGAACCGTTTGCTGGCGCTCGGGTATGAGCATGCCTTCGATCCGGCGCAGGTTGAAAAGCTTCTGCGAGTGCTGATCGCAACGCAAAAGGAGGGATTTCCCCCACAGCCGTTCGTGAGCAAGATCGAGGAGGGAATCGCCAAGGGCGTGGCTCCGGCGAGAATCGTACAAGTCCTGGAAAAGAAGCTGGATGATTATCGCTTCAGCCGGTCCCTGATCGCAAGCCGCCCGGAAGGGCGAGAATCTCAGGGGACCCGGGTTTCCATGGAATACCATGTCCGATTGGCGGAGCTTCTCAATGCAGGACTGACCATGGAAGACCTCCGGCAATTGTCCGGCTCCGCTCCCACCGCACCTTTACCCGTGCTGATCCGCAGCGCGGAACTGCTCGCCTCTTTGAAGCAGGTTCGCTTCAATGACGGCCTGGCCGCGCAGATTGTTTCCTCGGGTCTGCAGCGCAATTATTTCACGGCGGAACAGGCCGATTTCGGACGTATCCTCTCCACTGCCAGAAGCAAAGGGACTCCCGACGAGGAGATCACCGCGGCCGCGCTGGCCGTCATCCAAAGCAATGCCCCGGCAAGCCGGCTTTCATCCCTGCTGAGCGTTACAGCAGCTGACCTTGGAGCCAGGGGACCCCAGGTGGGAGGCTCGCGCGCGGGAACCGGTGTCGGCGCTCCGGGGTCCGGGCACGGTCCCGGGGGACCATCGGGCGCTGGACACGGTGGACCTGGTGGCTCCGCCGGTGGCGGTGGCGGCGGCGGTGGCGGTGGCGGCGGCGGTGGCGGTGGCGGCGGCGGTGGCGGTGGCGGCGGCGGCGGCGGTGGCGGTGGCGGTGGCGGCGGCGGCGGCCGTTGAGCAACCGTGTGAGTGCCGCTCTCCTCCCGTGCCTTGTGGCAAGATGCTCCAAACCGGCCCATTTTCGAGCTTCGTTTTTAGCCCTCGGCTCATGGCGGTTTGTGGGCGCAAGCCGTTGAGATGAACCGGCCGTGACCGGTCGGCCTTCAGCAAGACGACGCTTTCAACTGAAGCGACGGCTGGGTGCCCTGAAACCGCAAAAACCACTTCCACCGACCTTTCCTTTGCGTTTCCCATCGGGATATTCGAAGATTGCATCTGACCTTTTGCGCGTCTCAGAAGTTTTTCGGCGGATTGGTGAAAATCATTCGGCCTCCACCCTGAAGCGAACTCCCACCGTCGAGCGCGCGGCGGGAATGTCCGTCGCGAAGCGGGATGTCAAGAAAGCTCCGGGAAATACGCCGTCCCCTGCACTGCAGCCAGTGATTCACAGGCCCGCGATGCGGGTCGGAATCAGAACAGTGGAAGTTGAGACGGCGGTCTGACTCTCTCCACTCCATCCAACTCGTTGCCCCACTGCGACCAGTTCTTTTTGCGGTGCCGGGCGAAGAGCTCAAGGTACGGCCCGGGGCTGCAGCGTTCTATGATGGCGTAGAGCTCCTCGGGCTTTCTCGAATGTTCCCGCTTTCGGCTCTGAATGATGTTGACCTGCGTTCTCCCGGGGGCATGGGTGCGCAGGCTGCCGCGCACGCCGAAAAGCACCAGTTCCGTCACGTTCCGGAAATAGAAGCCGACGCCCCTTCCGTCCGGCCCTCCATCCTTCCTGATCTTGTACCAGACCAGGTTCGTCTTGTAGGCAAATCCCCAGGCCCTCATCACCTCGAGGCCCTCCCCCAGGAGCGCGTTGGGTACCCACAGGTAGAGGTGGCTCTGCAAAAGCGCGATGTCCTTCACGGGCAGTGCCAGGATTTCCGCGAACGTGAGGGTGCCGTAGCGCGACAGCCTTCGATGTTCGGGAGCGACCTTGCCGGTCCTGTTGGTGAAGCGCCAGGGCGGATCTGCCAAAATGGTCCCGAATCCGCCGAGATTGGCGGCGGCAAGATCGCGAGCGGGCGACGGACGGTCGAGATGGGTTTTCATATCCTCTCTCCCCCTCGGTAAGGGTTCTGCCTTCGGTACGACGCTCCCCCGGGCGGGCTCCTCCCGGAGCACTTTTCTCGACCCCGGTCACAATGGAGTCCCGGCGAAGGCCGGCCGCCCCAAAGCCATGAAAGACCCGGATTCCCGCATTGAACGAAAAACAGGGGCGGGAGGTCTCGATCCACGCGGGCACGGAACCGTTTCGCACCGTTCAAATGCTTTCGGGAATGAGCGCCCGCGCGAAGCGGACCACGTCCGACGTCTTTTCATGCTTCGTTGAAAGCGTCCGGCTCATGCCCGTTCGCGGGGATGGATGAAAGGAGCTTACCCCTTCCTGAACGGACTTCGGCGGTGATTCGCATGATATCAGAAAGTCGGAAAAGCGGGGCAACATTTGGAGCTGCCGCGCGACCGGGCCATTGGCCGTGCCGCAAGCGTTCCGGCAGCACGGAAAACGTCGGCCCACCTCTCCGGACCCCGGTGACAAAATTTGTCCATAACCTGCCACATTTTTTACCCGGCCTTGCCATTCAGGGGCGGCATGAAATGGAAACACACGAACTCGAGGTCTTCGACAGGGATTCCCGCGGCCCATTTTTGCACTTTTTGCATGCTGAAATCGGGCCATGCCTAATCCTTTCCCAACCCACGGAAACTGTCCTGATAAGGATGTAGGAACCTTCGAACTTTAGGGTCGGAGAGTCTTGCAGCTTCTCAGGAATAACGTTAACTAAAAAAAATTTAACAAATAGCGTGATTAGGCATGATTCCTGAAAGCGTTGGGAGGCGGGGCGAGAGTCAGGCCCTATACCACTGAATGGGGCGATGCTGTTTGGGGACATTTCTTCCGGGACTTGGAGTGCATCCGATGGAAAAAAAGAAAAGCTTCAGCGAGATGAGAAAATACCGGCGCCACCGTACCAACGGCAGCGCGTTGGTTGCATTTTTTACTCCGACTCATGAATTCCTCAGCCTCGGGCAGATTCTGGACATCAGCCTCGGAGGTCTGGCGATTCGATACATCGCATTGGATGAACAAACCAAGGGCTCGACCCACCTGGAGATATTCGGAGCGGTGGATTCCAACGTCCACATCGGCAAGCTGCCCTGCAAGGTCATGTACGACATCGAGTTGACGAGCGAATCCAGCGGCATGCTGAAAGTGCGCCGGTGCGGCGTGAAGTTCGGGGATCTCAGCAAAGGACAAGTCGCTGAAATCAAGTCTTTTATCGAGATTTTCGGCCTGCCTGAAGACAAATTGGGGATAATGAGCCCGACGCAAGCAAGACAAGTTGCGTCCGCATCCTGACAAAAATTGTCACTGGAAGCTCGTGGGATTGTGTCGGTCCCGGAAGTGCTGAGGTCCGATTCCGTCTCGAGGTCCGTGGAGCAGGTTCTATGGTTTGGGGAAAGAACCAGAAAGACGCAAGAAAAACCAAGAGGTTCCGGATCAACGGCAAGGCATTCGCTGCTTTTTTCAACCCATCCGAGGACTTTGTGAAGATGGGCGAAATCCTGGACATCAGCGAAGCCGGCGTCGGGCTTCGTTACGTGGGGATCAACGAGCAGACGGGTGAATCGTCACAGCTCGAGATTTTCGATTCGGACGAACAGCTGCAGGTTGGCAAGCTCCCCTGCAGGGTCGTCTATGACATGGAGCTGATCGACGAATCCCAGGGCCTGCTGAAAGTGAGGCGATGTGGCGTGCAGTTCTTCAAGCTCTCCGAGGAACAAGTGGCCGCCCTGCGAGCTTTCATCGAGACCCATAAGCTGGAGGAAGGGACCGACCCGCCTGACGGGGATGCGCAGCCCGTCGACCGCTGAATGGTCCTTCACGGCATCGAAAGGTTTGCCCCGTATGGATCGACCCTGCCTGATGCATGGCGGGGCCGCCTCCTGTCGTTTTCATATCCTTCCATTCGGAATCGTGCAATCGATTGTTCTCTTCGGCCTGCCTCCCCGCATTCATCGATAGTTGCGTTGGACATGAGCACACGCTCGTTCTATATTGCAGAAGAAGATATCATTCTTTTTGTCAAACGTTTGTTAAGCAGCTTAATGCAGCGGCGGGAATTGCCGATTACCTGATGGTGATACCAATACCGCCGATGAAAAGACGTCCCGGACCGGCAACGGGCATCCGAGTGCCCGAAGGTTGCCGGTGAAACCCGACACTCCTTAGCCGAAGGATACACTGATGAGAAGAATGATTCCGCTCCTGGTTTTCCTGTTCTTTATCTCGATTGCGGGCGTTGCCCTCGCCGACAGCCAAGTCTCCGATTTCCGTTGCGGAAGCACGCTGATCCGGCTGGGCGACAGCAAGTACAAGGTCGAACACTCGTGCGGACCACCCTTTGGCAGGGAGGAAACCGGCGGAGGATTCCACAGGGGGTTTCCTTCGGGAGACTGGAGTTACACGGAAAAGTGGACCTACAATCTGGGACCTCGGGATTATGTTTATGAGTTGAGCTTTACCGCCGGGGACCTTGTCGAAATACGCCGCGGAGGAAGAGGTTTCTAAGCGGGCATTGTCGATCATGACTGTCGGGACGGCGACTGCTCGCCCTCGGGAAAGGCACCGGACGGAGCCTTGGCCGGGGGCCGGTCGCCGATTCTTTGCACGGGATTCCCGCGATCTGCTCCGCCGCCGAATTCGTCAAAAGCTTTTCGCGGCGGTTTCCTCTTCAGTGCCGCGATGAGCCCAAGGCTCCGTCGGCGCTCGATTCGTTTTCATGCCGCGCGCCGTCCGCTTTCCCCGGTCAACTCGCATCCCCCGCGGATGGGCCGGGAACAAATTCCGCGTCCATCCTCCACTCGTCCCACTTCCCGCGCCCCGGGATGGAGAGACGGCTTTGCTTCAGCAGACTATCTTCTCTGAATCGTGATCCCCCAGGGGCTCATGATGACCCCTCGCTTCTTGGTGGGATAAGGGGAGTAGGTCCCGGTCATTTTGCTCTTCTTGTCTCTTAACTTGCTGAAATAGGTCTTCACCCGTTGAAATCGCTCCTGGCCGAGCAACTTCCGAAGCTCGAGTATATAATGCACTCTTTCGGCGGAGAGCTGCGTCCTGGCTTCCTCGAGCCTGCCGAATTGAGCCATGACCGCCGCCTCGTTGAGCGGTTCGCGTTCCATGACGGCCGAAAACCTGGCCCGTTCGTTTTCCAGCGCTTTTTTCAGAGCCGAAAGGTTCCGGCGGTTCTTGAAATAGAGGTCGTCCAGTTGCAGTTTCTGCTTTTCGGTGAGGCCGAACATCTCTCCCGCCTGAGGCAGGCGCCACCACTGCCCCGGAAACATGTCCTGCCCCGCGGCGAACGACGGCAAGGCCACGAGCACTAACAGCAGCAAGCCGGCGCACACCTTCCTCAGCATACCTCATCCTTCTCGACCGTGATCGTCAAGGAAATTCCGTTCCCGAATCCGGGACCCGTCCGCAGCAGGGAAGTCTCCCCGTCGTCTCCCTCCAGGCCTTCGGACACGTCTCGATAGAATTGCGGAAGCGCGTCGTCTTCGAGACTGGTGATCTCCGAAATCAGCTTTTCATCGTTGGCCATCTCGCGGTACACCATGGCGGTCCTGGTTTCGGGACTCGTTCCGAAGAGATTGAACCCGATAATGACGAGCAGCACGGAAGCGAGCGCAAAACCCACCGTGACGGGACGGCGGAAATCCAGCCAGGAAGGCAGGAAGCGCTTCGCCCGGCGGGGCACCTTCACTTTCCTGTACATCACGGGAGCATACCGCTCCGCCTTCCGGCCGAAATCCGAGAGCTGTCCCCGGATATGCGCCAGGCGGGCCCGGCAGTCGCCGCAGCCGGCCAGATGCCTCCGCGCTTCCTCGGACAGATCGCCCTCATCCACAATGGCCTTGAGGATTTGCTCCTCGTCCACATGGTTTTCTTTCATCACGGACATGTCCTATCCCCTTCCAGAAATTCACCCGCCTCCGAGTGATCCCTGAACTTCTGGAGCGCCCGGTACAGATGGGTTTTGACCGCGCTCTCGCTCTTGTGGAGAGTATGGGATATCTCCTTGATGCTGAGATTGTCGAGGAATCTCAGAAAAAAAACCTCGCGCTCCGCGCCTGAAAATGTCTCCGACAATTGCCTCACCCTCACCCAGAATTCCTCTCTCACAAGCTGCTCCAACGCTCCGGGACCGTGATCGGGCCTGTCCTCGGGAGCTTCGGAACTTCCTTCTTCACCCATCAGACCAAAGAACGAGAGCAATCGCTTCTTTCGATAGAAGTCACGCACCCGGTTCACCGCAATGCTGTACAGCCAGGCCCGGAACCGGTCGAAGTCCTTGAGCTTGCCCAGGTTCTTGAAGGCCTGAAGAAACACGTCCTGCGTCAAATCCTCCGCGTCCGGGCGCGACCGGGTCCGATAATAGACCATCCGGAAAATCTCATCCTGGAACAGATCCACCAGGCGACCGAAGGCCGCCGCGTCCCCGTCCCGAGCTCTTTCCGCGAGCAGCGCGACGTCATCGGTGCCGCCCTGCGCCGGATTGGATTGATCCTGGTCTGACATCGTCTGATGCTTCACCTTGACAGGGCGCCCCTCCGGATTCGCGCCGGCGCCTTCGTCCGGTACTTGCCTTATTCCGTCCCCCCACAACCAAATGGCCTGAGAATATGCCGAACACATACTCAAACAGTCAAGCCTTTCCCGTCAAGAGGAAGGATAGAGAAAACGCGCCCTGTCATGACGAATAACGAAGGGATGTCATCTCCCGTTCGCTCCACGATCTGTCTTCCATCCGGCGTCGAAGCCGCCTCCGCGCCCGCGGTTCGATCCGGAACCGCCCCTGCTCATCCTCGCGCCTGCCGCCCGAAAAGTCGCGCGCGCCCCGTGCCTGCAACGCTCCGGGTCATGTCGCCATCACTTTTCGGAGAAACCCGCGCGCCATTCTTTCGCACCTCGCGCGACGCCCGCGGGAGCCGCGCATTCACCGCTGCCTGGAAACCCGGTCCCGCCGGTTTCCCTAATCTATATAACGAGCATATTGCGAGATTTGTCTACAAAGTCGGCCCTTTTCCACGCGGAGGTCTCCTGAAGAGAGCGCTTTTCTCCGATTATGCCGTTTCACGACCACCCGCCTCCCCGAACACGGCAATCCGGTTCATCCGGTCGATGCGAGTCCGGACGCTCGGGGACGATTCCTATGCGAGGCAAGTGCACGAGCGCTTCAAGACACGGCGCAAAGTCCGGCGAAAAGCGGCAAACCGCCCGTCCCGAGGGCGGAACCGCGGAATGCCGAGGCTCCCTTTCCGCCGGCCCGGTTTTCCGCCTCCCGGTCCTGAAGAGAATCCAAGCACGGCAGGGACTTTCGCCTTCACGGCGAGGGAGCGCCTGAGACTCCCCCGGAATGTCCTGTCGTCAGGAACCGGCGGTTTCGCATCAACCGCGTCTTCTCCCGTTGTCATTCGCGATTCCGGCTGATTACCGCAGGATCATCCGCAAAATGTTCGAAACGGTAAAGAACAACATGTTAAGAACAACATTGCCAAGAAGATCGAAAAATGTCATGCTGGAACTCGGTTCGCTCTTACGAGAGAACCGCCGATATCAAACATCTCGTTACAATGTCAGCAAGGTTGGCCCCCAAGATCATTCGAGCAACAAGGAGCATCAGAAATGCACCGGATATTCAAGCTACCCATCTGTTGTATCCTGGTCGCGTGCTTGCATGCGGCCTTCGCCCTCGCCGCCGATCCGCCCGCCGGCACGGCACCCGCGCAGGAACCGGTCTCCATCGCCGCCGTTCAGGATGGACCTTCGCTGCAGCTGAGCGAGACCAGTTTCGATTTCGGGGAGATGAGCGAATCAAAGAGCTACGTACACGACTTCAAGATAAAGAACGCCGGCACGGCCGAGCTGCAGATCAAGAAAGTGACGCCCGGCTGAGGAACCTCCGTCGCCCATATCGACAAGGCGATCCCTCCCGGTGGTGAGGGAAGAATCTCAATCCGGCTGAATCCGAAGGCTTGCCACTCCGGCTCCAAGAAGACCGCTCTCGTTTTTACCAACGACCGCAGGAATTCCTACTTCACCCTGACGGTCCAGGGACGCGTGGGGGGCGATACGACCACGTCGCGGAGGTTTGACTGATCTTTCCCGTACTGACGGTTCGTTCCCCCATGCGATGCACTCAACCATCGCAAGGGGGAACGGGCACATGCATGGAGCAATCCGCACACACCGTTGACCCGCCTGCATTCACCTCGGAGCCAATCCCCCAAAAAGCCCCGCCGGTGTAGCTTTTCGACCGCATTCAACTTATCTTTGGAATGTATCGACCGACGGACAAATGCGCTTTTTTAGGCAATTAAAACAATAACTTAAAATGAGGTGCACCATGCCGAAGCAAGCAGGCTCATCCACTCCGGGCGAGAGCCAACTCGGCGCGGAAGTCGAGGACCAGTTGAGGGCGGCTTTCAAAGCTTTGCCGCATGACATGCCCGTGTTCCTGTTCACCGACGGCAAGTCCAAAGATCCTTTAGGCGCGGCGGCAAAGCAGATGATGCGGCTGTTCCGGAACCTCTCGGACAGAATCAAGGTGAAGGAATATGATATGGACCACCCGGAAGCCCGGAAATGGAACGTTACCGGCGCTCCGACCTTTCTCTTCGACCCCGAGCGTTATTCGATTCGCTACATGGGAACTCCTTTCGGCGAGGAGGGGCGCACCTTTCTCGGCGCCCTCATTCTCATCGGGAGCGGAACGGGCAGCCTCAGCGAGCAGTCCCGGAAGGTCCTGAAGAAGATCGATTCTCCCAGGGACGTCAAGGTTTTCGTCAGCCCGACCTGCCCGTACTGCCCGGAACAGGCGATAAACGCCATTCGGGCCGCGATTGAAAACCCGGAATTCATATCGCTCGAGATCATCGACATTCAGGCCAATCCCGAGCTTGCAGACAAATACGGCGCCTTCAGCGTTCCCCAGACTTTCGCGAACGATGTCCTGATCGCGCAGGGTGCCCAGACGGAGGAACTGTTTCTCCTGTCCTTGGAGAAGATGGAACAGCAGAACGTTTTCATCCCGGAAAGCGACGCTGCCGTTCTGGACGTCGACCTGGTGATCGTGGGAGGAGGTCCGGCCGGTCTCACGGCAGGAATCTACGCGGTGCGAAGCGGGCTGAGGACCGCGGTGGTGGAAGCGGGCCAGCTGGGGGGGCAGGTGGCCGCAACGCCCATCGTCGAGAACTATCCCGGCTTCACGCGAGTGCCCGGGAAAACCCTTGTGGACATCCTGGTCAGCCACGCGCTGGAGTACACTGAAATCTTTCAAGGCGAGAAGGTGCTGGAAATCATTCGCGGCGACCCCCTCGAAGTGCGGACCACCCGCAGGAAATTCCTGACCCGGGCGGTCATCCTGGCCACCGGAGCCGAGTACAAGAAGTTGGGGGTGCCCGGAGAAGCCCGCCTGGCGGGACGCGGCGTGAGCTATTGCGCAACCTGTGACGGTCCGCTCTTCAAAGGGAAAAAGGTGATCGTGGTGGGCGGCGGAAACAGCGCGGCAACGGAGGCGCTGTATCTTCACAACATCGGGGTCGGCGTCACCATGGTGCATCGCCGGGATACCTTCCGCGCCCAGGAACACCTCACAAGGAACGTGCTCGGCAACAACATCCCCGTCTTCTGGGACACTGAAGTGAAGGAAATCAGGGGAAAGGAGCGGGTTTCCGAGGTCGAGCTTTTCAACGGGAAAACGGGGCGGACTCAGACGGTGCCGACCGATGGCGTGTTCATTGCCGTCGGGTACTCCCCCACGGTGGAGCTGGCCTTGAAAGCGGGGGTCGAGATCACCCCCGACGGCTTTATCAAGCACGATTCCCACCACCGCACCAACATCCCGGGAATTTATTCGGCGGGCGATGTGGAAGGCGGCTACAAGCAGATCGTCACGGCCATGAGCCAGGGGACCGAAGCCGCCCTGTCCGTGTTTGAAGACCTGAAGACGCCGTACTGGTTGTCGGAAGCGGTGGTGAAAGCCGCGGGATAGGATTCCATTCCGACACTGCTTGCCGAAACCTGACTAAGAGCTTAAAATATAAATGGAAAGACACGCTCTTTCCTCCTCAGAGAGAGCCAGGTCCACCCTCCTCCTTCCTGGCTCTCTTTCTTTTCCCGCATGGGCGGTTCATGCCGCGCTCTCATCCGCAGGGGAACAGTATTCGCGGGAAAGAGGCCCGAGGCCGGGAAACAACACGGGGGCGCGTCCAATCAATGGGGCGCCATGCGGTTTCCTACCGTATTTTTCTCACACAAATACAGTCTTCACCCGATAGAAAAACCTTGCGAAACTTGTAACATGCAGCAAGATTCGACATTTCCCGGAGAGCAAGAAGCCGAACGGGATAAGCCGCCTGAAGGCCACGGAACCACTTTCTGATTGACGCTCAATCGTTCCGCCGGATTCGCGTTGAACGCGACGCCCGGGGCTCTGCCCGGCGTCGACGCCTTTCCCCGCTTTTCGATGCGGACAAGGTTCGCGGCCGGGGGCGCACCGGGAACTTCCACGACGGTCTTCCCGCGGAACGGAGAGGCCGTTTCCCGATGCAGAATCCGTGGGACCACGAAAGAGGTGAAGCCATGATGACATCGTGGAAAAAGGGACGACTGCTCAAGAAAGTATTCGACCGCAGGGTGATCTCGCGCAATCGTGGAGTATGGGCACCCGAGCGCCCGGCCGACGGGTCTTCGCTGCCGTTGAGGTTTACTGCGCCCATGGACCGCGACCTGCGTTACGAAATCATATCCGCTTACGGGCAGGTACTCGAGCAGTGCAATTCTCCGGTGCAAAACGAGGCAAAACTCCCGTATCCCAAGGAGACGATCCGCCGCGCCATTTACGAGGAAGTGCACGAAAACCCCGACAACACCGTGCGGAGCACCCTGGAAATCGCTTTCGCCCAACTTGAATCGTTCCTGCCGTCGCAAGAATACGGAACCCTCCAGGCATTCAAGCGAGCGGTCGAACTGGCCCAGCAGACGGCCAGCAGCGGAAATCCCGTGGACATCATCAGGTCCTTGCGCCTGTTGAAGGAAATCGATGGAGAAAAAGCGGTCAGCATCGGGGAACGCATCTCCCGGAAAATGCGGAGCCGTCTCGCCCAGATTCGATCGACGCGCTCCTCGCCTGCCGATGCCGGCCTTTGATCCCGCACCGTCAACGGCCGGGATCATGCCGAGCAAAGCGTTCCCGAAACGTGGTTTGCCTGAACGAGCAGATTTTGGATGCTCGGCGGATGATGCGGGCGTGATGGGCAATCGGGTTCAAAACGGCGATATCGGGGGGCACAAAGCCCCCCCCCGCAGACCGTATCATACGGATTTGCGTTCAAAATGATACTCTAAAAGCGTGGGGGACGTATCCCCCACACCCCCTCGCCGCTTCGCGGCTCCGTGTGGCGCTGCGGCGGCGGCCTTCGGCCAGTCGCCGACAGCGCCGAGCGTTCGGCCTCACGCGCCTGCGCGTGTGGCCGAAACTTGGGGGGTGCGGGGGAATCATTCCCCCGCTCTTTTGTGTTTGAAAAATCCCTCTTGAACGCAATTATCCATGCCCCCTGCGACACCCGCGAAGCATGAAAACAGACTCACCCGGGAATCTATTTTCTAGGTAACTTCGTGTCAGAACAGGCGCCCGGCATCCCTCACCTGCATGACGGGGCGACCGGCGTAGTCGTCCCAATCCAACTGGTAGACCACATCCATCGTTTCGCCGTCTCTCAATCCAGCCGATCGGAAATGCCTTGCCCCGCGCCAGAACACTCCGCCGATGCGCTGGTCGAGCTGGAGGCGCAGGTGGCTTGCGTCCCGGCCGAACGTCTTCTTGACCTGCACTCTGACTCCCCGTGAAGCGAAGGTCGGCGTCGGGTTGCCCAGACCGTGCGGTTCCAGTTTCGTCAGTTCCCGGTAGAGGTCGACGGAAATCAAACCCGTGTCGAGCTCCGCGTCCACCCTGCCGCGGGGCTGGAAGACGTGGGCCGGCCAATGCAGGGCGCTCTCCTCGAACCGGTGTGCGAATTCGTCCATTCGGTCCAGGGCGATGGTCATGCCCGCCGCCATCTTATGGCCTCCCCAACGCAGCATCACGTCGTCACAGGAAGCCAACGCCGAGTGGATATCGAACCCCGGAATACTCCTGGCGGAGCCCCGAGCGATCCCCTCCGCCTCATCGACGGAAAACACGACCACCGGACCGTAGTGAAATTCCTGCTGGACTCTCGATGCGACGATCCCGATGATTCCCGCCGGCCAGCCGGCATCGGCCATCACCAGCGTCCTCCCGAAAACCTTCCGGTCCGCGAGTCGCTGCCTGATTTCGCCCACTACGGCGTCTTCCTGGTTCTGCCTCTGCGTATTGTACCGATTGAGCTGCTCGGCCAGTCGAGCGGCAGCCGAAGGATCGTCCTCGACCAGCAGTTCGTAGGCGGTGCGAGCGTCCGCCATTCGCCCGGCCGCATTGATTCTCGGGCCGATATAATACCCCAGGTGCCCGGCCGTGATGGACTTCCCTGAAAGCCCCGCTTTTTGAACCAGTTGGTCCAGGGGTGGATAGTCAACCTGGTTCGCGCAGTTGAGGCCGCTGCGTACGAGGATTCGATTGCCTTCCACCAGGGGCACCATATCGGCAACCGTCGCTATGGCGGCAAGAATGAGAAATCTTCCGCCCAGCGCAGGCTTGGGGAAACCCCTCAATGCCCGGCGAAGCCTTGCCAGGAAAAGGAGCGTGAGGCCCGATGAGCAGAACTCCTTGAAGGTCGATTCACATTCCGAGTGTTTCGGGTTGATGAGTACCGTCGCCGGGGCCAATCCCTGATCGGGCACTTCATGATGATCGATCACGATGCAATCGGCCCCCCTCTCGCGGGCCATTCCCACGGCCTTGCGATCCAGAGTCCCGCAGTCCATGGCGACGTAGAGCCCCGCGTCGGGGTGGTCGAGAATCGCCCTCTCCGGAATCCCGTAGCCTTCCGAGCGCCGGGGGACCACCGTTTCGAAATTCCCGTAGCCGATCTCTCGCAGGAACAGGGAAACCTGGGCCAGAGAGGTGATCCCGTCGCAATCGTAGTCGCCCACGAGCACGATCCTGGTTCCGGCGGCGAGGTGTTCGGCCATGAGCTCGGCCCCGGCATCCATGCCTCGAATGGCAAGACAGGTCTCCAGCTCTTTGAGGGTCCCGTCGAGAAATGCCGGCCCGGCTCCCCGGTTGGCCAGCAGAATCCGCACCACGTCACGGACCGATTCCGGTTTTTCCTGCGCGGAGATCACCCATTGCGGTCGAATCATCGGAGGCCTGCCTTTTTGAAAGGAATTTCCCACCCGGGTTCGGGACTTTCTCTATATACCACTTGAAGGCATCGATGGTCCAACTCTACCGGCAGGAACAAGCGCGGGGGGGGGCAGGGGCATGATAGCGGGTCGCGCTCAAAATTACGCCACACCTGTTCGGCGGAAGGCAACGCGGGCGGGGATAACCTCGCTCCTGCGGACCGATGTTCCGGTCAGACGTGGCGAGGGGAAAGCTTTATGCCCTCCCACCCAATGCCGTCATCTTGAACGCAAGATTGTATGAGATGGCACCGGATGCCGCGGGCAGGCTTTCCGTTTGAAGAAAGTTTTGCATAATCGCCGATTAGATATTATAGTGCTTTCGATATTCCGGCCACATGTTGCATGTGGATATGCACAGCATTTCAGCAGGATAGTCGCGAGAGAATCTGCCGAGGTGATCGCTCTATACACGGTATTTCAGCTTCAGTCCCGGAGGCTCCTCCGTTCGCGTCCCAGCCGGCCCTCCTGCGGCGATGAGGGCATGAAGCTCGCTCGGCTGCCGACGCGGCGCCGTCGGTGCAGCGGGAAGGACAGTGGGCTTCGCCCCTTTTTTCGGAGGTTCCGTCTGCCGGGAGGTTTTCCCGGCTTGTCCATACGATGAAAACGGGATGTCGCGAAAAGGTGGGAACAGGCACTCGCGAGCGGCCTTCGTCGCTTCCGCGCGGATCGTTCGACAAATCCCCGGTGCCGGCCCCGATCCCGGGAGGTCTTCGTGACCCTTCACGCGATCGTGGGAGGGGGCGGCATGCCGGAGACGCCCGTTGCATCGATCCGTCGTGCGCCTGCCGTCCGTGAAGCACAGCCGTTTTGGGTTCTATGAATCCAAGTCAACTTGTTATCGGGAGCAATCGGAAAATGGATACGATTACGTATTTGAAGAATTTCGTCAAGGACAGGAATGTAGCATCCATCACACCCACCTCTTCGTTCGGCGTGAAAAGAGTCTGCAGCAAAATCGACTTCGAACGGCAGAACGTGATCATCGAATACGGGCCCGGTACCGGCGTGTTCACGCGATATCTCCTCAAGAACATGGATGATGCATCCAGGTTGATCCTGATTGAGCGCAACAAGAACTTCGGGTCCATCCTGAAGAAAAAAATTCACGACCCGCGGGTGGTGATCGTGAACGACAGCGCTGAAAACGTACTGGACACGCTGAGAGCGTGCCGGGAATCCCAGGCGGACTACATCCTGTCGGGCATCCCGTTCATTCTGCTCAACGACGAACTCAAGAATCTCATTCTTTACAATACCCACAGGGCTCTGAAAAAGGGTGGAAAGTTCCTGGTCTATCAAACCTGCTTTCAGACCGACAATCACCTCAAAGTTCATCTGGACCGCTATTTTCCCATCGTAAGGTCAAAATACGAGCTGAGAAACATCCCGCCGCTCCGCGTCTATGAGGCGATCAAATGACGCTCCGCCGTCGCCCCCCGGTGAGTTGCCCCGGAATCGGCCGGTGAATCGCCCTTCGATCGAAACGACGGGGAAATCCCCGGCAACGCGCCGTGGTGTGACCGTCTCCGCAGGGAACGCTCATCTCCCCGGCGCATGGCGACTGCCGCGAGTCTTATACTGAGGTGCGTTCAAGATGACGCAAAACCTGCCCGTCGGGAGGTAACGCGGACGGGGATAAACCCCTACGGACCGATGTGCCCGTCAGACGTAGCAAGGGGAGGGCTTTATCCCCTCCCACCCAATGCACTCATCTTGAACCCAAAGTTGTATTACATAAACGCGGGAAGAACTCCCGGACGACATCGACCGTGAGACGGCTCCTTTCCCACCACCTCAAGGCGGCAATATGACCCCGGGAAACGATTTCGATCCGGCCCGCTATGATTTTCGAGGGCTGCACCCGGACCTGTGCATCGGAACCGCGAGCGATCGCTACGCCGGGTGGATCGGGCAGATCTATTCTGCGGAAAAGTACCGGGGCCGCATCAGCAGGAGGGTCAACAAAGTCGGGGCCGGCTCGTTCAGGGAGGAGGTTCTGCCCGTCGATTCGGTAACGGAATACTTCGAACACTTTCGCGTGCTCGAGCTCGACTTCACCTTCTATTCCATGCTGCTCGACGACGATGGACGTCCGACCCGGTCCTTTCATGTCCTCTCCGAGTACAACGCGTGCATGAAACCGCAGGACCGGGTGTTCCTCAAGGTTCCCCAGGCGATCTGCGCTCAGAAGGTCCGCAGAGCCGCCGGGCTTGTCCCCAACGACGATTACCTCGATGCCGAAAAGTTCCGCACGCAGTTCCTCCAGCCGGCGCAAGACCTGCTCGGCGAAAAGATCAAAGGATTCGTGTTCGAGCAGGAGTACCAGCGCGCCGCCGGTAAAATCCCCGCGCCCCGGCTGGCCGAAAACCTGGATGCCTTTTTCTCGGCCGTCCCCCCGGACAACCGCTACCATTTTGAATTGAGAACGGAAGGATATCTGGTGGAACCGGTATTCGAAGTCTTCGAAAAGCACGGCGTGGGGCAGGTGCTTTCTCACTGGACCTGGCTGCCCACGCTGGAAAAGCAGTTTGCCCGCGCGGGCCGTCGCTTCTTCAACACCGGCGCACAGAGCCTCATCCGGCTGATGACCCCCCTGGGAAAGCGCTACGAAGACGCATACGCCATGGCCCATCCTTTCGACAAAATAGTGGAGGGCATGCTGCAGCCGAGGATGATCGACGAAACGGCACGCCTGGCCATGACCGGGATCGCTCGGGGCATTCATATGAATGTCATCGTCAACAACCGCTCCGGCGGGAATGCGCCCACTATCGCCCGCCAGATCGCCATGTCTTTCCTGGACCTGCTCCGGTCGGGCAAGAGCGGCGCGCCGGCCTGAGCCGACGTCCCCCGCCGGTTTGCCCGGACAGCACCTCCCCGGTCCAAACTGTCCCTCCGGTTCACTCCGCCGGGCACTTCTCCAGGAAGAAGCGAACGCCGAAATCGGGACGGCTGCGGGTCGCGTGGTCCACCGTGACGTCCGCCAGCCGTTCGTAGCGGCTTTCGCGATCCGAGAGAAGAAGGAAGTAGGAGCGGGCCAGCGCCGCGCTTTCGGATTCCCCCGGGAGCCGCCGGAACATCCCCTGCCAGAGGACGGGGCGCGGATTCAGCCGGTAGGCTTCCAGCATCGTCTGCCTGACTTCCGGGGGCGAGGCGAAATGGAATATGGTGGTGAGGCGCTTGAGCTCCCCCAGGAGGTCTTCTCCGGTGTAGATCACGCTGCCCGTGGTATCCACGACGACGTTCCGCTCCGGGGAAATACCGCTCCGAAGCGTCTCGAGCACTTCCGAGAGCACTTCGGCCTCCAGGCTGAGGTACCTCGCTTCCCGCGCCTGGTATCCGGGTTCGAAGGGAAACCCCATCCATGCCCCCATCTCGAGCGCGGTCCCGTCGGATGCTTTCAGCTCGGCGCCCAGCTTGTGCGCGATGCGCTCGTCGCAGGAGAACCGGGTGAACCCGGCTTCGGCCAGCTTGATGGACCAGAACGATTTGCCCGATCCGGACATACCGATCAGCGAAAGGAACATGAGCTGTACTCTCCGGCCCGGCGTCGGTCCCACGGAGTCGGCGCGACGGCGCGGCCCCCGATGCAGGCGCGACGAAACCGGAGCCGGGCGGATGAATCGGTTTCAGCAGGGAAGCGTGCGAACTCGCCCGCCCTTCACTCCCCTTCGAGCTCGAGCCCCGATGCGGTGACGATCACTCTCGTGGCCCCGAGCTCTCTCAAGTGTTCGACGAGGGTGAATTCCTCGAGCGACGGAGCGATTTCGGACACCTGCCGCGTTTCCATGAAAGCCCTGGTGATCACCGCATGATGAACGCCGCCGACCGTGCTGATCTTGTAACACCGCGCGGCTTTCCCGGCTTCCTCCCAGTCTTCGACGGCATACCCCGGGAATTCCCGTTCGAGGTACGTCCGCACTGCCCGTATCTTCTCTTCTTCCGACATGATCATGCCTCACTGAACGGACGAGGAACGTCTGCCGGTCGACACCGCCTTCCGGCACCATCACCTCGGTGAATATAAGATGTGCTCCTGCCGGGGAGTCCATCCGTATCGAACTCCTTGCGTTCTATTGTAACAGAAACCGCATGACCCTCGCCCACCTTTCGCTCAGGAAGCAACCGGAAAAAGCGGTGGGGCCGGCAGGATCGCGACTCGCACACGGGAGACCCCGGTCCGCAGGTTTTCGTGAAAGGGGTGCATGGGGGACCGTTCGACCGAATATTCGCTTTTTGCTGGAAAAGATACGCATTCGGCAATATCCTTTGCCACGTCGGCAGGCGATGCCGGTCCTCCGACCGCGCGCGCGGAAGCCGTCCGTTTCCGCGCGCGGATTCCCCGTTAAACGGGCCGTTCGCATGACTGCGCGGCGGTTTCAAGCAAACCCGGGGAGTCCTTCATGTCGGGGGCGCCGCCATTGCGGCGATTCCCCCGTCTGGCGGAGTCGTGGCGTGGATTGTTCCGGTCGGCCATGGCGGAGTGAGCGACAGACCTTTCCGTGGCGCTATCGACCACCATCGAATCAAAGGAGGATCCCATGCGTCTGTTTCCGCTTCTTGTGCGATTTGCCACCGGCCTCATGACAAAGCGTCCGCAGTGGTCGATCATCCCGATCTCGATCCTCGTCGCCGCGTCGGCTCTTGCATGGTCGTCACCGGCCCGTGCGGAAGAGACGGTCCTGAAAGAATTAACCGTGGCGGGCCATGGCGTCCTCGAATTCAACGCGCCCGGTTCCTGGAAGATGACGATCCGCCCTCCGCAGAAGGATCTGCCGTCCACCGTCGAGTTCACTCCGGCCGCGGGGAGGGAATTCCTGTTGATGATCAGTCCCATGGCGGGTCCCGCGGGGGACAAGGCTTTCAATTCGATGGAGAGAATGAGGCAACTCATGGAGGCCGAGAAGAAGCACCTTGCACCACGTGCCGAGGAGCCCGCACTGATGATCGATTCTTTCGGAGGTCCCCAGGCGAAAGGCCTGTTTCTTGTCGCAAGCGACAAGGCCCCCCGGCCCGGGGAGTACAAGTATCTCATCCGATCGTGCGTGGCGGTTGGAGACCTGATGCTGAGCGTCACTTTCCTGAGCCACAGGAAGGAATCGGAAGCCATGGAGGATGCGCTGGTCCTTCTGCGGGGAGTGAAGATCCGGCCGCAATAGGAACCGGGGAAAACGCTCCATGAAGATTCCCCGTTCTGCACGCTCATTATGCCGGGCTCCCGCGGTGCCCGGCTCGGGGTTTTCCTTCCCACCGCGAGCGTGGTGGCGTTCAAGGTCGAAATTTGGGCACGAAAAGGAACCGGAATGAAAGCAATCAGTATTCCGCAACCGTTTGCGTTCGAGATTCTCAGCGGTCTGAAGACGATTGAGGTCAGGCCCCTGGACACGCTCCATCGCGGGGACCTCCTGGTCTGTTCGGCGGGAAAGCCCGCGTTTTCCACCGAGGAGATGGAGGAGATGGAGGACGAGTACGGCTGCACCTTCCAGTACGGTCAGGCGCTTTGCGTCGTCAACCTGGCGGATGTGCGGCCCGCGGCGAAGGGCGACGAGGAGGAGGCGCTCCTGGATGAAATCGATCCCGAAGCCTATTCCTGGGTGCTGGAGGATGTTCGTCCCGTTCTTCCGTTCCCCGTGAAAGGCAAACAGGGACTGTTCGAGGTCGACGATCGCCTCATCACGCCCTCGCCCTTCCGTTATGATGAAACCGTGGTCGTGAAGGGGGGGACCCTCGCCCTGGAGTTCGGCATCGATTTTTCGGGATGGCACGGAAGGGCCTCGGAAATTCTTCTCACCGAGGACGGAGAACAGCGCGTTCACGTGATGTGGGACAGCGTGTCGCTGAAAAACATGCCGCTCACGGCCATCGAGCAATGCGTCAAAGGCGGTTTCGACTGGACCGGGGTGCTGCTGCGCCTGGACGAGATCGAGCGCGCCGAACCCAGGGATACCTGGGATGACGTCCAGGCTGCCATAGAAGCGATCGAAGAGGGAAACCCCGCCTTGTTCGAGGAATGAGAGGCGGGGGGTGCCGCCGGGCCTGTCGATACCCGCGAGCGCCGGTCGGTCGGGAGACGAGCGAACCGTTCTCCGGAACGGGCGCTCCGCGGGGCCTCATCCGCGGCAAAACCCTTACTTGAACGCATCGAAGCCGGTCCCGCGCTGGCGGGCCCGCTCTTCCATCCACGCCTCCTCGGTCTCGGGCGTCGTTCCCGGTTCCTCGGGTTGCCGGCGCATCAACGCGATGGCTTCTTCCGGGCAGGTGGTGGCGCACAGACCGCAGCCGATGCACCTGTCCCCGACGATTCGGTAGAAGTCCCCTTCGTCCCTGATTGCCTCCACCTGGCACCGTTCGTCGGCGCAGATACCGCAATGGGAGCACTTGTCCGGGTCGATTTCGGCGCAGTAGTGCGAATTGACTATCCGGGGCATCACTTTCACCGCCCGCAATATCCCGCAGCAGCATCCGCAGCAATTGCAGATGAATTGCTGCCCCTTCTGCACGTTGACGGTCAGGTGGACGAGCCCGGCTTCCTCCGCTTTGCGAAGGACTTCGTAGGCTTCCTTCCTGTCGATGACTCTCCCGCCCCACGGATGATCCTCGAAGACGCCCGGCACTGGGGACAGGGCCAGGCAGACTTCCCTGGGCTTGGAGCACGGGTGATCGAGCAGCCCGCGCTGTTTCTTGCAGATGCATTCGTTCACCATGAACGCCCGGGCGTTCTCGATAAGATTTGAAACCTGCTGGTAGGTGAGCGCCTCCTGCTTCACCGGAATCCGCCGCTCGACGGGAACCACCTGCATGATCCGCGGACCGTGCTTCATGAGCTGACGCCCCCAGTACCGGGAGTAATCCTCGCACATTGCCGCGAATTCACGATCCATGCGGTTGATCTGGTACTCGTAAATACCCACGATCCACGGGATCATCTTGAACATCAGGACGCCGCCCAGGTTCACCCCGCCGATTTCACCCCTGCGCCACATGGATGCCAGTTTCTCTTCGAGCCCCTCCGGCGGGCGGCCCGTGCGCTTGGCGATCTGCGCGGCGGTCTCCCGCGTCAATCTCAGATCGCAGAAGAGGTCCGCCTCCTCGGGCGTGAAGATCTTCTTCAGGATTTTGAGCTCGATGCCGGATTTCGTCGCCGGAAAACCGTTGGGCAGCGTGTCGAGCACCCTGGCCAGCTTATGATAGACTTCGTCGTTCATGACGGTTCCTTTCCATTTGAGGCCGACAGGGTGGATTCAGGACCTCGTGGCCGCTTTCTTCGTCCCACCCGGCAAGGACTCGCGGCCGGCCTCATAAACCCGAAGCTCCTTCAGGCCGGAATCCGGTGTTTCCGCTCCGGAGTAGTCGATGCCAAGGTAACGGTGGAAGGCCGGACTTTTCATGTCACAAGCCATGTCGTGAGTTTGTCGCAAGTTATCCACCGCCGTGCTGGGCCATCACCCGACGGCCCTTGTCAGTCAGCCGGTATTTTTGTTTGCTGCTGCGCGGCTTATCGGGGATGGTCATTTCAACCAGACCGGCCTCCAAAGCGGGGAGCAGATAGGCCTTGCGGAAATGCTCATCGTCTTTAAGCGCGAGCGCCTTTTTGAGCTGTTGCCTTGTCATCTCGGAGGTCAAGACCGAAAGCAATCTGACTTCCGGGGTAACTTCCGGTGCGACTTCCGGGGTCGAGGTCGTCACGGTAACCAGAATCATCCGCAACATGAAGGCGATGAAGGGTGCGGAGTCGGTCTGACGGGTACTCTCCTGCAACGCTGCGTAGTACTCGGTCTGGTGCTCAAAGATTAGGCTTTCCACCGGGATGTTGGCGAACAGGGGATTCCAGCGGGCGAGAATCAGGCTCTGCCACAGCCGCCCCATGCGACCGTTGCCATCGGCGAAGGGGTGGATGAATTCGAACTCGTAGTGAAAGACCGAGCCGGCAATGAGTGGGTGTGCGTTGGCGACCGCCAGCCAGCCAAACAGGTCACCCATCAGCTGCGACACCCGCTCGGCGGGCGGTGCCATATGGATCAACTGTTGACCTGCCATTACCCCCACACCGCCATGCCGGTATCTGCCCGCTTCGTCGATCAGGCCGGACATCAGAATCCGATGCGCCTCCAGCAGGTCCGTTTCCGCCTCGGGCCTCCATGTATCGAACCGGTCGTAGGCAGCCAGGGCGTTTTTCACTTCCTGCACCTCGCGGGGCGGAGCGATGACCCGTTTGCCGTCGAGAATCGCGGTGATCTGCGACTCGCTCAGGGTATTGCCCTCGATGGCCAGCGAGCCGTGAATGGTGCGGATACGGTTGATGCGTCGTAGCCGCAAGGCTCTCGCCTGATCGGTGAGCACGGTCAACCGCCCGATAACCTCGCTGATCAAGGCGACCCGGTTCAAAATCTCGGGGGTAATCGTGTAGGGCGGTTGATATTTCATGTTGTCCTTCGCTACTCTCTACGACGCCATGCCGGCGTAATAGGGTGACGGCACCGTGGGGCAAGCCCGAAATACATGAACGAAAACCGCCTCTGTCCTGTCCCTCACTTCCGCCTCTGAATACGTTTCCGGCAACCCGGTTCCTCCGCTCCGGAGATAATCCCGGATCGTCAGACGGACCGCGTCCCGGGTTGATTTCTTGTCGCGCCAATGCTTGATCCGCAATTTTTCCGCCTTGAGGGTTTCGAGCAGATCGACGGCAACACCCTTGATACGCCTTATTCCGCCCGGTGTCAGGTCCGGCCTCTTCAGCAAGTCGAATACCGCGAGGCTTTCCTCATACGCCGTGATCGGCAGCCCCGGGTTCAGTTCCTCGATCTTCGTCCGCGGGGTGCGGGTCAACACCGCCTCACGGTACGATTTACGCCCCGACAGGCCGTCCAGTCCGAAATCCTCGTTGTTGCAGGCATACACCGATTCCCAGCCGAACGCCTGTTCCAGGTACTCGGCGGTCGTCTGCCGTACGAGGGCATCTTCGGCGCTCAATGTCTTTGACAAAGCGCCCGGTGACTTGAAAATAGTCGGCGGTGGTCTGCCGTGCGAGGGCATCTTCGGCGCAGAGCATCAGTCGCCCTCCCATAACTGTGAGATGGGTACGGCATGGAGCCGGTCGCCAAAGCCCGCCACGGCATCGCCATCGTAGAGCACCACCCCGGCGGCGAAATTCTTTTGCACAGCGTCTCTCAGCTTGCGCAAACCCTTGAAATCATCGCCGGTCACGGTTGAGGCCGCCTTCACCTCCACCCCGGCCACGCGCCCTTCCGATTCCAGCACCACATCCACTTCCACCTGGTCCTTGTCGCGGAAATGGCTGAAAGCCACCGCCACCTCCCGCCAACTGGCGTGCCTGCGCAACTCCTGATAGACGAACGTTTCCAGGAGCCGACCGAAAAGCGAACGGTCCGCCCACAAGGTATCGCCGTTCAACCCCAGCAGGGCGCAGGCCAATCCGGTGTCGCCCATATGCAGCTTGGGCGTCTTCACCAGACGCTTCATCCGATTGCCGTGCCAGGGGGACAATTCGTCCAGCAGGAAGATTCTCGACAACAGCGTCAGGTATTCGCGAATGGTCTGACGGCTGATCTGGAACGGAGCCGCCAACTCGGAGACGTTCATCAGACACGCGGTCTGCCCCGCGGCCAGCGCCAGCAGGCGCGGCAGCGCGTCCAGGGCGCTGATACGCGCCAGGTCACGGATATCGCGCTGAATCAGGGTGTCACCGTAATCCCGATACCAGGCGGTACGGCGGCGCTGGTTGGCACGCGCCAGGGCCGCCGGAAAACCGCCGCCGACCACCCGCTCGGAAAGGGCCTTGCCCAGGCGGCGCCCGGACGGCCCAGCCTTTAAACCTGCGGCGAATAACCGGCGCAGAAAATCAGGCGTTTTCCGCTCCACCTCCGCCTGCGACAAGGGATGGAGCCGGAGAATCTCCATCCTGCCGGCAAGCGAATCCGCAAGCTTGGGCACCAGCAGCACATTGGCCGACCCCGTCAGGATAAACCGGCCGGGTTTCCGCCGGGTATCCACAGCTGCCTTGAGCGATGTGAACAGCTCCGGGACCCGCTGTACCTCGTCCAGCACCGCCCGTTCCGGCAGATCGGCCACGTAGCCGACCGGATCCGCTTGTGCCGCCGCCCGCTGCACATCGTCATCAAAGGTGAAGGTGGCAAACCCCGAATCATCCCCCACCAGTCGGGCCAGCGTAGTCTTGCCGCACTGCCGCGGGCCGTGGATCAGCACCACCGGCGAATCCGCCAGGGCCTCCTCAATGCGCGGGCGCAGAAAACGGGGATGCAAGGTCTCTTGACTCATGACGGCTATCCGTAACAGACAATCCGTCTGATTGCAAGTTTTTTATCGTCCAATTGTCAACACACTTCCGTCTACCTGTCGATATGACTGAAACATCATGCCGCCGCCTCCCCTTTCATCAGCCCAAGCAGGAGGAGATCGCGGGCCTTGGCAGGTTGATTGGACTGTTGTACGCGTAGGATAATCTGCTGAACAATGGGTTAGCGGTCTCATCGAGTGGCTCTCGAACGACCGGCTTGGAAAGATCAACGGCAAACGCGTCAAAGCATGCCGTCTGAACTCTTTGTCGGCCCGAGGAACCGATCGTACTTTTGATGGCTGTTTCGCGGAATGTGGGCGTTCTTGCAAGGCAGTAGGTGGAAAATAGGGGTCTTCCAGCAAATGAGTACCTGCAAGGTTATGAAAAAAACCAGGAGTTGTCGCTATTATGAGAAACCAAAACTCCCACGCGGGCGAGCTTACCGTGGTTTTCGACAAAAGCATGAACTCGGAGGGAAGCATCGCCAGTGTGGATGCCATGCCCGGAGTCCATTTTATAACATCACATTCACCCTATCAGGCCGATGATCTGATAAGAGAGCGAGGTTTTTGGAGTTCATCCCGGCCAATTCGCCGGAGCGTTTCCTGCTACGAAAAGCGCTGTAGGTTGAAAGCTGCCATCAATTGCTCCTGTCGTTTTTGCCTTTACTCATTACCTTCTCCATCCTTTTTTAGATCAGGCTTCAACGTTGAACAACAACTGCGGTTCGATACAATATTTTTGAAATCAGAAGATTTCTCATCATTTGAATCAATTTCTTCGATATCTAACGAGCAACAAGCAGATTCCCCGCCAAATATCTTTTTGAAAAAACTAGTTTTCTTTTTGTATTTCATTAATTTTCCCCTTTTTGATTAAAGTATTGTGTTAAATAAATATCCACCCACGACGGCTGTAGCAAATATGACGGCAACGATTGCGCTGACCAGTCGCTTTCTAAAGATACTCGCCAGCATGACCATTTCGGGTATGGCCATGCCTGCGCCTCCAATGATCAAAGCGATAACAGCCCCCATGCTCATGCCTTTTTGAAACAACGCCAATCCAATTGGGATAGCTGTTTCAGCCCGGATATAAAGTGGAATACCAATAATGGCCGCAATCGGAATAGCAAACGGGTTATCAGGCCCGGCAATTTTTGTTAGAAAATCTTGAGGAATGTAGCCGTATATTCCGGCACCGATTCCTACACCAATAAGCAGGTAAATCAATACAGCTCTGAAATCACCCCAAGCAGAAATAAAGGAGGCCTTAAATTTTTCAGAAAAATTTATTGGAAGATTTTCAGACTCGCGGGCAGTACCACAGCAATTAGATTTGATCCTCACCTTTTTCACATAGTGTACACCCCCTATTTTCTCAAGAAAAACACCGAAGAGGATCGATCCCAGAAAAGTGACGCCGAAATAGAGCAAGCAAGCCTTTATCCCCATCAGTGCGAAGATCATGCTGATAATGATTGGGTTCAGCAAAGGTGAAGCGATTACAAATGACATAACCGGTCCGAAAGGTGCCCCGGCGTTCAGCATACCCAGTGTCATTGGTATTGTGGAGCAAGCACAAAAAGGGGTTAGTGAGCCGACAACAGCGCCCAAAAAGTTACCCCATATCCCGCGATGTGAGAGCCACTGTCTGAGTTTGTCTTGCGGTATATACATCAATACTAGTGCCACAACCGTGCTGATCCCTAAAAAGAGGACCGTCAACTCTGCGGTAATAATCAAGAAATATTGAATAGTGTCAACAAGGTTGTTCATCTTGAAATTTTCCTCGATATAGTTGATTATGTCAACTAAAAAGTCAAAAAATTAGCCCTTCAGTGCTCTTGCCATTGAGGTAAGCACATCAACAATATCATCCAAGGAATACTCCGACATTTTTGAGACAAGAGCGTAGAATTGTTCCATATAGCGAGAATTCGCAGATAACAAAACCTGTTCCCCTGCCTTTGTTATCTCCACACAGCATACCCTTGCATCTATATGCGATTTAACTTTTTCGACATATCCTTTTTTTTCAAGCCGATTGACAATCCTGGTTGCACCACTTTTTGTAAATCCAAGCGAATAACCGACATCTTGCACAGGACAATTCGGTGAAGTCGCGACTTTGTCCAATGCTATGAATTCCGGCATTGTAATATTGTCACAGCATTCGCCATTCAATCCTTTTGGACCAAAATGCCAAGCAATCTCAATTAATGATCTGCTTATATCTGAAATCGCAGTTTGCTTCATAAAACCTCCAAATAATTACAGAGGCCCAATTGCCGCAAAGCCATTCTAGACGCCGTCTGCACCATCAGGCGGTAATATAGGTCGAACGGTTGACATAGTCAACCATATTTTCGGACTTTTCTTAAAAGGCTATTTTACGTCTGATTTCGGGCACTTCTACGAGCCTCTCGGCAGGTAATGTTTTCAGGATGCCGCTGCTTAAGCGGATTAGCGGTGTGCCGCCAGACAACCGACCAGAGGCTGAGCTGAGGCTGTTGTGAGCGTCATCGTGCGCGTATCCCAATCGTTGAGCCGACTGGCCCGGCATGCGGAGTTACTGAACGGAGGGCGAGCCGATGACGATCAAACCGACCATTACCGTGGCCGACAACGGCAACCTGCAGCTCCACATCCCGATGCTCATTCCGCGAATGCGTGGATGCAACACGGTCACCGCTCCGCAGGCCCAGGATGCAGAAATCCCCGGGGCGCAGGACCGGTGCAGTCAGCCTGTCAGGCCGGCTTTGTCACCGACTCACGACCGGACCATAGATCGCCCCGGAGTCGATCATCAGCGTCGGCTTCTCTTTTTGCGAAGGCATGAAACCGGAGTTGACAACGCTTTTTTTCGGTGCCGAACAGGCGATTTCGAAAAACACGTCAGGTTACGGCACCGAGCGGCGCCCTGAGACACCCGCCCAAAACGGCAACAGGCCGGAACCCCGCATCAATCGAGGATTTAGCTTTCCGGCCGAGCTTCAGACTTGGTCCGGAGAAAACAGAGAATCAAAGGCCAAACAGAGAAAGAATGGCGGGTGGATATGGAGAGTTGGCGGTGTGGACAGGTGCTTTGGAAAGATGTGAAACGGGCGCAAACCCTTCAAAAATAGGAGGAAAAAGAAAACCCGTCACCCATGATAGTGACTCAGGAGGAACGGGTTGTCGCGTTTCAAATGGTGGAGGGAACGACGACCTACCGCAAAACAGTCTCGAAGCCCGCGCTCCTCGTAACTCATTGATAATAAACGCCGTAATCATCTCCCACAACCATTTCCCGTCAACCCGACCAGAGAAACGATTTTCTCCCCTGATTTCCCGGCACCGGACGAGGGTGACGGGTTTGCAGTAAAACCGGATACCTGGCCTTGAGCCGCAACAACTTCGCATCCGGCTTTCGGACGCCGGTTCGGTTCCCAAACCCGGAATCGAACCGATGCCGCACTGCTTTTCCGCCTGAGTCACCGACGCCACAACAGCCAGCCTGTCATCAATGCAATCCCCAACCAAATGGTTACGATGACAACTGCTGCGAGAAAACTTCGGGGACGTTTCGCCAATCTGAGACTGGCCTCGTTCCGCAACTCAGCGAGAATCTCTTGCGGTATCAACCGCACCGTCAACCAGATCGCAGTCGGCAGTATTATTATGTCGTCCAGATATCCGATTACGGGTATGAAATCCGGAATCAAATCAATGGGGCTGAGCGCATAAGCTGCTGTTGCAGCCGCCAACAACTTTACGTACCAAGGGACCCTTGGATCACGTCCAGCCAGATATAGGGCCAAAATATCCCGTTTCATCGTTTTGGCCCAGCTCTTCAGATGATCAAGCATATTCCAGTTCGAATCACCCAGGTTCACTCCGGCTGCCAGGCGCAATTTGCCCAGTGCGCTTCGTAGCGTTTCACAAAGTCTTTCATCTCCCGGATGTTGGCGACAGGTTCGCGGCAGGCCCGGGCGCAGGTAGAAACGACATCCCGGTAGAACTCCGGTGCGACAGACGTGGTACCGGCATAATTCATAAGCAAATCCGGAAGGCGCTCCGTGATTTTTGCTCCACGAGGTGCCATCACGATGCTCGGGGGCTCTCCATATGTGTTGATCAACACGTATCGCCAGCTTGGGTCTGCTGCTCCCTGGCGAGGGACAATCTCACAGGGGCATGCATCTCCGCCGCCGGAAATACCTTCATAGACTTCCTTGAGGGCCAGTGTTTTGTGGGCCACCAGGACATAAGGTCCGGCCTCTACATATCTGCCGATCCTCTCGTCGTATTCGATGCCGAGCAAGACCTCCAGGTCAAAACGCGCATGCCGGTCAAGGGACGCCTTCCCCGAGGTGAACCATTGAAGTTCCCGCAGGGTGATCCCGGCACACCTGGCAATCTCTGCAGGCGGGTTGGGCCAGCACGCCACAAGGTTCTTGGCGATTTCGGCCGCGTTGTCATAGTCACTGTCGGCCCAGAAATCATCATCCTCGACGATATCCTCCGCTGCCTTCTCACCTGTCAGTAGCCAGGTGCAGCCATCAAACCCATCGTGATTGAAATATCGGGGCTGGTCTGGCGGCAGAGATGTCTCCCAAGATGACAGCCATGGACCGGGTTCCCAGTCGAGTCCACCGGTCACCGTTAACACCGGCACTTGTGTCGGTAAGGTCAGCCACTGCTGGATTCTGTCTTCAACCTCGCGGCTATTGCCGCCTCTGCGGCCATCCCTGACACGGAAATCATGGTCAACTTGAGCGTACCGGCAAATGGCCTGAATGGACCCAGTAAGAGACCGGTCATTTCCGTCGTGCTTCCTCAGCAGCCACCGGCTGGAGTCCTGGGCTGAGCGCAGGGAAGCTGGAAGGGATTTCTCCTTGGCATCGGCGACCTCGACCCGGACTCCGATTTTTGCCATGTCCCCTACCAGTTCAGGGCTGGCCGCCGCGAGATGGCGGTTGATCCGCAGGATGTCCGGTCGGCCACGCAAGCCCTCGGCGTTACGCCACGCCTCCAGAAGAACATCCAGGAAGGGCCTGGGCTGATCGACTGGAGTGAAGGTCATCCACCGAATGGGCAACCCGGCAACGGTCAACCCATAGAGTATGAGTGGGCTGAGCCCGTATCGCTCTGCATCCTTGATCTTGATCGGGTCCCGCACTGATACGATGCCATGCTCCGGATGGTGGAAAAGGAACTTGGCAATCGAAACGTAGAAATGATGCTCTCTTGGCGATGGCTGTGCCTGCTGATTCATGGCTCCTCCTGGGGAAGCGAGATTTCCCTCCGCGAGCTTACGGTCTGAGCATGTTCAGGGATAACCTTGTGCTTCTCGCTCGACACCAACCATTCGCTCACAAGTCTCGCAACCTCATCGGGGTCGGCTCTTTTGCCTTTTAGCGAACACTCCCAGACCACGGCCACCCTCCAACCCGCATCCTGAAGGGCTTCGATGTGCCGTCGGTCTCTGGCGATGTTTTCGTCGAACTTCTTGCGCCAGAAATCCACGTTGGTTCCGGGCGTCGTGGTCGCCTTGCAACCGTGGCGGTGCCAGAAACAGCCATGGACGAACAAAGCCGCCTTGAACCTGGGGAAGACGATATCCGGAGATCCCGGCAACCTCTTGTCGTGAAGCCGATATCGCAATCCGATTTTGTGCAGTGACCTTCGAAGCTTCATCTCCGGGCCGGTGTCCTTTTGACCGACCCTGGACATGATTCTCGAGCGTGTCGTTTTGTCCACGGTATCCACTGCCGCTCATCCTCGGTGACCGCCGCTCATATCCTGTCGACGATTCTTTCCAGCTTGTCGAGCTGCTTGCTCTTTTTCAGGAACTCGGAATACGCCTCCTGTGCTCCTCTGATGAGAGAGTCGTAGTGGACGATTCTGCTGCCCGGCGAAATAGCCGCCATGGAAGATTTCAATCGCTCCGGGTTGCTCCCTTCCTCGTCGATGGGCTCACCGAGAACGAAAACCACCTCGATGTTCGGAGTCGCGTCGCCCTGGGCGAGCAGGATTTTCTTGAGCTTGTCCACATAGGTCTGCCCTTGCTCCTGCAGTTCGAGGAGCTTCATTTTCCGTTTGACCCGCTTCAGCTCGACGATGATGTGCTTTCCGGCCATCGTCCGATAGGCGATGTCGACACGCCCGAGTCTTTCCTTTTCAGTCATGTCCTGCGTGAGCACGCCGTCGGTGGTGAGTCTCGTCTCCATCACCTCGCTGGCGGTCGCTCTTTCCCATGCCGGGTCGAGCAGCCACAGATGATCGAACAGATACTTTTGCAGGACGCTTTCCTTGGCGTTGTCGTCGGCTATTCCCTGAAAATCCTTGATGGCGTCGAGGCGGGACTTCACGATATCCCGGTAAAGCGAAGCCTCGAGGGAGTCCCTGTCCGCGAGAATGGCCAGGAGCTTGTCTATGTCGTGAACATGCGCGGCCAACTCTTCGGCCGAGCCCCGCAACTTCATACGCTCGAACGCCAGGATGCCGTGGCGATACATGAGTTTCCGGTCCTCGTCCTGGTCGACGGGCAACGCGCTGAGCTTCGCGATCAGGGTTTCGGCACTTTTCCGAAAGCCTTCCGGCAGGGACTCCAACCATTCGGCCAGGGCCGGTGACGTCTCCTTGGCCTTTTCCACCTCGTGGAGCCGCCGCCATTCCGTCCAGCGTTTCTCGACCTGCGTTAGTTGCTTTCTGAGGAATGCGATCAATTGAACATATCGTGGATCGTCCTCCTGAACTCGCTGTCTGTCGCTCGTGGCTATATCCGGTTCGTCGTCCGCATCGAGGAAGTCGGCCTCGATTTGCCCGGTGAGGTATTTCGTGTAGAGGCGACCGTCGTTCAACTTGTCGAGGATGTTTTCGTGAAAGAGCCGACCTCTCGCGAAGACGACGATGCTGTTCAGGTTGCCCGCATCGTCGCTGTCGAGCTGTTTCGGCAAACGGGCGGTCCCTATCCAGCCGGTGACCGACCAATCCCCATCCCATGCGTCGAGCCGATCCGAAAGGGCCTCCCGCTCCAACAACTGTCCTGCGGACGAAAGATCCGGCTCTTCGTCTCCGAAACTCCAAAGGAACTGGACCATGGGCAAGTCGCCCCGATCGGCCGTGCTGATCGGATGTCCGTCGATCAGAATCTTGAATCCGTGCGCCTCTCCGACTACGGAAAAGCGACGAGCGAGCCGCTTCCGCAAGGCCGTGGCTCCGCGTCCGAGACGCTGGCGCTTGATATCCTTCAACAGAATCGCGGTCCCGTTGGTGACTTGTATTTCCTCCCGAGGCAGCTTTTCCGGGCTGTAAAAAGGCTCCTTGTCCTGGACCGACTTGTGAATTCCGTCGATCGTCATTCTCAGTCCATGGGACTCGCCGTTCTTTGCCGAGTGAACTTCGATCGTGTTGGCTATGGAGAACAGAGACAGCTTGCCAAGGCCCTTTCTGCCCATGACGGGGCGTCCCTTGGCGGTCGTGCGACCGGTCTCCTGATCCTCGTCCCTGCGACGATAGCCGACCCGGAGGTACTTGGTGTTCATGTCCTCGATGGACATTCCGATACCGTCGTCCTTGATCTCGATGAACTTCCCGTCCGGATCTATACCGATCTCGACGTTCTCCGCGTCGGCATCCCACGCGTTCGCAACCGCTTCGGTCAACACTGCGGCGATGTTGCTGTAGAGATTGATCCCGAGATGATCCAGGACGTTCAAATCCACGGTCATCCTGTAATGGTCGTTGCCCGCCATGCCGGTCGTTCCGATTCCCTCGTTCATTGGTCGTTATCCTCATTTACTCTTTCGATGATCTTCGTGGAAATCAGCGCTTCCAGATGTCGATGGAGCTCGAAGGGCAGCTCTCCGCCCTTAACGAGGACGCCGAGCTCCATGTTGCGCTCCATCGCGGCGGAGGTCAGATTCGCACTGGTGATGAAAGCCAGTTCGCCGTCGGCGACGGCACATTTGGCATGAACGGCTCCCGACAACTGTCCGGGCAGCACCTTCTTGTCCGACGACCAGACGTAAACGTCAATCGAGGGGAGAATGCTTTTCATGGCCTTGACGGAATCGTATGTCACCCGCCCGCCATGCTTGTCGGACGACTCCAGCAACACGTCGATCTGAACCTGGCGGCCAATGGCACCACGGAGAGCCCGGATGATCGAATCGACCTCGTAGGCGACGAAGCTGACGAGAAACAACCGTCTCTTCGCGGCTTCGATGACTTCACAGAGCACCTGCTCGGTGTGCCTGACCGGAACCTGACCCGTCGAGGGGCCGGTCCATACCAATTCCACGGCCCCACGGTTCTCTCTCAGGACCGCCGCCGCAGACGCTCCCCGGAGAGCGAATGCCACGTCACTTGGAGAGGTGTCCTTGCTGTTACGCCACGCCCGATCCAGACGTCCCACCAATTCCTTGTCGGCGTTGGGGCCGAAACTCGAACGAGTCAAGGCGAACTGCTCGACGGAGCCCAGCGTCTCGATCTTCGACGCGACGGTGGAGATACGATCCGGATGCAACTCCAGGCCAAGCTCGGCGATCACTGCCAGAAGGTCATCCATTCGAGCCTCCATTCCCGGCGAAGAAAGCGGTGTCGGAGACCTCGAATGTTTTTACGAGCAGAGCCCTGTCCAGATAACGATTTCCACGTTCACAGGACGTCTCGGCGACGAAGGTGCAGGCATGGCAGGCGGCGGAATGCAACGAACGATCGACACCGGGATTGTGTTCCGAGCAGAGGGGGTCGGAAGAGCAGACGGTGGCGCGATCCAGCGCCTGCTCGATCAAGCGTCCCAGATTCTCGGGTTTTCCGAGCTCGACGAGTCCACCGAGGGTCCCGTCGGAATCGGCCGCCGCCGTGTAGAGCAACACCCCCGCCATGGGAGATTCGCTGTCGCTCTTCGCATAGATGCGTTCCCGGATGCTCGCCGCGTTGTAGCCACATTCGAGAGCCAGCTCCCGAATGAGAAGATGGGCGAACGTGTGCAGCATGGCGTATCTGATGCCCGGATAACCCTCGTCGGGGTCCAGCCCACGTGCGTTCCGCCAGCCCCGATGACCCGCCTCCAGCTTTTGGCTTCTGGCCTGAACGGCTTTTTGCTTTTCCCATTCGGCCACGGCATTCTCGTCGAACCTGATGAATATCCCTTCACCATGCACTTCACTGGCGGGTATCCAATCGGGCTTGTTCCGGCTGAGATCGGCCATCGGCGGTCGCTCGTCTGGATCGGTCGATTCCTCTGGAGCCTCCACCCGGGTGTAGCCAATCAGGGCGTTCACTTCGCGGAGACGTTCCAGTAACAACACGCTGGCCAGACGGTCTCGATAGCCCTCCGGTGTTTCGGTCTTGCTGCTCAGGAAATGCGGCCAGTCCGTCGGAGGATCGTCCGAGGTCAAGACGTCCCACTCGGGGTCCTTGATGTCGCCCTCGGATATGACCGTCGTGCCCGATCTACCTTCCTTTCGGTCTTCGACGGCCTTCCAGATGTCCCTATGATCCCATTTGTCGATTCCCGGCAGGCTGCCGCTCTTGACCAGGGTCTTCACGATCACCTTGATCTCTTCGGCCGATTCCGCATCCGAGAAATATTCCCATCCATCCAGAATCAATTGCCCGAGTTGGTCACGTTCGAGAGGAATCGCGAGAACCGAAAGCGTGATTGGGAACCACCCGTTGGTCGCTCCCAGGAGGATGGTTCTGGGGTCCTCGCCGCATTCCTCGTACTGGTTGAGGTGGGGGTGCCGTCCTCGGCAGGCGGGAAGGTTATCCTGCGCCTCCCGCCCGAAGGCATGAACTAGCGAGCGTGCCGCATCGCAGGTGTCGCATTTGACCCAGAGGTTTTCGGTCTGCAGGGATGCGCCTCGCTCGAAGAAACGCAGCGTCCCTTTGCACTCGGAGGGGCCGCCATGCACGAACCAATGCCACGGAAAATCGTCGAGGTGACCGTTCCTGCAGGCGAGCAGAAAACGGGCGGGAACCGCATCGGCGTTCTTGCCTTTCTCGCAGTTCGAATGAACGAAATGGGTCTGCTCAGGGCGGTACGGGTTGGCCTTGATGTCGAACAGGCCCGAATCGTATTCGGCCAGCAAGCCGCATTTGACGCATCTCAACCAACGCGGAAAGGGGCGGACCGGCACGCCGATCTTGCCTTCGGCGGACATGGGGTCGACGCCGTCCTCCCTTAGAAAGGGGGGCATCCGCAACCGTTCCACTTGAGGGCCGAGCACTCGGCGAACGGCGGCGAGTAGGCGTGCCTCCTCGATCGGAGGGCATCGGTCCGGATTCCAGCGATCGAGACCCATGGTCAACACCGAAAGATTCGGCAGGTCGATCAGGGCTCCGGGACCATAGGTCCAGAGCAATTGACTGGGACGGACTTGTCCGACGAGATAGGAACTCATGCGTCACCTCCGTTCGCTTTCTTGACCTTCGGTTTCCAGGACGGAGGTTCGGTAGAGTGCTTCGAAGCATCCATGATCAGTTGAACTCCGGGTTCCACTTCGCGCATCGACATGGGGACCGTGAATTCGTCCCATGCCAACGCTCCGGGCTTTTTCAGAAGAGCGGCGAGGTCGCCTTGCCCACGCGCCGTCTCGTAACCCAGTCTGCGCCCGGCCTTCACCGCTTCCTTCACCCACCGGTCGATCCGATCGGCGGTCATGGTATCGGCGATAGTTCTCGCCGCCTTGTCTTTCACCTTCCAAGCACGCTCGGACAGCACCTTCCGTGCTCTCAGGGCTTCCGCCTTGCCGGAACTGTCGAGGGATTGCGCCCCGGGATTCGGGTTCATGGAATCGTTTTCGAGCCGGAGGAGACTCACCATCGCGCCGGTCAGGCCACGGTCCAGCGCTCTCGCCGCGAACGGCGTGACGGACTGGGCCTCGACATGCTTGTAGAACGTCGCGTGATAGTGCTCGAACGTTTCGTAGTGGGACAGATCGCGAGGCCGCGACCAGGTGAGCACGGTACAGACGAGTCCCGGGAAGGAACGGCCGACGCGGCTCGTGGCCTGAATGTATTCCGCCGTGTTCTTCGGTTGGCCATTGACGACCATCAGTCCGATACGATTGACGTCGACGCCCACCGACAGCATGTTGGTGGCCAGGACGATGTCGATGGCCCGCGTCTCGCCCTTTTCCCAGGTGGGCTTGAACTTGACCTCCAGTTGGTCGAGCTTCTTGGGAATCTCCTTGTTAGAAACTCGCGAGGTCAACTCGTCGACAATGCGTACCGAACGCTGGCTCAGCCCCGGTCGCTTCACGTCGCTCATCTGGACGCGATAGGCACGGGTCTGCACGTCGTCCTCGGCCAGCCGCCGCATGCCCCCCAACTCGCGCAGGGAGTTGAAATACCCAACCACGGTCATGTACGGGTCGGCCGCCGCGCCGAAGCGCTGGAACAGCGATTGGGCGGCGGTCAGCAGGGCGACGTACACACGGATCAGAACAGCGGGACGGGAGCTGCCCGGCGAACAGATCCCCATGTAGAGACGCCCGGGCTTGTCCTCCACCGAACGCTGCACCGAGAAGAAGTTGTCCTCGACATCGAGGCCGTGAGGCGGGAAGACCGAAACCCTGCGGAGGAAGACGTTGTTCACCTGTTCTTCGGCCTTGCGTACCGTCGCCGTGGAGGCGACGATCTTGGGCCGGATCGCCTTGCCGTCGACCGTCCAGGTCGAAAGTTCGTCCACGGCGGTTTCGTACAGGCCGACCATGGTTCCCAGCGGTCCGCTGATCAGATGGAATTCGTCCTGGATGATCAGATCCGGCGGCCGGATGGGAGTGATCTCTTTGACCTTGACCGCTTCCAGTGACCCTTTCTTGGTGTGATTGCCGTTGCAGTCGGCCTCGGGCCAGAGCAGCCCGTGGCGCGGACATTCGCGGTTCGCCTTGCCGAAGAGTGCTCGCACCTGCCCCCGCCAGGCCATCATGGCGAACTTGTCCACCGTGGCGATCAGCATTGAGGGCGGATGGCGATAGATTTCGTCGTCCACCACCAGGACCGGAAGCCCCAGGTTCTTCGACTTCGCCTGGCTGAATTCGCACCGGCCGTACTTGTCGCCACAGTAGACGAAGGTTCGGCCGAGATCCCTGTCGACCCTTATCTCCCGCCCGGGAGCGATCTCGGAACCGCACCACGGGCAACTGGTCAACTGGGCCGGGGTCGACCCCGTGCCGTACTTGCCGTCCCGTTCCTTTTCGATCGCCGCGTGGCTTTCGTCGGTGGTGTTCGGCGTGACCCGCTGGCCGACCCAGAGGCCGATGGTGAACGGCGCATCGCCCCAGACCTCCGGTTCGGCCCGGCGCAGCACTTCCATGGCGCAGATCAGGGCAGTGGCCCGTTGAAACTGTTGCAGGGTCAGCAACCGCAAGGTGTAGCGCATGATCACGGCCAGGCCGCGTCCTCCATCGAGGCCGCCCATGTCGCCCTGGAGGCGACGGACGCCCATGGTGAAGGCCGCGACACCGAGATAGGCCTCGGTCTTGCCGCCGCCGGTGGGGAACCAGAGCAGGTCGGCGAAAGCCTCCAAGGGTTGGGTGCGGTCCCGGTGAGTCGGGTCGGCGAGTGCCGGAATCGAAAGCAGCATGAACGCCAACTGGAAAGGTCGCCACGAGCGGTTCTTGCGGACGTTCAACGCGTCGAGTGTCACCTCGTCTCCACGGCGCCTGGCGAGCGCGTAGATGCTGTGAATGCGCTGCGAGGCCATGGCCCGGTTGGCGAACCGGAAGGCGGCCAGCGCCCGGTCGTCCGACGCGAGGACCTCGATGCCTTCTCTCAGCCTTTCCAGTATCAGATTGCATCGATCCATCGCTTCGGTGGCGGGGATGTCGTATCCCACGACCTCGCTGCCGATGGCATTCCGGTTTTCGGCGATCCACTCCGCGTAGTCGTCCGTCAACACTTTCAGCCCGGCGACCAGTTCGTCGCGCTTTTCGGGTGTGGCGAGCTCGGCGAGTCGCTCCATGTCGAGCAGGCCGTCCTCAATCATCCGACGCATGGCCGGGCGGTCTTCCGGTTCGAGACCGGGCGTTTCGGTCACCTGGATCTCGTACTCGGGCAGAACGGCGGTCCTGACCTCCGTGGCCCGCTCGCGATCATCCTCCGATACGGTCGCGTGGACCGAAATGCCATGTCCGACGGCGAACTCGACCCGGTCCCGATAGATCATTTCGAGTGCTTCACGCTCCTCGTCGAATTCGTCGGCCCGAAGGATCGGGCGACGCCGGAACACCGCACGCCCCTCCATGTCCCGCACGCTCAGTTCGGGCTGGAATATCCAGGCCTGATCCTGGTTCTGTTCGGGCATGGTCTGGGTGTTGACCAGAAAGAGCGTAACCAGCCTGTCGCCGTTTTCCAGCGGGGCGCTGACCGAGCCCTGCACCACGACCGAAGGGCAGTCCGTGTCGATCCGGATCGGTTCGATGGTCCTCTTCTTCAGGGAGACCACGGCGAAGCCGCCCGAGGGTATGCGCTTCCAGCAACGAGGGGATTTGCCCGTCTCTTCGTTCTCCCGCTCGCTCTGCGTCCGTTCGTAACGCCCCCAGTTGGCGAACAGTTGGACATTTTCCAGTTCGCCGTCGACGCAGAAGGTGAACCCCATGGACGATGGAACCAGGGATTGATTGGTGGAGGTGTCGACTTCATCGTCTCGCTCCTCGGAATCCGGACGTCCCGATTCGCCGAAGGTGTCCGTCTCCGCCGCATCCGGAGCCGTGTCCATCGGAGCCAGCTTGCCGACCAGGTAGCGATCGCGGACGCTCATGCCCACGATCTCCTCGACCGGCCCGTCCGCCGGACCGAGCAGGTCATCGATGACGGCCAACTGGAGAAGTTCCCGCACGTAGTCCTGTTCCTCGGCGGAATCGCCTTCCAGTACGGGCAGGGCATCGAAGGCGATGCCGCAAGCCGTCTTCAGCGCCGCCTCGAATACCGGCCACTCCAGTCGCACCATGGCAGCCTTGGATTCGGGTGCGGTCACACCGAGGTCGGTCAAAGTCTTTCCGCCATTCACGGGAAGGACGCCATCGAAGAAGAATGTCGTTTCGTCGAGCTTGGCGCGAATGCGGTAGATACGGGCGAACGAAACCGCAGCCAACGGGTCGCCACCGGCGATCAGCACGCCGTCACCTTCCTCGACACCCCGAAAGAGTGAAGAGCCGTGATCGACGGTCACAGAAAAGCGCCGGTTGCGTGCTTCGTCACCGAGACGGATGAGCCAGGCGTTTCTGGCGGTGTTGTTCTCGTTTTCGTTCATCCTGTTACCACCCATTGCATGAAATTTCGTTTCGCCTCGTCAGACTGCTTTCGGTGGACATTCTTCGTCGAATATTCACCGACACGAGTTTCCCGGCCGGTCGCCTTGTTCTTCTTGAATGCCGTGAAGTCGAAAAGTTTGGCCCCCTTTGGCTGCTCCTCGAAGCGAAACTCGTAGTTGGCGTTGTGCCCCACAAATCCACCGGAGGGGTCGCAGGTCCAGTATCCCGGATAACCGAGCCGCTCCAGGGCACGACGCATTTCCACGGCGGATTGATAGCGATTCGCGGGGTCGACGTGGACGGCCTTGTTGACGACACTTTTCAAATTCCGTGGGATGAAGGGCAAATAATCCCCGGATTGGACGACCTTGCCCTGCTGAACCAGTTGGTAATAATCGGTTTGCCCGAGGCTGTTGAATTTGTCGCGGACCATCCCGAGACCGTTGAGCAACCGGAAAGCGGTGATCCCGACCTGGTATATGTCGGTTTGCACGCTCACATGCCCGTTTTGTAGAACTTCAGGTGCAGCATGGAGCTTGTAGAAGCCCCGATGTGGCGCGGAGCAGCCGACGGGTGAATGGCACGAAATGCCATAATCCGTGAGGACTCCCTGGTTGCTGGTCCCGACCAGGATGTTCTGAGGCTTGATATCGCTGTGATATAGATTCAGCTCGTGGAGGTACTCCAGCCCGCGCAGGATATCGACCATGAAGCGAATCACGTCCGGAATGGGCATGAAGTTACCGGCATTTACTCCATTCATGATCGAGCCGTTGGCGTGATAGTCCATCGCGATGATGACGATGTCGACGCCGTTGTGCTGGACGACATCGGCGTAATGCATCTTCACCAGGTTCTGATGATCCAGATGATTTCCTATGCGAGCTTCCTGCAGCCGCTCATCGATGGTGACGTTCGTGGCCAGAACCTTGACGGCGACATCCCTGGAAATGCTGTGATCGTGGGCCAACCAAACATCTCCGAAGCCGCCTCCACCCAGCCGCGCTTGCAGCTCGTATTTGTAGAGACGATCTCCCGTGTTGAGCGGAACGTGAGGAGGCATGATCAATCGTTCCTCCCCGACCACGCCGCAGAAACGGCATCTGCCATCTGCTCGTTCCAATAGCGGTTTGTCGCCCCGACGTTGGTCTCCGCGAACGTTTTGACCTCGTTGCGGCGAGTTCCGATCGTCCTGTACAGCTTCACATCCACGGGAAGCTGCCGGGTGCCCGCTGTCATCAATACGACCGCGTCGAAATAGGCGGCTTCCCGGGAGGAAGCCTTCTCACCACCTCGGCCGTATTCGTTCGCTTTGATGACGATCCTTTCGATGCCCGGATATTGGCGCAACACCCGGTCCAGCTCCTGGTGGAGCCAGTGCAGTTTCTGTTCGATGCTTCGGCAATCGGCGGGGAAGTCGAGTTTGTTTTCCGAGTCGGCATTGACCAGGGATACAACCGTTCCGTTGCAATCGAGCACTGCATAGCGAACGGTCGTCGGGGAAGTGCGAATTCCGAGGATCATCATCGGTTGCCTCCATTCTTCACGGCACGATATCGTGCGCCACGTCGTTCGCCTTGACGTTCGATCCTGCCACTTGCCATCAAGTCATCGATGGTTGGCTTCCATTTGGCGTCGCTGATGTGGATGGCAGCTATGATGTCGGCCTTGGTGTGCCAACCTTCGTGGGTGCGCAGGAAGTCAAAAATGGCGCTGACTGAATCTGTGCCATTCAAGGCAGCAATTGATCTCGCTTCGAAATCAAGGACAGGCAGTGAAGGTGCGGCTGAGCTGGAGCGACCAGAGCGAGGGACTCGGGATGATGTTCGCGGTGCGCCCTCGAAAAGCAGCCGTCGGGCGACTTCTTCCTCATAACGCTGACGGTTCAGTGCCGAAAGTCGCTTCAGCACCTCGACACGAGATGCGCCGTCGACGCCAAAGCGGCTTCCACGCTTCGTCTCTACAAACTGGTAATGAGGCTCAACGTCCTGCCATCCGTAGGCAGCAAGGACGGCTCGGTCGAGCTGCACAATCAATTCGCGAAGACGAACGACGTCTTCGGCATTTTCAGTCTGCGAATGCACCAAGTTGTAAACGGCAGTGAATCCCAGCTGCCGCACTTCGCACATGGTGGCACGTTGTTCGAAATAGGCTTTGCCGACGGTCTCAAGACGTGGATCGATCGCCTCGTGCGAGAGAGAGTCGCCAACCAGCATGCTAGACGGAAACGGGAATGTGTCGAAGCAGCTCGTCCCAACGTATGCAGGCGTCTCTCCTGTCGTCGATCCCCAGACAAGTGCCCATTCTGTATGTGCGACCGACTGGAGAACGGCGAAAGCGCTGTAGGTTTTGAAATCGAAGAGTTTTACCTTCTCCGAATAGATGTGCGCCGGGTTGCCGAACGTCAAACAGAAGTGTTTCGACAACTTGGAAGCCACAAGCGCTTTGCCGTGTTGACGGACGCGGTTGTGGAATGCCTCCCGACGGTCCCAGAACTTCCAGAAACAGCTTTCATGCACCTGTCGCGTTAGCTTCTCGCGATACGGACGCACTCGTTCCTCCACAATCGCCCATGGTGTCTTGAATTTTTCGGCCTCGTCTTTCTCTCGTGTCCAGAAGTTGATGACCCATCGAGAACCGGTTTGATGGGGACACTTGTTGATGTCGTCACCGACAACGTATTTCGTGATCACTGCATTAGACGCCGGTTCCGTCGCAAGGATTGAAAGAGCTTCAGTTTCTTCTAAAACGAAACCGATGCCCTGCACCTTCACTCCATCAGAACAAAAACCAGCGTTAGATGAGAGTGGATAAGGAGCTTGTAATTCAGATCCGGGTTCAAGCATTGTCGAGATTGACTCAACCTGCTCGCCATCCAACACTACGGTCCCTTTCCAAGTTCGTAGGCTGAACACTATCACTGAGACGTGGACGCCAGCCTTTCCAGGCCAAGGGAAGGACGAGAGCCCAAAGTAGGTCGTCGCGCTCTCAAAGACACGCGCAAGGGCCTGCGTCCGCGTGTCGCTCTCGGTGATGGAGTCCGTCGCGATGAAGCCAGCGATACCAGTGTTCCGAAGCAGTAGGAGCGAGCGGAGAAAAAAGTAGGCGACCAGGTTCACAGAACCTTTGGCACCGTCCATCAGGAGTCGTTTGATCGCTTTTTCGTAGGACTCGCCTAGGTTCGACGATATCTTGCGCCCACCCATGAAAGGAGGATTACTGACCCATACGTCAAAGCCACCTTGCTTGCTTCCAAAAACCTCCGGAAACTCCAAATTCCAGTGAAAGGGTTTCCTGATCGACTTAGAGCCGGGCAAGTCGACAGCCAAGCCGGATTTCGCCTTACGGACAATCTGCTCACCCATCTTCTCGTTACCGCCCAGGAAATCACCCGCCATGGTCGCGAGTGTGTCAAGCGCGGTATCGAGTGCCCGGGAATTGCCGCCACACCGGAGCGCCTCACCTATCATGGCGTCGGCGATCAGTTCGACGGATTCGAGTTTCCGTCGCGCCTCTCGATCCAGCCGGGCCATGGCTTCGACATCCTTTATGTCCCGAATGGTCGTGGCGCGGAGCCGCTTGCGCAGTTCGATGGCCTCGTTAACGGCCGCCTCGACGTTCTGGCCGAAGATGCGAAGCTGGTACTGCCGCCCGGATTCCGTATCCATGCGCAACCGGGTGAGCTGTTCCAGCCGGTGGATACCCAGCAGACTGTCGCCGGAGCGAAGGTTGTGATCGAGAAAACCGAACGGCCTGCCCTTGGCGAGAGTCACCAGCCAGATGGAGAGTTTGGCCAGCTCCACGGCCAGCGGGTTGATGTCCACGCCGTACAGGCAGCGCTCGGCCACCAGGCGACGGGCGATGGTCAGCCGTTCGTCGAGCTGGGGTGGCAGGGGTTCCTCCGCACCGAGTTGGTCGAGCGCCTCGCCGTCGACGGTGATGGCCTTTCCGGCTGCCTCTTCGTGCAACCAAGCCTCCACCAGCTTCTCGCCGAGATAGCGACAAGCCTGAACGAGGAAGGCCCCCGAACCCATGGCGGGGTCGCAGACCTTGAGGTCGAGAATTTCCCGCGAAGACTTGAGCTTCCATTCCTCCCGGGGCTTGCCCTCGGCCGGGCCGATGTACACCACCGGTTCGAGCGTGGTGGTAACGATGCTCTCGGTGAGGGATTTCGGGGTGTAATGGGTGCCGGTCTCGCGCCGGTCGGCCCCAAGGGTGACCATGAACGAGTTGTCGCGATAGACGATCGGATCGTCCCAGGCGTCAGTGCGGATCAGGTTCGTGAAAGGGCGGATACGCTCGGCCAATTCGGTGTCTCCACCACAGACACCCAACACCCGACCGAAGACCGTGTCGTCGGCGGGCTTGGACAGACCGTTCCTGATGGCCGATTCGCTCCGCCCGGTTACGTCCAGAACCAATTTGACGAGCGCCGCCTCGCCGTCCAGACGGGCCGATTCCAGTTCCGCGAGAGCCACGTTCGGGTTCTTCGCCTTCTGTGATCCCTGCAGGCCCAGGGTCACGCGGGGAACGCGAGCCACGGTGTGTTCGAGGAGGCCTTCGTAGACATGCCCGATCTGCTCGACATCGAGCGCACGGTAGGACAGCAGCAGCGCACCACCGGACTGCTCCAGGATCTGCAGCGAGTTCAAAAGCAGCAGCACGGTGCGGTTGTCGATGGGAAGCGGAGCGGCCGAGGTATCCCGCCAACCGGTGCCCTTGGCCCGGCCCTCCAGGAACGGGAAACGGTCGGGATCGAACAGCGAGCCGCCCAAGGCGGGCATCCGCAGGCTTTCGTGCTCGATGCCACCATAGACGACCCGGAATACGGCGAGCAGTCTGGCCCAGGCATCGTGACGGCGGTCGAGCACCTCCGGTCCGTGACGGTCCGCCTCTTCCGCCAGTTGCCCGCGCAGGGTGGAGACGGCGTAGCACCGGTCGTAGACCGAATCGCCGAGAAGGAGCAGCCCACGCTCTTCGGCACAGAGGACGAACACCAGCCGCATCATCACGGTAAGCCCGGCCTCGTAGAGTTCGACGGGTTTCACGTCGTGGAGGAGTTCCCGGTTGCGGTCCTCGTCGGCCTTGTCGAGACACTGCACGAGCACCTCGACCGCACGACGGACCTGCTCGCCGAGGGTATCCGTGACCTCCTCGTGATGCTTGAGGGATTCGTCCAGAAGCGATTCCAGGGTATCTTCCGCCGGGCCGAAACAGCGCCGGACACCGAGCAAAGACTGGAAGGCCTTCAGGGTGATCGGCTCCTGGAACCACAGGCGGGCGTACCAGGACGCCTGGCTGGAGGTGGAACCCACCGGCGCGTTGACCAGCATCCAACGTTCGCCATCGGTCAAAAGCCCCACGCGCACGCCATGGGCGCGGCAGAGCAGGGTCATACGCTCCTGGAGGGAAACGGGCCAGCCGTCACCTCGCTGGACCGACTCGAGATCGGTGTCCGGCGGCAGAACGGCGATGAACAGGCGTGGCTTTCCGTCTGCGGGAGAGCGGACGATCCAGTCGGGTTTGAACGTCCCGGCGTGTTCCTGCGACGAAACGCTTGGGAGTTCGTCCGGCCAGTCGCCCGCATGGACGAGGGATTCGTGGTCGTATTCGAGCATTTCCGTCAGCACCAGACGGACCCATTCCCGGTGCAATTCCGGCAACAGTTTGTCTTCCTGGTCCACCGCTTCGCGCCATTCCTCGTAGGCGGCCCTGAGTTTCTGACGTCGCGGAGTTTCCACCGCTTCCAGCCCTTGCGGAAACGCCTTGTCCAGCATGGATACGGTCAGGAACGGCCCGGATATCTCAATCAGGGAGAGCCATTCGGCGTGTTTGGATAGATTCTTCATGCCGGATCAGCCCCTCCTTGCCTGTGATTGCGGAACGAGGAACACGACGGCCACCGGGAACGTTCGATCCACCGGCTTGGCGTAGTGTTTTTCGATCGCGGCCTTTTCTTCCTCCCGCTCTTCCGGAATCCGAGCCAAACGGGCTTCCAGGGCATGGACGTCTTTCTTCACCTGCGCCATCTCCTCGGGCGAGAACCCGGGCAGATAGAGCTGGCCGCCTTGGCGATCCGACTTCAGCTCCTTGCGGATGCTGGCCTCAAGTTCGTCCAGAACGGTTCGGACATCGGCGATTTCGCTTTTCATGCGCCGGTCGAGGGTGTTCTCGAGAAACTTCAAGCGGTCCCTGGATCTCGCTTCGACAGCGGCCATGAGAGCGTCTTCGTGGCGCTCGAACCTGTCCTTCAGAACGTCGAACAGCGCCTGGTCGGGTTCGATAGGCGAACCTTGGGCGACCAGAGCTTCCAGTTTGCCGACCTGGGAAATCCGGGCGAACCGTTTGTGTTCGAGTTCGCCACCGGCGAGGGTCAGCTCTTCGTGAAGGCGATGGTGGTCTCCGCCGGTGATCACCAAGCGCGACCAGACCGCCACCGCCGGGACTCGCAATTCACTGTCGGGCACGGTTCGGACCGCCACGCGGTGAAGTCGCTTGACGTCGTCGAGCTTCCAGATCTCCTCCCGAAGCAGGCGCAGACACATCTGCACCAACCGGTGGTTGAGATGGGCCAGGACGACATCGTCTCTACCTTTGGCGACATCGTGGTCGAAGGTGATCGGGCGGCGAACGCCGGTATGGGGGTGTTCCAGTCCGACGGTGGCTCTGCCCCAGGAACCGGGGAGGACGGGCACTTCGAAAACGCTTCCCTTTTCGCCGTGGGTCGATCCGGTGGGCTTGAGCGACGGCTTTTCCGCCAGATCCAAAGCGACCTCGACCGCACGCGAAATGTGCTCGGGCGACAAATGGAAATCGTTCTTCGCTTCCATGAGTCTCTCGTGCAGGCGGGCGATGCGCTCCTGAAGACGCTTTTCCGCCGTGACGAACTTCCTCGCCTTGGCGGCCTTGGCTTCCGCCGAGGCGGTATCCAGGCCGCTACGCCTGCCGAGCATGGCTTCTTCGATCTGCCGGGCGATGACCGGTCCGACGCTGCCGAGGTCCTCCCGGATCGTGTCGATCTTGAGGACGGCACGCATCAAATACTCGTGATCGCCCGCGACATCGCCGGGTTTGACGGATCTGTCGGCAGATCTCGCGGAGAAACCTTTCCCCACCGGATGCCAGATGAAGACGGAGTCTTCCTTCTGCCCGTGTCGGTCGATACGGCCGTTGCGCTGTTCCATGACATTGGGGTTCCACGGAATCTCGACATGGATGAGGTAGTTACAGTGGTTCTGGAGGTCGATACCTTCCGAGGCCGCGTCGGTCGCGAGCAGGATGCGAACCGGTGAAATGTCCGGATGCGCCTGGAACGCGGCTTTGACCGATTCGCGCTCGTCCGGCAGCATGCTTCCGTGCAGGTACATCAAGCGATCGCCGCCATAGCCGTTGGCGGTGAGAATCTGATGGAGCCACGAATGGGTGGCCCGGTATTCGGTGAACAGAATCACTCGTTTTCCGTTCCAGCGTCCATCCGTCTTCAGATGGCTCTCGAGCCAGTCGAGAATGGCCTTGGCTTTCGAGTCGACGCGGTTGCGTGCTTTCTCCCCCCATGCGGAGAGACGGTCGAGCATGTCTCTCTGCTCGCGTGACAGAGGTGGCGCGAGTTCGCCCACCACCTCGACCGCTTCGTGCTGGGCTTCTTCAACCAGTGAATCGTCCGAATATTCCTCTTCGGTTTTCAGGATCGCCTTGCGCAGAATGCGATCGTCCATGGTGTCGCGATCGCCTTTTGGCTTGCCTCGTTCGAGAGTGTCCCGATGTTTCGCCAGCGTGAGCGCGAAAGCCATGGGCGAGGAAAAGAGGCGTTTCTTGAGAAGCATGTGAACGAAATCGGTTCCATATTCGAAGCGCGTGCCCTTGACGCTCTTCGAACGGTCGGCCGTGTACTTTCCGAGCAAGGCGTGGATCTGGCGCTCCTCCTCGGCGTAGTCGATTTCGAGACCTTCGAGCTTGCGCACCGGAAACACCGGCGTGCCGTTCGCGTCGACGATGTCGCTCTTCAGACGGCGAACCATGACGCGATGAAGTTGTTTCTCGTCCGGCATCACCGTCCTGGCGAACCGCTGATCGTCCAGCAACTCCAGCAACGAGGTGAACGACTCCTGATATCCGTTGTGGGGTGTGGCGCTCAAAAACAGCCGATGGGTGAAGTGAGGAGCGAGCGACCGGACCAGCCGCGTTCTCTGGCTTTCCAGGGCATACATGGATGCCGACGCCGGTGCGACGTTGTGCGCCTCGTCGACGACCAGAATGTCGAATTTTCTCGGATAGGTAATGTGAGGAGGAAGTACGTCCTTCAACAACCGGAAACCCTCGCCGCTCTTCATCCAGTCCATTGAGGTGACGAGACGTGGATAGGACGTCCAGGGATTCACGTGGATGCCGCGTTCGCGACGGAGGCGCTTGATGTACTCGGTGTCGACGATCCGAAACTCGAGGCCGAATTTCTCCTGCATCTCGGTCTGCCACTTGACCTGCAGGCTGGCGGGGCAAACGACGAACACGGTCCTGGCGCGATGACGGACGAGCAGCTCCTGGATGACCAGTCCCGCCTCGATCGTTTTACCCAAGCCGACGTCGTCCGCGATGAGGAGATTGACGCGGGCCATCTCGACGGCTCGAACCAACGGATCGAGCTGGTAGTCCTCGATGGTTATCCCGCTCCGGAAAGGTGATTGCAGAAAAGAGCGATCCGCGTTGGTGACGGCTCCCCAGCGAACGGCGTCGAGAAAGGCCTCCAGGCGGTCGTCGCTGTCCCAGCCGGTGATCGACGGCAGACCCGCCTTTTCCAGGACCTGGGCTCCGGCCTCCATCTGCCAGACGACCTGGATTTCTTCGCCCATGGAATCTTCGTCCAGGGAGGACAGGCCGACGAGGTGTTGATCACCGCTGCTCGCCGGTGACAAGGCTCCACTGGAAACATCGGTGACCACCCATTGACGACGTCGGACTTCGACGAGTTGACCGGGCTCGGGAACGGCACCGAAACGAACGACACCGTTCGCCGAACTTGCGTTTGTCGTTGTCATTGTGACCGGCTCCTCCGTCTCGACCGATACGCTTTCTTGGTCGCCTCCGATACGTGCGACAGCAAGCTGGCTCCGATGACCTCTCCGAGCGTGACGGGAACGGCGTTGCCGATCAGCCTGCCGATGGACTTCTGGCAGACCTGTTCTCCCGGTCGAGTGAACTCGTAATCCGGTGGGAAGCTCTGCAGGATCGCGCCTTCTCTGAGTGAAATCGCCCTGTCTTGCTCCGGGTGGCCGAAACGGCCGTTACCGAACCCGAAGAATTGGGTCGTCATCGTCGGGGCGGGATCGTCCCAAGTCATGCGGCCATAGACGCTGGGGTAGGTCTTCCCGGAAGATTTCTTGTGGCAGTCGGCCACCAACTCCCTGGGCCAGTCACGCCATGTCCCCCCGGGCCTGGAAGCCTTTATGCGGCGCATATTGATTTCGGAAAGAGCGGAGCATTGGTGCAGAGGGTCTTTCGGGTGGCTCGTTCCGGCCGATAGAGGAGGCAGGTTGCCGATGGCCTCCTTGACGGTTCTCGGTCTCTTGCCGAACTGCTCGGGAGTCAGAAGTGAGATCGGCCCGAGCTTGGACGCCAGCAACACCAGACGGTTGCGCTGTTGAGGGACGCCGTATTCGGCGCAATTGACGACCCGGTATGCGACCGAGTATCCATTGCCTTCGAGGTTGGCCACGAACTCGTCGAAAACGTTCTGTTCGATCAGTCGCGGAACGTTCTCCATGGTCACAAGATCCGGTGACAGTTCGTCCACGAGTCGCGAAAACTGCAGCAGGAGCCACCAGCGTTTGTCGGATTCCGTCGCCTTCTGGTTGTAGGTGGAAAAAGTCTGGCACGGAGCGCAACCGGCGAGGAGTTTGATCCCGTTCTTTCTGTAGTGGCGCTCCAGCTCGCTGGCTTCCAGCTCCTCCACCGATTTGAGCAGGAATCTGGCGTTGTTGTTGGCGACGTAGGGGTGTTCACAAGCCGGATCGATGTCCACGCCCAGGCGGACATCGACACCGGCCTTCACGAGGCCATGTGTCAGTCCACCCGCCCCGCAGAACAAGTCGACGGCATAGACCTTCCGGCCTGGCGTCGCTCCGATGTTAGCCTGTATCCCGTTTTTCATTTTTTCGAATCCTTGCCTACATCTTCCTTGGACGAGTCGGCGGACGCGCCACCGGCCTCGACCCAGGCGTCGACCTGATCCTTCTTGAACTTCCAGAGTCGGCCCATGCGATGCGCTGGCATACCGAACCGGTCGATCCAGCGATACACGGTGTCACTGCTGACCCCGAGGTATTTGCATATCTCGTCCACCGATAACCAGCGGTCTTCAATCTCGGCCATTTCTTTCAGCTCCTGTCGGACGCTTTCGCTTTTTCGTCATATCCGCCAGCGGCGGAAGCCTGGTCGTCGAGCACAATAATCCCAACTTAACAGGCTCTTAAATTACATTTTCCGGAGTCGATTGTCAACCGCTTTCAGCCGCAAAAAGCCGCAGACAGCAGCTCAAGTGCGCTCCCAGTTGCCGCTGGCGACTCTCTCCCCATAAGCCGGGCATGGCATCCAGTAGATCCAGGCTGGAATCGAGGTGCGCCCGCACAGCACCGCCACCATCACCCGCTGGTACATGCTGTGGCCGCCAGGCCGAAAGTCTTCCAGCCGGTCGATAGGCGGCAAATCCCGCTGCGGGTCGGTGAAGGTCACCAGTTCCCCATGGATCTGATCCCAGTCGCCGGTCGGGCGGCCGAATCGTGGCGTGCCGATCTCCTGCTGCCTGTGGGCGTCGGCCAGTGGATCGGCGGTGCCCCGGGCCAGGATCAAACCTTCCGGCACCTCGATGGCCGGGAACCCGGCGTGGAGGTGGTAGAGCCTGCCCCAGACCACGGCCGGTTCGATGCTGCGGGCCTGGGCGCAGAAGCGTTGATGGTTCCAGTAGCCCCGTTTCAGGGTGCCGTAGACGAAGAGCCGGAGGATGGTCTCGGGACTGTCCTCCGGGTTTGTGTTCAGCTTCGCGGTGTCTCCAATGTTCATGCATTCACTCCTTCGGGCAGTGTCCCTTTGCGCTCCTGGGGTATGAAGCGGAATTCGCTGTTCTTGATGGCCCGCACATCCTCGTGGCGGATGGTGAGCATGGTCATGGGCGGCACTTCCAGCTCGCGCCAGCCCTTCTCGTTGTCCACGGCAAAGTCGATAAAGGCGTCGTCCGAGGCGTAGAGCACCACCCGGTGCTGGCGGTGGATGCGCAGGCAGAGCGGCTTGTTGCCCTTGAGCACGGCGATGGTGCCGGGGTCGAGCTTTGATGCCAGCACGGCGCTCATCTGGCCGCGACAGAGGGCAAGCGCCTTCTTCAGGCACTCCTGGTCGATGGGGCCTTCGGGCGCGAAACGGTCGGCCAGGCGGAAGATCAGCTCGCTGTCCACCTCGGCGTAGCGCGGCAGTCCGAGACGGCGGAACAGGTGGTCGGCGTTGTAGATGGTGCCGTTGTGGGTGCCGATGACGATCCCGGCCCGGATGGGATGGTTGTTGCGGTTGTTGAACTCGTTGCCCCGGGTGCGCCAGCGGGTGTGGCCCATGAGGATGGAGGTCTTGTTGTCGACCTGCCCGAGCAGCTCCTGGAACGGCTTCTCGTAGACCAGCTCGTGCGCCCGCATCGGCCGCTTGAAGATGCGGTGGCTGCCGTCGGTCTTGAGCCAGGCCAGACCGGAGGCGTGCGGGCCGCGCTCCTCGCTGTGCAGCAGCATGCGGATGAAGACCTCGCGCAGGTAATCCCGCTCGTCCGGCCGTCTGCGCTTGCGGCCGAAGATGATGCCTACTTGTCCGCACATGGAGCCGGGTCCTCCTTGCCGCCGAAGTTCTTGCCGAGCGGTCTCGTCCCTTCGAGGACGAAGGCCGCGTATTCGCGCCGGTGGTCCGCCAGCCACTCGGCCACCTCCGGGTAGCCCATCTCGGCGGTCAGCCGGGTCACCTCCAGGTGGTCGAGCATGTTGGTGCGCCCGGAGAGCCGCACCGTCTCCAAGGCTTCGAGGAATCGTTCCGGCCAGGGGTCGCAGGCCTTGTCGTCTGGCAGAAACTCGATCAGGCCGTGCCGGGCCAGACGGGTGAGAAACTCGGCGGCCGCAGCGGCGGCTTCCTCCGGCAGAGGCTGGGTCGGCCCGCCTTCGATGCCGGAAAGCACCTCGGTCATGTAGTCCCGGGGCGCTCGGCTGGCGGTGAACGGCGTCTGGCCGCGCATCAGCTCTACAACTTCGAGGCAGTCGGCGGCCTGGATGGTTTCCCCGCTGCCGGGGATCGGTTCGCCGTCCAGCGTGGTGGAGCGGATCAGAATCTTCATGGGGCACCTCCTTAAACAGTGAGGCCGGGAACTTGCCCGGCCTCGTTGGTGAGAGTGGTGGTTTCGGTTTCGTCCGGCAGAACGTCCTCCGGTTTGGGCCGTCCGTTCTTGAAGGCGGCGTCGCCGGGCATGTTGGCCATCAGATGCTTGCGGGCGGTCTTGAACTCGTCGCCGATCAGGCCGAGGTGGAGCAGGAAGACCCGGAAGTCGTACTTGGCGCTCTGGGGATCGAAATCCCGCTTGCGGCTGGAGGCTGCCCGGCCGTTGAGCGCCTTGGCGGCGACGGCGAGGCAGAACTGCAGGTAGGCCTTGATCCGTCCCGCGTGGAGGGTCGCCTCGAACCAGCGGAACTCCACCGTGCCCCGATACCAGACGTTGTGCAGGTTGACCCCGTGGTAGCGGCTGTTGTCGTAGTGCTGGGGCTGGCGGTTGTGGTAGCCGTACCAGATGCGGTTGAGCTGGTCCTTGGTGCGCGGGCGATGCTGTTCGATGCGTTGGATCAGCTCGTCGCTGACCGGCCGGGTGTAGCGGTTGAGCCGGTCGCGGCTGATGCCGAGGGCGTGGAGAATCAGCGGTTCCTGCTTGTAGATGATCTTGGCCAGGTTCCCCAAGTGCCTGCCGTCGAAGGGTGCGGCGTCGATATGGATGTGAATGCCGCACTGGCTGTTGATCTTGCCTCCGGCGCGGCGGATGGCCCGGACCGCCTCCTGCAGTTGCGGGATGTCGTCGTAGCTGAGCACCGGGCTGATCACCTCGGCCCGCAGATGGGCCGGGACGCTGGTCAGGGAGGCGTCCCCCACCACCTTCCAGACGCGGCCGCGCAGGTCCTCGACCTCCCAGGGGTCATAGCTGCTGGGGATGCCGACATGGCGGACCGTGCCGCCCACCACCGAGTGGATGGCCCAGGCGATCTGTTCCCGGGTGCGTTTTACGGTCTCGATCTCGATCCCGTAGTGGATCTCTTTCAGGTTCATGCGTGCCTCCGTCGTTCATGGCGCTTCTAAGTCGTTGTCTTGCAAGGCTTTTTAGCCTCCGCTCACACCATGAATGAATGCTTCTTTCCGGACACAAATCAAGTAGAAGAACAGCCGAAGCCGACATTTAACACGTTTATTTTCAATGACTTGCGAGTTTGCCGGATTGGGCGGCGCACAGGCGGCAGAAACCCCGGAACGGGCTGGCCGTATCCGGGGTTTCTGGGTTGGCGGTGGCAGTGAGCGGGTCAGCCGGAGGCGGTATCAGAGGTGATCAGGCTGGCGTTCAGCTCGAGGTTGCGCGACTCATCGGCTCGCATCCGCGCCAGCAGCGCCGTGAAGGCCTCCGCTTCGGCGGCCGGGAGCTTTGACGTCCGTTCCAGCCGCGCCAGGCGCTGGTGAAGATTTTCCATCAGGCCCAGGGCGTGGTCGCGGATCAGGCCGTCGCGCTTCTCCTGCGGCGTGGGAATGAACTCGGTCAGGCCGCCTTTGCGTCGAACGATCATGGCCGTGCCTCCTTAGCTCAGGGTCGCGCCCAGCGAATGGATGCGTGGGTAGATCAGCGGCGTGCCGGTCATCTCGGCCTTGTAGCGGACCTTGTTGCCGGTGTTGTCGGTGAAGGTGCGCACCAGGGTGTACTCGGTCCAGTTCTCGTCGATGGGCCGGGTCTCCTGGATGGTCATCGCCTCCCAGGTCAGGCCGCCGTCGTTGCTGGCGAACCATTGCAGGGTGGTGCCGCTGGGGATTTGCATCTGCACATAGGCCTTGGTCGATTCCACCCCCTGGGTCAGCTCGTTCTCGCGGGTCAGGTAGGCCCCGGTGGTCTTGTTGAGATAGCCCACCAGGTTGACGTCGCGGAAGTTGATGGCCGGGGTGTCGTTGGCAAGCGAGCTGCTCAGGCGCACGCGGATCTGGACCCGGGTAGCGAGGTTGGGCAGTCGTTCCTCCTCGGCGGGAACCATGGCGTCCCAGGTCACGCCGCCGTCGGTGGAGTATTCCCAGTCGAGGCCGGTGCCCTGCGGGATGGCCGAGTATTCGTCGAGGTTGATATCGGAAAACTGCACGCCGGTGATCGGCTGGAAGCGGATCATCCCCTCGGATTGGAAGTTGTAGCCGTAGATCTTCATCGCCAGGTCGGAGCCGTTGAGCGGCGTCCAAGTTTCGGCGTTGGAGCTCTCCAGCAGCACGCCTTCCATGTAGGTCTGCCGGGTGATGATGCCCCAGCGGCCCATCTTGCCCAGGGTGGCGGTGCGCACCTTGTAATTGGTGCTGTTGGTCAGCAGCACCACGGAATAGCTGGTGTTGGCCTCGGCGTAGAACGGGTCGTCGAAGCGAATGCGGGTTTCGCCGCTCAGGCTGATCTCGTTCGGGGCCAGCACCTTCTCGGCGAACACCACGCCGTTGGGCAGACCGGTGGTGACACCGCGAATCTGCACGGTGACCGGGATGCTCGGGTCCCTGGCGGTGAACTGCAGGCCGATGCTTGAGATCACCTGGTTTTGGGTGAAGCTGAAGGTCTGGGCCAGCGGATCGCGGGGCACGAAGATGGTCTGAGTGCGCCAGACCACCTGCACCACGGGTACGCGAATGATGCGGTTCTCGATGATGCGCTCGATGCGGGTGATGACCAGCGGATCGTTGATCTGCAGGCTGGCCCGGGCCGAGTAGACGCCGTCGGCCATCTCCACGATGCGGTTGCCGTTGCGGGCGTTGGTCGGAATGGTGAAGGAGGCGCTGACCCGACCGGCCTCGTCGCTGATCAGGTTGCTGGCCATCACCTGGCCGTCGCAGCGCAGCACGATGCCGGACTTGCTCGGGGTGAAGTTGATACCGGTGACGGCGATGCCGGTCTGGCCGCGCCGCCCGAGGTTGGGCGTGATCTGCAGCATGGCCGGAGGCTTGTCGAACACGGCGTAGGGGTTGATGTTGCGCTCTTCGGACCAGTCGTTCTGTTCCACCAGCACGGTCTCGTTGCCCGGCAGCAGCGCCAGGCTGCCGAAGAAGCTGGCGTTGCTGCCCGCCTGATCGACCGAGAGCGCGTTGGAGTGCGGAATGCGGTCCGGCGCGACGAAGCGGGCGATCTCGTTCACCCGGGCGTCCCATTCGGCGTGGTAAATGTCCGACTGGGCGGTGTTCGAGAAGTCGTCCGAGTAGATGCCTTTCTTGGTCTGGGCGTCCCGGTTCTGCAGCTCGTTGTTCATCTGGTACTGGGCGTCGTTGTACTTCAGGTCCTCGACGTCCTGGATGATGTCGTGGATCTGGTCCATGGTGATGCGGGTCAGGCCGAAGTTGCGGATCTCCATGTCGGTGGAGTTGGGCGGGCAGTCGATGCTGCACAGCCCCAGGGCGTTTTCCGGGACGATGGGCAGCTTCGGAAAATCCGCCGGAGCCCCTTCCAGCCGCTTGATCTCGGTGGTGGTGGCGTAAACGATGTCGCGGCGGCCGAGGTAATAGTCATAATCCAGGCTGCAGTTGGAGCCGTTCACCGGCTGGTCGCCGAGGCTGCCACGCCCGAAGTTGATCACGTTGAGATTGCCCAGCTCGAGCTGGACCGGCGACATGGTGAGTCCGGCCGTGTTGGTAGCCGGAGGCGAAGCGGTGCCGATCTCCTCGACGCCGTCGTCGACGTAGGAGAGCGCCTCGCTGCCCAGCTCCATCAGGCGCTTGTAGTCGGTGCGTGCGCCGTTGGTGGCGGCCCGGTAGACGCGATAGCCGGTCGCGCCACTGACCGGCAACCAGGAGAGCTTGTTCATCTCCCCGGCGGCGGTGGCCCGGGCAATGACCGCAGCGGCGTTGAAGGCCGTCTCTCCGGTGGCGTTGTAGGCGGTGACCAGATAGAAGTAGTTTCCGGCCGCCGGATGGTTGGCCTGTCCGAACCAGCCGCTGTCCACGTAGTCGGTGCCCTTGACCATCTGCTTGGTGTAGGTCCAGCGCACCGTGTAGGTGGTGCCGATGGCCGGTTCGTTGCCGGAGCCGAGCCAGTCGACATGGTTGCCCGACTGCTGCCAGTCCACGCCTTCCTGGAAGATGGTCGCCCCCTGGCTGACCTCGAGGATGTCCACGACGGGATTGGGATCGAGCAGGTCTTCGCCGCCGCCCACCGAGCCGCGAGTGACGTTGCGGGTGATCTCGACGATGGCTTCCACCTGGGTCGTCTCCTTGAGCGGCGTGGAGTTGACCGGATAGCGGCGCTTGTTGATATCGAAGGTCTTCTGCTCGCCGCGCACCGACTTGGTGGCGATGGATTTTGGCACCAGGGTCGAGGTGGGCAGATCGCGCTGATGCCGGAAGCCCTGGATGTAGGCGCGTCCGGCGTTGGTGATCGCCTCCACGCTGTCGTCGTCGACGCCGCCGATGAAGGTGTCAAAGCCACGCACCAGGTAGCTTCCGGCCTGGTCGAAGGTGCGCTCGGCCAGGTTCTGAATCAGTGAGTTGAGACCCTCGGCGGCGGCGAATGAGAGCTGGTCCTCGGTGATCGAGGAGACGGTAATCCGGCTGCCCGGCAGCGTGCCCAGCAGATCCCGCAGGTAGAGGTTGGACTTCTCCTGCACCGTGGGCGTGACATCGCCGCTCTCGCGGTCGAACTTGTAGATCGGGATCACCCGGCGCTCGGCCACGTTGTTGGGCAGCGTCTGGCCGCTGGTGTCTGTCGCCTTGAGAGAAAGAACCCATTTTTCCCGTTCGGCGGTGGGCTCGCCGGTGGCCGGATTGATCAGGGCCGGGTCCTGGGTGTAGCCGTAGTTGTACTTCAGCAGCTCCACATAGACGTAATCGGCCCCGCTGGTGGTGGCCGGATCATAGGTCAGGGTCGCGCCGCTCACCTGTTCCAGATGGCCGTCGATGTAGACCACGCCCGGGGCCATGGTCAGGACGTTGGCGGCCGCGCTGACCTCGAGGCCCATGATGATGGAGCCTTCCTTGAACAGGATGTCGGCGATCTTGCGCCGCTCCAGGTTGATGATGTCCTGCTGCTCATTGAGTTCGGAATCCAGCAGGTCGCGATCCTGATGGTAGCGGATGCGCTTGTAGTTCTTGGTCGGGTCGAATGTCTCGCGTGAGATGCTCATGTTTGAATCCTCCAGTTAGATCTTGATGATCCCGACCAGCTCCACGCGGGTGTCGGAAATCTTGTTGAAGTCGGGAATGTTCTTCACCTCGTACAGGTAGCCCGGGCGCAGCACCTCGCCGGTCGGATTGGTGTCCTGATGGAACACGCCGCCCATGGCGAGATCCCCGGTGACGCTTTGCACGTACTGCACGTCGCCGCCGAAGAAGCCGTATTCGCGGATGGTGATGCCGTTGGCTTCTGCCTCGTCGAAGCGGAAGAAAATGCCGATGGTGTTGGTCTCCTCGCCGGTTTCGAGGTAGCGCACGCCGTTGACCAGCAGCGCCCCTTCGGCGTCCTCCTTGAGGAAAGTCCGCTTGTAGTAGCGCTTGCGGGCGCGTTCGTTTCTGAGCCCGGTCTGGCCGATGTCCGGCGCGGGCGGATTCTGCGGGTCGGTGAAGCTGGCATCCCCGTCGCCGATGGCGCAGTGGGTGATGCCGTCCACGGCCTGGCCGAGGAGGAGTTTGGCCGTCAGTATCCGGCCGGTTTTGACGATGAGTCCCAGTGCCATTGCTGTTCTCCTTTAGGTCTGAATTTCGTGGTCTTGATCGATGAGCACCGCGAACAGGATCTGGCGCGTGTCGGCCAGCAGCCCGGCCGGGATCGCGATGCGCTGGACGGTGTCGGATCGGCTGATGTGTGCGCCGGAAGTCCGGACGCTGGTGTCGATGCTCCGCTGCCAGGGACTCGTCACCCGCACCGCCGCGTCGGCATCGACGCCCAGACGGCCATGGACGACGAGCCACAGGTCGGCGCTCCGGTTCAAGCGGTTGTTCACGCGAAGTGCGAGGTCGGATCGACGTTCGAGCCGATGGGCGACCCGCATTGCGCTGTCGGCCCGAACCATCACCGTGCGCCTGGCCGGTGCCCCGGAAAACAGCTCGAAAAGCGCTCCGGGTTGCGCCGCTCCAATGGCGAGCAGTTCCGGCCGCCGTGTGCCTCTGCGGGTGGTGATGGATGCCAGTTGTCCCTTATGCACGGCCACGGCGAATCCTCCCGCTGAGCTTGAGTGCCTGGCCACGGTTCATGGACAGGAGCGTTTCCGGACGACGCTGGCCGGTGATCGTGCTGATGGGTTTGAGCTTTCCGCTATGCATTGCCATGGCTTTATTCCTTCACCGCGCACCAGCCGCCGGTGGTCAGGTTGAACACGCGGTAGCTGTCCGTTCCGATTTGAATGGTGTCTTCCGAGGCGACGTTGCCGCCGCCCACGGAGAAGATCTCGATGAGTTCGCCGCGCAGTTCCTGGTAGGCAGCGGAACCGGACATCGAGGCGAGCCAGGGAAAAAGGATGGTGGTGCCGTAGCGCATCTCCGGATCGGTTTCGCCCTGGAGACCGCCGTTGGCCGCGCCGCAGCGGCCCTGCTGGCCGGAGGCGGAAGTCCAGCCGTCGAACTTGTTCACGGCGTAGAAGGTGCCCGGCGCGTTGTAGTAACTGTTGATGACCGGCTGCGGGTCCTCGCCGATCTTGGCCCCCGAGGCGTAATCCCGAACGAGGGTCTCGACGGTAATGGTGTTCGGCGTGACGGCGGTGTCGATGGCGCTCACCCGCACGCGTTCGATGCCCGCGTCGTCCTTGATCACATAGTCCTGTCCGGGCGTGACCACGGTGGCGTCGTTGACCTGAAGCACCACGCCGCTTCCGGCGGTGGCCGCCGCCTGCGTGAGCGCGACGGCCCCGGACCAGAAGCGTTTCAGCAGTCCGCTGTAATGGCCGTAGTAGGTGGAGACGAGCTTGGTCACCACGAAGACGTGGTCCAGGTCGGCAAACAGCCAGAAGATGAAGTCGGCGCTGTCCTCCACCCGCAGGTAGGTGTAACTGGTGTGCGAAGCCTCGTTGATGCCGGTGTGGGTGGCCGCGTCCCAATACTGGAATGCGGCGACGTGAATCCGCCCGGAGGTGGTGCTGATACGGAACTGCAGATAGACGTCCTCGGCTCCGGATTCCCCGTGCGATTTGAAGACGAAATACGGCTGCGGGTCGGCCGACTGATCGTCGTGCAGGGTCCATCCGGTGGTGGTCACCAGAAAGGTCCGCAGTTGATTGAGCAGGTCGAGCCGACCGTGGGCGAGTCCTTGAATGCTGTGGTATGCCATGGCGGCCTCCTTAAAGAATCGGGTTTTCCGTGCCGGTCAGGCGCAGTTTGATGTCGAGTTTGTTTTGCACCGGCGTGCCCGGGAGCACGGTGCAGCGCCGCCAGAAAGACAGCGTCTGCTGGAAGGCCTTGTCACCGAGGTTGAGCGGTGCGCCCTGGGTGGCGGTGTCGAGTTCGGCCTGGGTCAGGGCCAGGCGGTACCAGACCGATTCGTCGGTACCGGTCTCGTCGATGGGATCGAGCACCAGCCCGGTGTAGTCGTAGCCGGAATAGACGGTCGTTCCGGCGTCGTGCGCGGCCGGAGCGGTGTTGGCAACGCCCCGCTGCACGGTGAGATTGGCGGTGCCGCCGCCGCTTTCGATGAGCATCTGCTCGCCGTCGATGATGATGAGTTCGCCGTCGGCAAAGCGCGGTTCGGCCAGGGCGATGGAGGTCTGCGCCGCGTCGATGGCCGAGGGGAGGCTCGTCTGCTCGTTGGCGACGTAGAGCTGTCGATCCTTGATGTCGCCGTCGGTGCCGTTGTAACTCTCGGCCTCGGGGCGGCTGAAATCCCCCTCGGAAATCTGCTGAGTCAGCGCTTCGTCAAGATAGAGGTGAATCGCCATGGGTTCTCCTTCAGGTGGGCCACTGGGTGGCGCGATAGTTGTTGGTGGCGGCCTCGAACCCGGCCTGCGTGGGCGCGTGCAGGTCCTGCTGACGGAACAGCCAGCGGTAGGACGGCCGCGACCAGCGGAATCCGGCCTGGTTGAGGCGCATGCGGCTGACGCGCATCGGGCGGGTCCGATCCACGGAGAGACGCAGGCCGGTGGTGTTGAGCGGGCTCGCGCCCAGCTTCATGGTCTCGACCCGATGGCGCTGGAGAGAACCTGTGTCCACGTAGACTTCAAGCGAGGCCCGTTCGCCGGTCAGATTCGCATTGCTCAGATACCGGGTGTTCAGGGTGTTCGCGTTGAGCCGGAACACAGGCCCTCTCCGCCGCCATCGGTCGATCCGGTCGACGGCCAGGGTGACGTCCGCGTCGCAGCCAGCGGTGGAGGCGAGCAGCAGATTGCTGATGCCGCCCTGGTTGGCGGTGAGGTCGAGACCAGCGTTGAGCCTGGCGCGGCCAAGCTGGAAGCAGAAACGGTGTCGAGATTCCAAGGGCAGGCGCAGGTCGTACTTGGCCTCCGCCCGCTCGACCGGTTCCGCCTGCGTGTCGAAAAAGAAATCCTTCTGCCGGAAGCAGTAGCGCAGCGCGGTCTCGCCATGGGTCAGCGGCTTGCGGTTGAGATGGCTCTCGCCCAGCCCGAAGCCGCTTTCCAGCACATCCCCTTCGAAGTCGCGGCCGGTGTAGATGGGCGTGCAGAAGGAAACCCGGCCCTCGCCGACGCGGGTGTATGGAAGCCGCCAATCGTTGAGAGCCTTGTGGTTCAGGCGCATCCGGTTCTGGCGGCCGTGAAAACGGGAAACCTTCACGGCGGCCCGGTCGATTTCCGGGAGCATCTCCGTGGTGCTGGTGAGCTGCAGCAGCTCCCAGGCCCTCTGCTTGTTGGTCAGGTGACGGCAGGAACCAAGCGAGGAGCGGCCAAGGACGAAGGTCTCGTCGAGAAACGCCAGCACGATCCGGCGCACAGCGTTGGCGTGCCCGAAGTCGAGCATCGCGCCGCCTTCGATCCATTCGAGTAAAAATTGGAGCCAGAAACAGCGGGTGCCAGCCGGGTGGTGAAACACCAGGGCGTCGCGCAGTCCCTCGGTCTGGTTGAGACACAGCACGCGAAATACGCCGAGGCTGAACACCAGCCCGGGCAGCTTGGCTTTGCTGAGACTGGAACGGGCATTGAGACGCAGAGCCGAGCGGAAGGTCTCCTGCAGTTCTCCCTGCCAACCAAGCGCGTCGAAGTCGCGTTCGATGGCCGGGATGGTGCCCTTGCGGCGATAGATTTCGACCGCCTCCCGCACGCGGCGGCGCTGGCAGTCCGGCGAACAGGTGCCGTCCACTTCGAGGCCGACCAGTCTCGCCAGCAGCGGCAGGAAGCGTTCGTCGCAGTGATCGACGTCGAAGATGGCCGGAAAATCGTCGATAGCCTGCTTGAGTTCGTCGAGCGTTCCGGCGGGAAGGCTCAGAAAGGTGCGCAGGTCACCGGCCTCGTCGTTGTGCTCGTAAAGCGGCGGCAGCAGGCCGAGCAGATTGTCCTTGAACCAATCCGACATCAACCGGCCCTCCGCAGATCGAGGTTGACGGTGCCGAGAACCGGGATTTCGCCGTGGCGCAGCTCGATGTCCTGCTGCGGCGCGTAGAGGTGCATGTGACTGACCCCGCGCACACCGTCGATCAGGGCCACCAGGTCGGAGAAGTGAATGGTCTGACCGAAGGAGACTTGGTCGAAGGAAAAGAAATCGGAGAGCGCGGCTTCGATGCGGCTGCGCACATTTTCCAGCGGTTCACCTGGCCAGATGTAGACCTCGGCGTCGATGGAAACGGGCCGGTAGATCGGGTCGAACAGGTTGATCTCGACCGTGATGACCTTGCGGCGTTCGAGAAACTCCGCGAGGTCCCGCTTGAGCAGCGCCGAAGGCATGCCGCCGCCGTTGGGGGCGATGGCCAGTTGGACGTTGTAATAGCGGATGTTCTGGCAGGCATTGGTGTCGAGCACCTTGGCCTTGGCGACGCCGGGGTAACCTTCGGCGAGCGCCTGATAATCCTCCAGGGTGACGGCCTTCCAGAGACTGCGCAGCTCCGCCGGTGCCTGTCGGCGAGCGTGTTCGAGGGCTTCCCGCGAAGCGCCGCCGGTGGCGGGCACCGGGTTGGTGACGGTCAGGGAGACCTGGCCGCCGTTCAGGTAGATCGGACTCAGCAGTTGGGTGATCCGGTTCGGACCGAGATTTCCCTGGTCCCCGATGGTCTGCAGATAGCTGACGGCGATGGCGCTTCCCTGAGCGGGTACAGCGCCGCTTTGCCCGTCGCCGAAAATCAGTGTGGAGATGTCGAGGGCGTCCAGATCGGCCATGAAATGGCGGCTGTCGGCCAGGCTGTCCTGGAAATGATCGACCTCGCTCCAGGCGTCGTCCCCCACCGTAACGGTGATGGTGCCCTGGGCGATGGCGTCGCCGGTCAGGCGGATGCGCTGGAATGGCAGCCCCGTCGACGTGAAGGTCTCGGTGCGGCGCACGCCTTGCCGGGCCGGAATATCCACCGAGAGCACGCCTCGCGGTAGCAGGCCGTCCTCGACCGTCTCGAAATCCGCCTCGCCGTCATTCAGCAAGGCGCGGCAGGCCGTTCCCGCCGGAATGGTCAGGTCTTTATCAAGCGGAGCGGAGAGCCGGAAACGCAGCGTGGTGGTGGAGGCCACCGGCGAGTCCAGCCGGTAGCCGATGAGCTTGCAGAGGTTGATGACGTTCTGGCGCTGGCGGGCCGTGGGCAGAAAGGCCTCCGCCGCCTGGGCGTCCAGGTAGTAGGCCAGCATGTCGCCCACGCCGCAGAACAGATCGAGCAGGACGACGCCGAGATCGGAGTGGTTGAAATCGGTCCAGCGGTCGGTGAGCTGCGGGATCTTCGCCAGCAGCTCCTGGCGAATCGATTCGTAATCCTTGTTGATGTATCCGATGCTTGCGCGGCCCATGGTCTCTCCGGTTTTCGGCGGTTATGCGAGAGCGCCTGATGCTCTCGCCACGCCGGTTACTTACCGGAAGGGGCCTGGATGTGTCGGAGGCGGGATGCCTCAGAGCGGGCCGCGCAGTTGCCAGACGGGATTGGGCTGCCCGGAGGTGTTGTTGAGGTAGTGGGATTCCTTCTTGCCCTCGAAATAGAACAGTCCGATGCGGCCAGGCTCCGACGTGGTAATCCGGTGAACGGTGCCAGCGGCGTTGTCTTCCGCCTGACTCTGTGTGTCGAAGCCCAGACCGCTCGCGGCCAGATAGAGGCCGTGCTCGGCCTGGGGCGCTTCCGTTTCTGGCGCTCCCTCGAATGTCAGGTAATGGCCGTGGTTGTCACCCGGATCGCTGACGATCCACTTGCCGTTGCGGTCCTGAAAGGCTCCCTCGATGTAGGCGACTTCGTATTCCCCGGCTGGCCAGATCAAGGAATCCGCCGGATCGGGGCTCATCTCGGCCGCGTCGAACCAGAGCAGATTGAACAGTGAGCGCACGTCCGGCGACAGGCGCACGCTGCGCACCGGCGGTGGTTCCGGATCGGGTTCGGGCTCTGGGGGTATTTCAGGCTGGGGATAGCTGGGCGCGGGATTGTTCGGGTCTTCTCTGTAGAAGGGATAGACCAGGTTGCCGTCCACCTGGCTCTGGATCACCCGGTAGGCGATATGTACCAGCAGCAGGTTGCCGTCGATGTTCAGCGGCCGGTCGTCGAAGCGCACCTCCGTGATGATCACCCGCTTTTCCCAGCGCTTGATGGCGTCGATCACGTAATGGCGCAGCAGGCCCTTGAGCACCTCGTCGTTCTGTTCGAACACCAGATCCTTCAGCCTGGAGCCAAACTCCGGATTCATGAACCGTTCGCCGATCCGGGTGCCGAGGATCTGCAGGATGCTTTCGCGGATGTGCTCGTGCTCCCGCGAGGTGGCGGTCGAGATCTGGGTGCCGCCGGATACCGACTGAAACCGGAACGGGTAGCGCAATCCCTTGCCGAGAAAGTCGAAGCTCATCAGGTACGCTCCTCGCAGTCGATGCCGCACTGTCCCGAGCAGCCATTTTCCGAAGTGTCGTCGTCAATGGCTTCTCCCTGGAACCGGATCACCAGATCCACACCGCTCTTGAGCCCCAGGTGGATGGTTCCGTCCGCCTCGATCAACCCGCCGTGGCCGGACTGGCCGCACTGGAATCCCTTGGCTCCGCCGGAGAGCAGACGGACGACGATGGTTTCACCGATGCCCTCGATGCGGCCGATGCCGATGATGTCGATAGGTCCGGCCGGATTGATCAGGGTGATGAACCGCTCCCGGTGATCGACGTCGAGACGGATGCCCTCGGGCAGATCCACCGCGAAGCGTTCCGCGCCCATGGCGGTCGGATCGATCCCGGCGGGCAGTCCGCTGATACCGGCTGCCTCCTGGGTCGCGCTCAGATAGGACTCGACCAGTGTGTAAAGACGTCCCGGGGCGACCTCGACGGCCGTGTCGGGTCCGGGGGTGACGACCTGCTGCTCCCCGGCGTCGATGACGCAGATTCGCTGATCGTCAGTGGTCCGCAGGATCATGCCGTCGGGCAAGGTGAAGAGCCGGTTGCCGTCCGGCAGATCCCGGGGTTCGGTGCCCGCAGGCAGTTCGACGAAGGGATAGAAATCGGGCTCCGGCTCGACCTGTACCTGATTCAGATACTCTTGCGTCCTGGCCTGCTGGGCTTCCAGATAGGCCTGGGCCTGGCCGCGCATCGCCTCCGAGGCGGCGTGACCGGCCTCCAGCAGCGTGCGGATGCCGGAAAGCTCCTCACGGATGCCGGACAGGTGATCGCAGAGCGCCCGCAGCACATACTGCTGCTCGCCGGAATCGGTCTGCTCGATAGTGGCCTGCAAGTCGGCGGGTTCTTCGGAAATCATGGAAAACCTCCATTACATGCCGACATTGGCGGGTTGGGATTGATAGCTCATGGCGTTGACCGCCGTCACTGTTCCGGTCGCGCCGTCGATTTCGAACACGGTCCAGACCGTGCCCGGGGCGTTGGGAACGGTGAAGGTCTGCTCACGGCCATCGCTCATGAACACTTTCACCGATGCTCCGGACTGCGCCAGGCCGGTGCTCGGATTGGCGTTGCGGTTGGTGTAGTCGTGGACCGCGTAACGGTAGACGCCGGGGATGAGCCGATGGATGGTGATGGTCTCCGGCCCGTAGGAACTGGTGTCGTCCACGTCCAATTCCGCCGCCTCGTTTTCGATGGTGTGGGAATAGAACACATGGAAGCGACTGCCCGATGGCGTCGGTCCGGTGAGATGGGAATCGAGATCCCGGGGGTTGAGGCCCCACTGCAAAACGATGCGAGCGACCTGGCCGTCGAGCTCGGGCGAGAGAACGATCTGGATGTCGCCGGAGGTGTTGGGGTCGGCGTTCACCCAGCCGTGCCAGGCGATGTATCCCGGCGCGGTGACCTCCACGTAATAGAACCCCTCGGGTACGGACAGCTCGAACCCGCCATAGGCGTTGGCGAAGGCCTGGTACGCAGCCGGGCCGGTTTCCGAGCGGCGGAATTCGATCAGCGCGTTGCCGACACCGCTGGTGTTGAGGGCGTTGACCACCGTGCCACTGAGGAAAACCGATGCTCCGCTGGCAAAGTCCGGGTGGTCGGCGAACCAGGACGGATCGCGGACCTCCACCAGTACATGGCGGAGGCTGTCCCGGACCGAGGATCGCCAGACCATGAGCACGGCGTTGCCGATGGTCCAGCCGCAGCGAATGACGCCATCCGGCCCGATCTCCGCGACTTCCGGGTTGCTGGAGACAAAGACCGGAGCGTCAACGTCGCCGCGCAGGGAGAGTGGTACCCGTTGCTGGAACTCGCCAGCGGAGAGGCGGATGGAGCGAGGCTGTACCTCCCAGTGGTTATAGGCTGACGCGGTATCCGTCATGAAGGAACCTCCACCGGTGCGGAGACGCCGCCGCCATAGACCTCGACCTGGACGTGACGCAGGCTGAGCCGCTCGGGCGAATCCCAGACCAGGATCATGGCTGCCCCGGGAACGAAGCCGCACTCGACATTGCCGTCCTCATCGACACTGGCCACGTCGGGATTGGACGATTCGAACACCGGCGCTTCTGGTAGACCCCGGATCGAGAGCGGAATGCGCTGGGCGAATGGGGATCGCGAGACCCGGATCAGCTTCGGGAAGACATCCCAGTAGTGCGGTTCCTGCGGCTGTTCGAGATTGTTCATGGCATCCCCCTCAGTTGTCGATGGTGTCGGGACTGCCGGTGACGATGATGGCTCCGCAGGCGGTGATGTCGCCGATGCGGGCGTTGGGCAATCCTTCGGTGATGGTGTCGAAGCTGCCGGTCACGATGGGCGTCACGCCATGCCCAGGGATGGGACAGACGTGCAGATCCCCCATACGGGCCACCGGCATGCCGTTGTCCAGCGTCCGGCTCGCCCCGGTGATGATGACGCCGCCGTGGCTGCTGATGTCGCCGAGTCGCGCCTGGGAGCTCATGGGTTCACCTTCAGCAACAGATGGATCAGAAAGCCGACGAGTCCGCCGATGGTGCTGCCGATGGTCAACACCAGGCCGACGATCTTCCACATGGTCTCGGTTCCCATCTTGGAGCCGACCCGGGCATGCAGCCGGTCGATCTCCTCGGCGTGCCGGTGCAGATCGGAATAGATCGAGCGGACCAGCACCTCGACGTTTTCCTTGTCCGATTTCTTCTCGATTTCGCGCTCGATCTTCTCGAGGCGATCCTGGATTTCCCGGCGGTGGTTTTCGAGGATGCTGCGGAATTCTTCCCGCCAATGATCGAAGGTCCGGGCCAGCAATTCCTCGCTGGCCGAAAGTCCGGAGGGCGTTGTTGTTCTTTCTCCCATGCAATGATTCCTTCAGGTGTTGATCAAGACGGTGTTCGTCGAGCGAATGATGATGTTTCCGGCCACCCCATCCATAAACACGAGGCTGCCGGACTTGTCGGTGGCGCTGATGCTCTCCTGGCCGGGCGCGGCGTTCATGCGCACCACCTGACCGGCCTTGTCGGTGAGGCGGATCTGTTCGGCGGCGGCGGTGGAATCGACGAGGATTTCCTGAGTGCCGTTGAGCCCCCAGATGTGAACCTTCTCCCGGCCCTTGGTGGTGTCGATGAGGATCTTCTGCCAGCGGGAGCGGCCCTTGTCGCACGAGAGGATGTGGACCTTCTCCTTGTCCTGCCAGGCTTCGAGGATTACCTGCTGGCGGCAGAGGTCGGTGAGCTGGATTCGGGCGCGGGAGCCGACGATCTGCGAGGCGATGTCGAGCTGGTCGCCTTTCTCGGCGTCCTTCGTGCCGCGCCGCAGGGCGTTGCCGCTCTGCATTTCCGGCTTCACCTTCCCTTCCATGGTGAGGATCTGACCGGCGCGGTCGATGATCCGTAGCAGCTCGTCGCCGTCGCGGTCATCGGCCAGGATGGTGTGGCCGGTTTCGGTCTTGAGCAGGACCTTCAGGCGCGGACAGTAATACGGCGGATGGCCGTGGTACTTCTTGTGTTCGAGATCGTCGTGCCGGTTGGCCTGATGCTCGACCTTGTCCTCACAGTCATGGCAGAAGGCATTCGCGCAGGTGCGCTTGGATTCCTCGGGTTGTTCGCCGGGATTGCTCTTGGCCAGCCAGACCCCGGTCCAGATCGGATACTGGACGACGCCGCCCTCGAACTCGGCCCAGACCGAGGCCCCTTCCTCGGGGACCAGGAACATGCCGGTGTCGTCGTTGCCTCCGTAGGGGAAACAGGGAGCGGCCCATTCGGACCAGTTCTCCCGCCCGCTGCCGAGCACGGCGGGGATTTCCAGGCGGACCCGGCCGAGGCGTTCGGGGTCGTTGTTGTCACGCACGAAGGCCCGGTACTTGCCGTACCAGCGGTTGCGGTAGCGCTCCTCGGATTGACGGTCGCGGGTTTCAAGCATGCTCCGTCTCCCGCTTTCGACTGGCGTCCCAGGCCAGCCAGCCGCCAAAGCGAACCGCCCAATACATGACCTGGCGTTTCCACAGAGGCACGCCCAGGGCCGCCATCAGTTCGAGAAAGAGGCGGTCGGCCGCAAGCCGCGAAACCTTGCCGGTGTGGTAGAGGTAGTCGTGAACGACGGCCGCCGGGGAATATCGGCCCCACGGCGGCACCACGCGCCAGAACAGGCGCGGCACCGAGGCGAAGTCGGTCTCGAACCCGGCGGGCACTTCGATGATGCGGCCAGTGCCGGTGCGGACACGGAACGGCTGGGTCAGCCTCGCGGTCATTCCATTGGGCAAAATCTCCACCCGAAGCGGTCCGGAGAGACCCAGCGCAGTGCCGGAAAACAGGGGCTTGGCTTCGGCGCTCATGACCGCCACCTCGCCTTGCCCGACTGACGCACGTCGAGATGGACCCAAGAGGCATAGACGCCGATGCCGCCCTCGTGGAAGAGAGGGATCTCCTCGGCGATGACCGCCAGTTCCTCGGGCGAAACGCCAGCGGGACAGCTCACGTCGGCCGCCATGCCCAGCGTGTGGAAACTCTGCTCCGCGCCGCCCACCGCCTTGTTGTGCCTGTTGCAGCGAAAGCCGCTGGTGATGGACAGCGGTTTGCCGATGCGGTCGCGCAGCGTCTGCAAGGCGTCGACCAGGTCGGGATGGACCGCAGCCGAATGGCCGCAGCAGTTCGTGCCTTTGCAGGCGAATTCCGAGCGGTTGAAATTCTTGCTGAGATCACCCATTGCCGCCTCCTTGTGTGACCGCGCCGGAGTCCGCGTCGATGGTCACCATGGCTGGCGGCTCGTTTTGCGGCGTGGGCGGGGCCTCCTTGTCGTTGGGTTTGCCCTGGGACTCGGCGGACTTGTCGCCCGCGCCCTTGCCGAGGGCGTTCTTCTTGAGTTTGAGTTCGCAGAGATAGCCTGCGCCGCTGATGCTGTGGCGCACCGAGTGGCAGTAGTAGATGCCGGAAAACTTCCGGCCCACGCCCTTGATCTCGATGTTCTTCTTGGCGCGTAGCTGGGGAATGCCGATGGTGGCGGCGTCCGCCTCGACCTGGCGCAGCTCGGCCTCGCGGAACTTGCCCTCGGCGCTGTCCTGGGCAGGCTCCTGGCGCGGCTCTTCGTGAAAGCCTTCGGCACGGTCGAAGCTGGGCACGATCTGCCCCGTCTCCTGTTCCTTGAAGCTGCCTTCGCCGGTGTTGCCGTCGACCAGATAGGTCTGCTTGCCCAGGGCGGTCCGCTCGGCCGTGGTGGCGTTGTTGGCCTTGTGCTCGACCACGTCCTTCTTGCGCGGGTCGACGCCGACCGTCTTGGTCTCGACACCCGCGCCCTTAGCTCCCTGGGATTGGGTGCTGGGGCGGAACGAGCGCAACAGGCCCTTGGTGTCGGTGAAATATTCGAGGGTCAGAAGCGGCGTCTGGTCGAGCTCGCGGGGATGGAAATGGAGTTCGTCGTCCTGGATGTAGAAGACATAGCCGCTCACGCCCTCGCCATCGCGGTCACGGGCCTTTTCCGCCAGCTCCTTGAGGAACTGGGCGTCCGAGATGTTGCTCTGGGTGACGCGGAGATGGGTCCCCTTGGTGGCCGTGACCACCGGCGTGAAGCCGTTGGCTGCGGCGACTTGTTCGGCGATTTCCGAATAGAGGATGCCGGGAGCGGGTTTCTGCCAGACCTTCTGGTTTTCCTTGCCCGCCAGTTTGAAGCCCTTGTCGTAGGCCTTGATGCGGATGGTCGGATCACCGTTTTCCGGAAAATCGTAATCGATGTCCTTGATGACCGCCTTCTTGCGCGGGGAGAGGTTTCCCACGTAGCCGAAGCGGGCCACGATCTCGTTGCCTTCCTGGAACAGCGGATCGTCGACGAACTGCAGGTTGCGGTCGGTCACCGACAGCTCGAGAACATCCAGCTCTTCCTCGTTGTCGGTGAAGACGAACGAGGTGATCTCCTGGGTGATGTCCTTCGAGAGGTCTTGCCCCTCGATCTGAATCAGAAATGTCGGTTTGAAGGTATCCAGATCCATGCGTATCTCCGGCGGTTCGCAGTTCCCTGCTTACTTACCGGAAGGCATGGCGAGGTGTCGGAGGTCTCAGTTGAGCAGGCGCATCTGGACGTGTTCGCGGGAGGGAATGCGCAGCGCCAGACCCGGCTCGAGCGCCAACGGGAAAAAGAGGTCGTTGTAGTCGCAGATGATCCACCAGAGCCTGGCGTCACCCAGATAGCGGTGCGCGAGCAGATCCAGGAGGTCGCCCTCGACCACAGTGTGTAGGCGGTCGTCGTGTCTGGGGGTATTGTCGATGCGCTGGCGCATGCCGAGGGAGGTGCCGTCGCTGTCCCGGTAGAGAAGGCAGCGGGCGTATCGGGAATCGCGGCCGATCATGAACGTACCTCCGACCAGTTGATGGAGCGGTCCACGTATTCTTCGAGGACGATGTCCACCTCGGCCCGTTGCGGTAGCAGGTTGTCCCGGTCGAACAGGCCGAAGAAACGCGCCTTCACCTGCCGGACGATGCAGGTCACGCCGGGGTAGAGATCGCCGAAGATGAGCAGCACACGGTGCGGCGCGTTCTTGAGCATGGTTCCGGCGTGTTCCGGATATTGCAGCGAGCGGAGCCAGTCGACCTTCTGCTTCACCGGCCCCTTGAACAGCTCGACCTTGAAGGCGATCCGGCGCGGTTCCCCGGCGACATACTGGTAGCGCGGGTGGCTCATGCCGGGGATCTTGATCGTCGCGTAGTCGGTCGACTTCTCGTCGCTGATGGAGTTGGGGTTGTACTGGAATTCGAGCCGCTCCCCCGTGTCGGCGTCCACCAGATATCCCTTGATGGGCTGTTGATCCCAGGCCATTGCTTACACCTCGGCGATCTCGAGGATCGGCTTGCCCAGTTGTCCGGCCCGGTCGAGTTCCAGCCGCATGCCGCTGGAAATGCCGTTGCCGGTGAACGCCCACACCTCGTCGCAACATTCCATGTAGGCCAGGCCGCAGGCGATGCCCGTCTCCCGCTGCTCGGGAACGCTGTCATCGGTAAAGGTTGGATACAACAGGTGCGGCGCGAACGGCGCGTGACCGTTTCTCATGACCCGTCGGCAAAGCGCCTCGGCTACCTTGACGTTTCGGGCTATGTCACCCGCGAACGGGCTGCAGACAAAGATGCGTTTCATCGGTCCTCTCAAAGTGTTTCGTAATTTCTGATCTTCCGCTCGCGAAGGTCCTTGTAGACTGCCTCGGCCACCTTCCGGCCATCGATGTTGGTGGTCACGCTCAGTTCCACCGGGCGGTCGGCCAGGCCATCGAGGCGCGAGAGCAGCGATTCCAGCAGCTCGCGCAGACCCGGACCGGCGTCCTCTCCGCGCAGGGGTATCGCGGGAGCGGTGCGGGCCGGAGCAATCAACCGTTCGGAAGGCACCGTCTCGGCGAGTCCGGATTGCAGGGGCTTCGCTATCGGAGTCGGAGCGGCCGTTATGGGCCGCTCGATCCCGGCCGGAGCCGGAGAGGCACTTCCGACTTCCATTGCCGGTTCCACCGCGAACGGCTGGATATAGCTCTTACTTACCGGCTCGACGGCCGCCGCAACGGTCTGCACTGTGCCGTTTATCGGTTGCGGAGGCGGCGCGGCCGTGGCCATGACCGGCTGGAGCATCAGCATGGCGCTCAGAGCCTTGGGCACCAGGCGCTCGTCCAGACGCGGCACGAGACTGAGCACGCTTTCGATGATGCGTTGCCCAATCGATTCGGCGGGCGGCGTAGCTCCGAGCGGTTGTTTCTGCTCGGCCACCTGCGGAATCGGGGTCTGGACTCCCAGCATGGCGCGAGCGGAGGAGAGCAAACCGTTGGCGATCCCGGTGCTTCGATCCTTGAGTGCCTGGATGCCCGCGCTCGCGCCGCTGGAAAGCCTTTGCCAGAGGGATTGCCCCTCGGTACCGGCACTGGCAAAGATTCGGCCGACAGCCCCGGGGACGGCAGACAGCGTGGCAACGATCCGGTCGCGGAGATTGACGGCTCCTGTGGCCAGCGCGTCCCAGGCATTGACCTGGGGCGGCGTGAGCGCCAGTTCGGGCGTGTTGCCAAACAGGGATTGTTTGAGACCGCCGAAGATGGCACCGGCCTTGGCCGCGACGGTTTGAGCGCCGGAGGTCAACCCATCCCAGAGTTTTCCGGCCATCCGGAAGGGAGCCGAGGCGGCGTCCATGAGGTTGCCGCCTGCCGTTTTGATCTGCTGCCAGGCTCCCGCAGCGGCCGAGAGAATCCCGCGAGCGGCGAAACCGAACACTTTCGCGGGCAGTGTCTGGGTAAGGCTCATGCCGTCGGCGAGGGTCTTGAGCAGCGCGGAACCGGAGGCGGTCAGGCTGGCGAGTGGTCCCTCGCGGGCATCGGAGAACGGCAGCAGATTGCGCAGCTTGCCGAGGGCGTTCTTGAGCATGGTGAATGGATAGGTCACCGCCGACCAGATCCCTTCTCCCAGGGTGATCAGTAGCTTCTTGCCCGCCTCGAAGAAGGTGGTATCCCCGGCGAAGAAGGAGCGCACGGTGGCAAACATATCCCGCAGGGTGCTGATGATCGGCAGATTCAGAATCGCCTGGCCGATCTGTCCGGCGGCGTCAGCCACCAGGCGGCCGATGGAGGTGAAGATGCCGGAAATGAAATTCCAGACACCGACCACCACATCCCGCGCCCAGCGGAACGGGGTGGCGAGAAAATCGTAGACCGCGCCGCCGATGGCCTTGAGACCGTCCAGCAGGGAAATGTCGCCGGTCAGCACTTGCCAGACCGCATAGACGATCTTCCCGGCGGCCACGAAGGCCTCGCCGATCATGCGCACGGGCAGCAGGAACTTGTAGATGAACTTGGTCGCTCCGACCAGGGACCCGACGATGACCTTGCCGACCCAGACCACGCTGCGCACCACCACCGCCAGGGCTCGAACGATGAGCGACAGGTTCCAGGCCACGATCTTCAGCGCGAATGCCAGCCCCTGCAGAAGCACACCGGCGACGGTGCCGATAACCGTGCCGAAGGTGCGCCAGGACGACCCATCGGTGGCGCTGGCGGCCACGCCAAAGATCTCCACCACTGAAAAGACCGCGCTGGCCAATGTCGCGTAAGCGCTCATCAGGGTGCGGACGGTCGGTTCGAGGATGGCGCGGATGCGGCCAAAGGCATGGGAAAAAGCGCCCCACAATCCAGCCATGGCTTCGCGAACGCGGTAATAGGCCTTGAAGACGGTGACCACGAAGCCCAGCAGTCCGGCGGATTGGAGCTTCTGGGCCAGTTCGGCCGACATCTGCCCGACGCCGCCGCTGAGCGAACCCACCAGCTCCCTGATCCCCCGGAAGACCAGCGAGACCTTGTTCCAGGCCCCGGTGATGATCTTCTGAATGCCGCCGAAGTTGGTTTCCCAGGCGCGTTTGAGCAGATATACCGACAAGATCACGCCCGCGATGATCGCGGTGACGGGCAAAAAATAGGTCGCAACCGCCGAACCCACCCCGGCGAGCGCGGCGCTGATGGCCACGAACCCGGCCTTGATGGCTGGAAGCATGAGTCCCACCATGCCCACGGCTGCGGTGACGGCTCCGGCCACGACCAGAATGGTGCCGAGGGCCATGGATAGTCCAAGGACCACCCGGGTCACGCCCGGCATCGATTTGGCCATGCGTTGCAGGAACAGAATGACGCGGGAGACGCCGTTGATCACCGGCGTGACCACCGGCAACAAGGTGCGACCCAGGATTTCGCTGAGGTTGGCCATCTGCTGGCGCAGGAGCAGGAACCGGGCTCCGATGTCCTGGTTCATGGCGTCGGCCATCTGTTCGGTGACCGCCGTGCCGGTCTTCATGGCTCGGCCCACCGACTGGATATTGCCTTCGAGGCTCTCCATGCCCGCCGACATCTGCAGCAGGAACTTGACCGCCTCGTCGGAGCCGAAGGCCTTCTTCAGCTTCACCTGGGCGGCGGCGTTGGAGAGATCGGGGAACTGGCGCTTGATCTCCTGCAGAATGGGAACCACGCCCTTGAGACGGCCGCTGGTGTCGGTGAAGGACAGGCCAAGCTCGTCACCGGCCTCGGCCGCCTTCATGATGAACGCCTTGTACAGCGTGCCAGCCTCTGAGCCGGGCATGGTGGTCTGGAGCTGACCGAGCACGGCGAGCTGCTCGTTCAGCGGAATATTGCTCGCGGCCGCCACCGCGCCGATGTTCTTGATGGCGTCGGCCATCTGGGTGCCGTTGGTCTTGAACGAGGCCACGGTCTGCGCCATGGCTCCGGAAAAGGCGGTCGCCCATTCCATGTCGTTCATGTCGGCCATGATGGGCTTGAAGATCCCGTAGGCCGTGGTGAAGGTGCCGACCATCTCCTGGGTGGTGGCCTTGGTCGCCTTGGCCGTCATGGCGGCCATGGAGGTGAAGACGCCCACCGCCTCGTCGCTGAGGTTGGACAGGGCCGATTTCACGTCGTAGGTGGCGGTGATGAACGCTGCCTTGTCGGCACCGGACCACTGGTTGGTGAAGGATTCTGCGGCGTCCTCGATGGCCCGGAGGTCCTGCACGCCGAGGGACGCCAGCTCTCCCAGGGCCTTCTGGGTCGCGGCGGTGGAGGCGACCAGGGCGGCGGGTACTGCCATCAGGGCCAGTCCCGCCCCCAGCATCATGGTCCCTTGCTGGATGCGTTCCAGGTTGCGGGTCATCCGCTCGCTGGCATCCGCCACGGTGGAATCGAGGTCCATCATGGAACCACGGATGCGCTGCGCGTTCTGCGAGAACGCATCCTTCATCGATACCACTATGCCCAGTCCGAGATCGCCGTTCATCTATCGCCGTTCCGTTTGCTCACGTTCAAAATCAAGTTGCCGCTCGAGGGCCTCGACGAACTGACGCCGGACCCTGAGCGGCAGCGAGCGGGTTTCCGACCAGCCCCAGTGCAGTCCGCCGTAAGCGAGAAAGAATGCGTCGCTTACAAGCGAACTCCGGGGAACAAAAAAGCCGGTTCGGCCTCCAGGCGGGTACGGATCTTGGTGCCGCAGCCATCGCATTCGGTCTCGACCGAGGTGTCGATTCCCGCGTCGACCCGCGACATCTCCTGCCGCAGCGCGTTGCGGTCGCGCATCGACATTTCCGCCAGGCTCTTCTTGGAGGGAGCCTTGCCGTCGATGTCGAGGATACGGATGAGCATGGCCGAGCTGATGTTGGGCTCGCGCAGGCTGGCCAGGCGCTTTTCCTTGTGGCCGTCGAGATATCCGAAGCGCACGGCTTTCTTCGAGCCGGGCAGCTTGAAGGCGAACTCGCGCTCCTCGCCGTAGGGGGTGACCTTGAGGTCCTCGAGATTGATGGTCACGAAGTTGGTCATGCGGCAGGCGCTGTTCGGGCAGCTCAGCTCCAGCTCCACCTCGTCCCCAAGGGAAATCTGGCGCAGGCGGACCAGAGCGAACAGCCGGTCACCCGAGAGCAGGTTCATCACCTCGGAAAGATCGGGGTCGGTCTTCTCGCCCAGCCGGACGAAACAGTTGCGGAGCACCTGGTTGATCGCCTCTCCGGAACGGATCAGGCGCTGGTTGGTGAGCAGTTCTTCCTCGGCCCCGGTCATTTCCCGAAGCTCGAGTTCAGTGCCGCTTGGCAGTTCAAAGCTGTACATGGTCGATCCTCCGGTTTAGGTCCAGTATTGGAAGCAGATGGTGAGCTTCTCGATGGTGTTCTCGGTGTTGCCGCCTTCGAGCTCGTCGTATTCGAGCGCCTTCACCCAGGCCCCGTGCAGGGTCCAGCGGCGGGTCTCATTGCCGGTGCGGTCGTAGCGGACAACGTCGATGTCGCGCATGTAGTCGGCCGGAAGGCCGCCGGTGACGGCGTTCACGTCCACCTGTTTCTTGATCCATTCGCGGGCCGCCTCGTCGGAGCCGTCCTGCAGGTTGCCTTTCTCGAGGGTGATGTCCTCGAACTTGACCCGTCCCGCCACCTTCTGGTCGAACATCGAACCGGCCGGGGCAAAGGCCACTTCCTCGAATTCGGTTTTGGGCTCCTGTCCCTTGTGGAACAGGGCCACGTCGAAGCCGTTTACCTCGATGGCGAACTGCCAGTTCTGGTAAAGGCTCTTGGGCATATTTCCGCTTCTCATAGCCGTGTTCTCCCGTTAGATGATTTCTTTGAAGTCCGCGCCGGTGCTGGTCAGGATGAAGTTCAGCTCGATGAACTCCGCCGTCTTGGTCGGCTTGACGAACACGCGGGCCACCATTTCGTTGCGGTCGATGACCGCCGGGGTGTTGGTCTCCTCGTCGCACTGGAAGGCGAAGTCGTAGAGGCCACCCTTGTCCTTGATGTCCTGAAGGAAGGGATTGATCAGGCGGCCGAGGGCACGCCAGGTCTGGGGATGGTTCGGTTCGAACACCACGAAGCGGGAGGATTCCGAGATAGCTTCCTCCATGTACATCATCAGGCGGCGGACGTTGATGCGGTCCACGGCCGAGGGCTGGCTCTGCAGCGTTTTCTGGCCCCAGATGTTGATGCCGGTGTCGGGGAACACGGCGATGACGTTGATCCCCTCCGGATAGAGCACATCGCGCTCGCCACGGCTGGTCTTGTAGGCCAGGGAGAGCGTGTTGAAGATGCGGCCACGGTCGATACCGGCGGGCGCGTTCCAGACGTTGGTCTTCTGGTCGCTGCGGGCGATGCAGCCCGCCACCGCGCCGCAGGGCGGCACCAGCTTCTTGCGCGAGTTGACCGGATCGCTGATCTCCAGCCAGGGGTAGTAGAGCGCCGCGTAGGAGGAGTTGAAGGCCGCATGGCTGTACATCCCTTGTCCCTTGCGGAAATCTACCGCTTCGAGCGGCTCCAGGTGCATGGGCGTGTCGGCGATGAACAGCAGATCCTTGCGCCCCTCGGCATAGGCGATTCCGGCGTTGATCACCGGCACCGTCGTGACGCCGGGGACCATCAGCAGGTTCAGTGCGTCGATCTCGTCAAAGCCATAGAGGCCGGTATGCTGCGAGGGATCGCCGATGAAGTCCGCATCGGCCAGATCGGTCAGACCATTGTCGCCGCCGCTGAGCGTGAACACGTCCAATGCTGGACGGTCGCCGGGCGTTCCCGTTGCTGCGGCCAGATCCTGGACCAGGATGAAATCCGAGCGGTCGTTGATCGCCAGCTCCACATGGTTGGGCAGCGTCTCGTCCATGCTCAGATCCTTGAACACCTCGACCACATCGCCTTTGTGCCGGACCACCAGGTTGAAATGGTTGGCCGGATCGAGAGAGCCGTCCTCGATGGAGATGGAGAGCCGGTCGCCCCAGACGCCTTCGTTCACTGCTTCTATTCGCAGGGTGTCGGCGGGCGTGGCCTCCCGGTTCTGGAGGACGACGGATGACTTGAGCGCCGTCAGTGTGTCCCGGTCGGTGGGGTCGGTGAGATGGGCGATGCGGGTGACGTAGAGGACCGATCCGCCGTTGTCGAAAAACGCCCGTGCGGCGTAGGCCAGATAGCTCTCGTTGATATAGGAGCCGAAACGGTTGATGAACTGCTCCCAGCTCGTTACCAGTACGGGCTTGTTGATCGGGCCTTTCTCGGCCACCCCGACCATGGCGGCCGACGAGGTCGAGATCTGCTTCACATAGAAACTGAAGTCCGTTTCCCGGGTGTAAATCCCGGGCGATAGATAGGTCGGCATGATTATTTCCTCCGCTTGCTGGTGGTCTTGGCCTCATCGGTTCCGGCGTCCTCGGTCGCCGTGGGCTTTTCCGGCTCCGGTTCCGCGCCGCCGGTCAGGTCGATGATGCGCACCAGTCCGCGTTTTCCGGCGGTCTTGATCTCGGCGGAGAGGTCCTTGCGGGCGATGCTCTTGCGTTCTCGCGGCCCGAGGTGGAGGGTTCCCTGGCCGGAGAGGTTGAACGTCAGGGGCTGGAACTGCAGGTTTCTGATCTCGATCACGGTTGTTCTCCTTTACGGTTGAATGGTTCGTTGCTCTGTCACGTCGCCGTGAAACTGGAAGGTCCGGTCCCGGATCAGCCGACCGTCGCGCAGGTCGCCGTCGTACACCGGGCAGGATTCGATGCGGATGCGTCCGGAGCTCTGCCGGAGATTGGAGAGGTTCACCCGGGCCAGACCGCCCAGAGGAACCAGTTCGGTGAGGTTCAGGCTGCCCTGGTCGGCGATGGCGATCTCCGGGTAAAGCTGAAGGAACCGCGATACCGACTCGTGAAACCCGAGCAGTTCGGCCTCCCGGTCCACGGTCACCACCAGGTCGAAATCGAGGTGATAGAGCCTGGGAAATCGGCACTCCTCGAAACTCAGCTCCGCGACATTCTTCTCGAACAGGCGGCTCTGGCTGCGGCGGAAGCGGTCTTCCGTCAGCTTCGGTCCCTGGAGGATGACGCTGGGGGTACGCTGGACCTCGAACAGGTCATCCGGGAACACCAGCACGGTGTCCGGGTGGATGGCATGTTTGGCCAGGCGGATCAGGATTTCTGTGACGGTCTGTATCGTGCTCAAGGGACGCCTCCGGTTTCTGCCTGGTTACTTACCGGAAGCGCTGGCGATGTGTCGGAGGCTCAAAGCGCGGAGCGGATAGCCTCGCGATAGTTCTGGAGGATTTGCTCGCGGTACTTCTCCATCACCGGATGCAGAAAGGGTCTGGCGGGGATGACGATGGTCGCGCCGTTCGGATGTTTGATGGTGGCTCCGTACTCCATGACGGCACCGATGTTCACCATGTCTTCCCCGTCCTTGTTGACGGTGCCGCGCAGCAGGCCGACAAACGCCTTGTCGGCCATGATCTTCTGGGTGATGGCGTTGACGAGAAAGCCGGTGTCGATGAGCGCCTTGCTGGAACCTTTGCGCTCGATGGTGCTTTCGGCGAGTTTCACGAAGGCCTGTCCGCCCGGGGCCTGGGAGCGAATCCCCCGCTGGATCTCGCGCACCAGAAAAAGGGCGTTGCGGATCGTGGCCTGACGCAGGGCCGTGGCCAGGCGCGGCCCCATGCCGGTGGTCAGCTTGGCGCGGGCCTTGTCCCAGTCACCGGTTCGCCTAACGCCCATTGAGCTTCACCAGTTGCAGGTTCTTATGGGTGACGGTGCCGAAGAAGTGTTCTTCTTCCACACTCTGTATGCGATAGGTTTCCCTGTCTGCGGCCAGGCGGTCTTCACCCTGGACATCGGCATCCGGAAGGACGCAGGCGAGCGCGTCGATCTTGCCGCTCAGCTCCTCCGGCGGGGTTTCGTTCAGTTCGAGGGGGATGACAGAGACTTCCGCGTATTCGGCATCGTCGGTGCCGTAGAGCCGCTCGCCGGGAACCACGCGCAGAATGCGTGCGGTCTGGCCGGAGGAGAGGATCAGCCGGGCGACGTCGGCCACGGCTTCGGCGCGTTCCCGGTCATTCAACAACATCGAGATCGATCCCTTGTTCGTAGATGACCGGCATAAGGCCGCTCGGGGTCAGGATGTAGGCTTCCTGGTCGAGCTGGGTGGCCGGACGCAACTCGGTGAGCCGCTGGCGGTAGTCGGCGAGCAGATCGGCTTCGAGCTTGGCCCAGTGGCCGGGCTGGCCGGTTTTGTCCACCCGCTTGTCGCCGCTGGAAAAGGAGAATGCGTTGGCGGTGGCCGAACGCATGACCTGGCAGGCGTGGATCTGCGCCATGATCACCAGGAGCTCGCGGACCTCGCCGGTGGGATCGGGGGTAATCTCTCCGGCCGTGATCGTCAGCGATTGGTCGAGGTCACGGCCGACCCGGAAAACGGCTTTCCGGACGCATCTCTCCAGGGTCTGATCCTCGAAGAGAGATGCGCCCGGATCGGACAGGTCGAGCCGCAGGTCGGCGATCAGGTCACTCAGCAGCACCTTGCAGGCCCTCCAGACGGCTCTTGAGCGCGTCGATCACCGTGCGGCGTTTCTCGGTGTCCATGTAGCCTTTGAGGGTTTCCGGATTGGCTTCCTCGTTGACCTTGGAGATGGCGTCGGTGGCGGAGAGTTTGCTCAGGTCCACCGGTTCCGCGTCCTGGTCGGGCTCTGGAGAAGCGACCGGTTCCTGCTTCGGTTTGTCGGCCATGGCCAGGCGACCATTCTTGAGAGCCGCCTGGATCTGCTTGGTGAGGCGTTCCACCTCGACCACCTGGCCGGGCTTGAGTTTCAGCCCGGCGTCGGGGATCACCAGAACGCCGGGACGGATGTTCTTGATTCGATTCATGTCACATCACCTCCCGGATTACGGAACCAGTTTGACCTTGGCCATGATGTCGGGGCGAGTAATGCCCTGACCGATCTCGGACCACACCAGCCAGCCGGTCTTGAAGCGGGTCTTCTGATCGATGGACTCCGTCTTCAGGTTTTCGCGCACCGGCATCTTTCCGACCTCTTCATCCGGGACGATGATGATCTCGTCCAGCGGCATGGAGGCGGTCAACAGAATGCCGCCGGTGCCGTAGTTCTTGATGACACCCTTCTGACGCAGCTCGAGCTTGGTCTGGGGATCGAGGTTCCAGCCGCGCATGTCGTTGAAACGGCGGCCGCGCATGACGATGTACTTCACCGACAGCTCCAGGTCCTCGATGATCGAGATGGCCTCGTTCAGTGCATCCTCGGTGAGCAGGTCGCCGGTGACCTCGATGGTGTTGGTCGCCGGGATGGCCGAGGAGAGCACCGAGATGGTGCGTCGGTCCATCTCCTTGCGAATGGCGTCGGCGGCGCTGGTCTGAATGTCCATCAGCGTGCCGATGTTGCCGTTTTTGAGGACGGAAACGTCCACCATCGGGTTGGAGTGGATGCGGTTGGTGGGGAACTCGACCTCGTCCTTGCCCACCTCCTGCTCCTGGGCGTCACCGTCCTTGCTGATCCAGTGGGCCTTGACGGTCGGTTTCTTCTGGTAGACCGGACGTTCGCCCTTGGGCAACGTGTGCTTGGTGAGCAGCAGCGAGGAGATCTCCTTGCGCTTGATCTCTTGTTCGATAGGCGCGGCGATGGCGGCGGCAAGCGCCCGCATGCCTTCGGGCGACTCGAGAGCCTCGCTCATGAGCCGCGCCATGGTTTCCATGTATTCCTGGGAATGGATCTTCAACTGATTGGTTTTCATGTGCGTTGGCTCCTTGGGTTAGACGAGCAGTCGGAATTTGAGGACGCCGCTCTGTACGGAAATGGCGTGGGCGACGACGTGCTCTCCGGCCGCGACGCCGTTGGTCAGCCGACCGCTCGCCGAAACTTTCAGGTCTTCTCCGGCGACGACGGTCCCTTCGAAGGCGTCGGTCTCGTAAACGCCGCCGTCGCAGTAGATGCCGGGCATTTCGCCACCGGCGTAATCCTTGATCAGGATGCCGAAGGAGCGTTTGGTGGGATCGGTGTTGACGGCGAACAGGTCGTCGCCGACCACGCGGACCACCTGGCCGAGCTGGCCGTCGCCCTGGATGTGGCCGTCGCCATAGGCGAGGCTGCGGTGACACGGATTGATGAATGACATGGTGTTTCCTCCTTATGCGTTGATTTGCGAGTGTTCGGGAGAGTCCTCGCCGACACGGTTGCGGTAAGCGGCCATGAACCCGTCGCGCAGACGGTCCTCGAGCGACACCTTGCGGTCGTCCACATCGTGGGGCCTGACACCGGCGTCGCTGCGCAGCGGGGTTTCCGTCGATGCCTTGGCGGCGGGCTTGCCGCCCTGGTCGCTGTCAGCGGGTTTCTCTTCCTTGTCCTTGTCCGCCTTGGCCGATTTGGGCAGGCGCTCGTAAGCGGCCTCGGTGGCGGCGAAGGCTTCGTCGGACAGTTCGGCCAGGCGTTTCAGCTCGGCTTCCCGGTCCTCATCGGACGCAAAGGAGAGACCCTGCTTCTCCAGCCGGGTGAGCAGTTTCTTGGCGCGTGAGCGGCAAGCGGCCGCCTTTTGTTCGGCTTCCAGTTCCTGGACGCGTTTCTGCAGCTCGGCCACCTGGGCCTTGAGCTGCCGGTTTTCCTTTTCCAGGTCGGAAACGCGGGCAGGATCGCCTTCCTGCTGGGCCGGTTTCTTCTTGGCCGCTTCGACGGCCGGGTCATCGGTAGGTTTGGTTTTGTCTTCCATCGTGGAATCTCCTTCGGGTTGGGATTGGTCGGGCTGGCTCTGAAGGGACGCCACCTGCAGAATCCTGGCGTTCTCGTCCGCGCCTTTGCGGTCGAGCAGTCCCAGTCCGGTGAAAGTGACGCCGTGCAGAATCTCGAAAACGGGTTGGCCGTTGAAATCACGGCCCTTGAATTTGCGCAGGTGTGTGCAGTAGTCGGCCTTGTTCTGGAAGCGCTTGTGGCAGACCGAGCATTCGCCCTCCTGGTAGTCGCACTCCATGGAGACCTGGGAGATGATCCCGCGCTTCATCAGCTTGTAGGCCAGCCGGGCGGCCGGGGTGTCGTGGACGTACAGCTCGCCGACGCATTCCACGCGGCCGCCGTTGTCGTCCTCCAGGTAGTCGGCGGCGACGATGCCGCCCACGATGTCGTTGAACTCCTGCGAATGCTGCAGATCGACCTTCTTGTTCACGGCCGTCATGTGCCGACCGGACAACTCCTCGGCGGTGAAGTGGTCGCCGTTCTTGTTGGTCCCGGTGCGGCAGAGCACGAAGCTGAACTGGGGGTCGCCCGCCGAGCCGACATCCATGGCCTCGGTCGCGAGGCGTTCACTGTCGCCCAGCCGGATATCCACGGGGATGCTGGTGTGGAAGTTCGCGGCGGCGGCCATCGGAACGGGTTTTTCCTCCCGCTCGGCGCTGGCCTTGGCCCCGGGAGCGCAGACGAACAGACGCTCCTTGGCGTTGGATGCCTCGCCGTGCTTGGAGGTGATGGCGTAGTGGTGATCCTTGGACTTCATCCGGCTCTGCTTGCCGAAGGAGCCGATGATCCGCTTCATCTCCTGCTCGTTTGGATAGGCGTGATCGCGGTAGGAAATCAGCCAGTGCGGGATGTGCTTGGCGTTGCCGAGAAAGGTCTGGAAGAACTCGTTGGCGTTGGCCTTGGTGACGGTCTTGTGGTCGGTCTCGTAATACTTGACCTTGGTGTCGGCCTTGATTTCGAGCCCTTCCCAATAGGTCATGAGCCCCTCCACGAAGTGGTAGGCTCGCTCGTAGTTGGTGGTCGAAAACTCGGTGGCGTAGGGCGGATCGAAGTAGGCCAGATCCGCCTTGGCTTTCGGCAGCAGGTCGTTGATGTCCTGCCGGTATGCCTTGTTCTCCTTGTCGTTGTCGAAAACCAGGGCGTTGATACGCTGCAGGTTCTTGCGCAGGCGATCCTTGAACTCGTCGGGGGTGTCTTGGCGGCGGCCATAATCGGTGGACGACGAGAAGTGGCCGAAGCCACCCTTGCCGCTCATGCAGGTCTTGCCGAGGCCGAACAGGGCGATGTCTTTCTTGAAGCCGGAGAGCTTGTCGCAGTTGGCGCGGATGGTGTCGATCAGCGCATGGACGCCCTTGGCGAAAAAAATGCCCTTGAAGTTGTCCTGTACGAAGCTGCCCGCCTTGGCGTTGTCGGCCAGGAGTGCCTCGATCTCGTCCTCGCTCAGGCGAACCGAGTTGTTCTCGATGATCGCCTTGGCGGCATGGTGACAGTAGCGGAGCCGGTCGTTGGCGATGACCTGGAGGCCCTTGGTCTTGTACATGTAGGCCACGACCGCAGACCCCGAAAAGGCATCCAGCACCGTGCCAGTGCCCTCCGGGGTATGCTTCCAGATCCAGTCGACGAGCTTCTGCTTACTGCCGATGTAGTTGGTGATGTACTTGGGGCGCTTCTCGGGAGGAAGCTCTTCAGGAGCGGACTGTTCGGCGGCCTCGGACCCGAGCGTGTCGGGATCGAGAGTCAGCGCCGCATCGGCCTCCAGTAGAAACGCCAGCCTTTCCAGGTCTGTGGCGAACAGTTCCATCAACGTCTCCGGTCAGTTTGCTGTGCTCTCCGCGACCTGCGGGGAGCGTTCAGCGGTTACTTACCGGAAACGTCGGCGATGTGTCGGAGGGTGAGGCGAATTTCAGCGGTCGGGGTTCAGCCGGGCCAGAACGGCCTTGCCGCAGGCGTCGATGGAGGGGTATTCGTCGGTCTCGGTGATCTCCGAAAAGCCCCCGTCGTAGGGAGAGCGGGACAGCCGATGGTATTCGAGAAAATCCGCCGGAAGCGAGGTGGCCCCGGCCTCGACCAGACGGTTGACCACCCAGGCAGCCTCATCCTTGCGGTCGGCAAGCCCGTTCGGCCCCCGGTCGAGGTAATACATCTCCACATCCAGGCCGGGTCCCGGCCCCTGAACCCAGACGCCCACGGGCACGTATTCCGGGACGGTGGCTTGCCGGTCGGCGAGTATCGAGTCGATCATATAGCGCAGTTTCATGACCAGTCCTCCGCGATCCGGAGATGTTCGTCCAGAAGCTGATCGTCAATCCGGCGGAATCTCTCGGCGTTTTTCTGGCGGTAAGCGATCCAGCGTTGCCAGTCCGCCGCGAGTTCTGGCTCAGAGACCGGCTCGAGCATTTCGACATGGTGAATCCGGCCCAGATCGTCGGTCAGCTCGACAATCAGCCAGCCTTCGGCCTCCTTGCCGTCATGTTCGGCTGTCAGGGTGTCTTCGACCCGGACATCGACCACCTTGATGGTGTGGGCGTGCTGAAAGCCCTCGTCGTAACCGAGCGCCTTCCACAACAGCCAGAAATCGGTGCGCAGATGGTTTCCAGCAGCGTCGAAATGGGGGGCGATCCGGGTGACGGTGAAGCTGTCCACCAGGGTGTCCAGAAAGAGATCCCCGGATTCTCTGACCGTCATGCGGCTGCCCCTGCTGTTGAACCAGTGCAGCGATTCCTGCAGCCGCCGTTTCTCCTGTTCGATAAAGTCCTTCATGGTCATTGTTTGCGTTTGCTCCAGCTTTGCGAGGTATGGACGATGTCCTCCACCTTGCGCCCGTCGGGCAGTTTCTTGATGCCACGCCGGGTGAAACTCTGGATGATCTCCCGGCGTTCGTTGTCGCTTCTGGCCACGATGAACTCGATGTTGTCCAGCAGCGTCACCGAGTATTTGAAGATGGTTTCGTTGCCATGGCGCTGCGAGAACCGCTTCCAATCATCGATACTGGCTCCCCGGTTGCGCTGCACGTAGTCGTCGATCACCTTGCCGTAGGCGTCATGGTCATAGCTGATGGCGTCCATGCGCCGCAGCATCTGTTTCTTGAAGTAGAGGGCCGGTGAGGCGTCGCTGGCCGGTTGCTTCTTGATTCGGGTGAAGAAATAGCTCGCGCCGCCGGTCTGCATGTCGGCCACCGGGGACATTCCTCCCGGAGCCACGCCCATGCGCATTTTCTCGACCGTGCTGACCATGGCTCCGTTGTTTTCCATGATCAAGTCGATAAAGCCGGACATGCTTTCGCCGTTGGTCAGATCGTGGACCAGCGAGTAGCCCTTCATCTGTTTTTCCAGGTCCTCCTCGGTGATGTCGAACCGGAACTGGTGCCGGTATCCGCCCTTGGCGTCGCGGTCCAGAAAGCCCGCCTGGTATTCGCCCAGCGGGTTGTATCCGGAAAGCTGGGTGATGTCCTGGACACCCAGTTCCTTTTGCCAATAGCCGCGCAGAGCCTGGACCCGCTCGGTGGTGGTGGCGTTGCGGTCATCGAGGGATTTCTGCAGCCGTTTGAAATCGGCGCTTTTGTCGCTCTTGCGGATGTAGGCGAGCTTTTCGAGGTACATCTGCTCCGCGTTTTCCGCCGTGGCCACCCGGGTGTCGATCCCAAGCTGTTCGAGCTTTTCCAGCATCGCCTCGACCCGTCCGGGGGTGGCGTCGCCATCCAGGATCATTTCCAGCTCGCCGCGCTGGGCATAGAGGTTGGTGTCGGACCAGGGGCGATAGCGGACCCGGGTGCCGTCCTCGAAGGTGACGGTGTACTGGTGCCCGTCCTGCATGCGGGAGTTGTGATTGAACAGCGTCCGGTTGTCGATGTCGTCGGCCTCGACGGTAATGGTGCCGGACCCGATCCTGCGCTTGGTGTGGGTCACCTTGCCGCGTTCCACCTTGAACGGCGGTTTCTCCTTGGGTTTCTGCGCGTCGAGCTTGGGCAGGTACTGCTCGAATACGCCGTTGGTGGCCCGGTCCCAGTCGACGGACTCTTCGATCTCCTTGACCCATTTCAAATAGTGGTCCGCCATCTCCTTGACCTTGGGGTCGGCGCTCTTTTGCAGGGTTTCCAGTTTCTTCCGCAGGCGCAGGGCCTTGTCGATCTTGGTCCGGTTGTACTTGCCGTCGCCCACGTGGAAGTTGACGTTTTTGACGGCGTCCAGAATCGTCGGAAAGAAGCTGTCCTCGGCCAGCGGTTGTCCCTTTTCACAGGCCGCCGTCTGCACATACCTGCGCAGCACCTCGTCGATGCGGCGGTCGGTGTCCGGCCGGATCTTCATCTTGACCACGGTGCGCTTCTTCCCCTTGAAGCTCTCGGTGAAGATCAGCGCGTTCTGGTCTTCCACGTCGCCGCTGTCGAAGGGCAGCGTCTTGCCCTGCCAGCCGAGCTTGCGGGCCTCCTCGACCAGGGCTTCCTCTGTTGAGGAGAGCAGCTTTTTCTTGCCGGTGGCGGTACTCAGCTTGTCGAAACGGAAGCCCCGATCCCCCAGCACATCTGCGTAATAGCCCTCGAAGTCCCGCCGGAGATTGTGTTTCCGCTCCAGGACCTGATCGTAGAAATGCCGCAGCCCGGCCGGGTCCTTGGCGAACCGTCCCTCGGCGTAGGGTCGCAACAGATCGAGGTAATCCTCGTCGGCGATCTTTTCGACTTCCTGGATGTAGCGCAGGGTCGCGTTCGGATCGACCCGTACCTTCCCTTCCTTGGCCGCCCGGAAGACCTTGTTGTAAAAAGGCTCCTCCTCGCCGCAGACGCCGTTGGGGTGATAGTCGAGCGAGAGCTTGTCCTGGCCCAGAAACTTGAAGGCCTGGCCTTTGTCGATTCCGTAGACGCGACCGTCCCGGGCACGGATGAACTGCTTGGAATGTCCGTCGTGATTGGCGATCAGCCAGTCGACCACATGCTCGCGCTGGATCTGCTCCAGTTCGATGGTGGTCAGATCCTGGGGCAGGATGTTGCGAAAATCGAAGTCTTCCCGCAGATCGGTGCGCCATTTCTGGATGGAGCCGGTGCGGCCGTTCAATTGGATGGTGCGCACCTCGATGGAATGGGGGTCGATCAGGCGGCCGATCTTGTAGACCGCTTCCTCTCCGAAGGCGATGAACTCATCGTCCTTGCGGCCATGAGGCTTGAACAGCCATTTGTCGCCGTTTTCATCAGTCCAGAACTCCTTTTCATGTGCGCCGCCGACAGCGGCCTTGCCGGTTTTCTTGAACTTCGAAGGCAGACCCTTCTGCTGCCACGAGGCATCGACGGTGGCGAACTCCGCGCCTTTCTTGCCGATCTTGGGCTCGGGCGGCTTGACCGGGCTCGGCTGCGGAGCCGGTTTCGGCAGTTCCGTCTTCGGCGTGGCGGGCTTGGCCGGTACGGTTTTCTTCTTGCCTCCATGCTTTTCGGCCCAGGCCGCGTGCTTGGTGTCGATGCTGGCCTGAACCGCCTTGATTTTCGCGGGATCGGTCTCGGTGAAGAGCGTGGTCAGCTCGTCTTTGTTGGCCCACTGCCAATACTGGACCTTGGTCTCCTTGGCGAGCGTCTTGAGCTCCGCCGATTTCAGTTTGCCGACCTGATCCTGGAAGAGCTGTTTTTTGAGGGCGATTTCCTTGCTGTGGGCCGCAAGCAGTTCCTGGGGCAGATCGGTGCCGCCGGAAACCGCCTGTTCCGCCTTGGCAATCGCGTCGAGGAAATCCTTATAGCCGGTCGGCGTGTCGGGAACGACAACGGCCTTGGCGGCGTCTTCGAGGGCCGTTTTCTGTTTCAGGATCAGCTTTTGTTTGGCCTCGTCGACCGCCTTTTTCTTGACCGACTCGGCCATGTCGGCACCGGCCTTTTTCTGCAGCGCCTCGACGAGCTGCTGCTTGTTCTTGAGGATGCCGATGCCGTGCTTCTGTTTGGCCGCCGCGAGTTCCTTGCCCATCAGGCCGCTGTGGTCCACGCCGGGTTCCAGCTTGTCCAGCAGCTCGATGGTCTCCTGCTTGGTCATGTTGAGGGAGATGCCGTTCTCCTTTGCCATCTCCTTGAGCTGCTGGGCGGTCATGCCTTCCAGCCCCTCGGTGGGAGGGATCTTCGCCATCTGGGCGGCGAGCAGCTTGGCCTGTTTGAGTTCCGCCTGCTTCAGTCCGAGCAGCTCGACCAGTTCTTCCTTGGTCCGCAGCAGGCCGATCTTGTGTTCCTTGAGCTTGGCGCTGAGCGCCGCTCCGGCCAGGTCACCGTGATCGATCCCCGGTTCAGCCAGATCGAGCAGCTTGATGAAATCGGCCTTGGTCCGGGCGATGGCCACGCCGTTCTGTTTCGCCAGAGTCTGAAGCTGTTTGACCGTCAGCGAGCCGAGGTCGGCAATGTCGCCGTTTTCAAAGGCGCTCTTGAGCTTGGCGTTCTCCTTGGCCTGGGCGTCGGCCAAGCCTTCCAGCACGTGGGGCGGGAGAATGCAGGCGTCCCCCTGCGATGCCTGGGCGGCGGCCTTGGCGGCCATCTCGCTGCCGCAGACGGTCATCGGCCACGCCACGATGTTGGTGCAGCGGCAGTGCGGATGCGCGGGTTGCTGGGGGAACTTGTCGATGGGAAAGGTCTTGCCGTCCAGGCCGCCGCAGACCGGGCACATGCGCTCGTCCTCCATGGCCAGCCATTCCAGTTTCTGGATGCCGACCCGCTCGTGGAACTTGAGCCTGCCCATGTTGTGGGCGCGGAGGACCTCGGTGCGGGCGATCATCTCCATGCGGTACTGGGCCTTGCTGAACACCCGGCTTCCGGCCTGGCGAAAGGAATCCTTGTCGATGATCACCTTGCCCATGTCCCGGACGATGTCGTCGGCTCCCTTGCCCGTGGCGACGCCGTTCAGGATGGTGCGCTTGATGCCGTCTGCGAGTTCGCGGTGGACGTCACCGGCGAGCGTGAGGTTGTACTGCGCCATGAAGTCGAGGGCGTTGGTGTCGACGATGGTGAACACCTTGGTGGCCAACTTGTCGATGCCTTCGGGTTTGAGGTCGGCGTAGAACGGCAGCGCCGCGTCGGCGAGCTCTCCGATTCCCTGCTGGATGCCGAGTTTGAAGGAGTCCTTGGTCGTCTTGCGAAAGACCAGGGTCTGCTCCCGCTTGAGCCGCTTCATGGTGTCGTCGAGTTCGAGCTGAAGCTTTTCCAGCCCCTTGAGGGCGGCGAGCTTGTTGTCCGGCAGGGAACCGAGGGAGCGGTACTGGAGAATGGCGCGGGCGACCTCGTCTTCGGCCTGTTTCAGCGCCTGGGTGAGCTGGGCCGTGACCTGGTCGTTGTAGCGGTTGCGGGCCGTCAGACTCTTCAGGGTGGCCGCCTGGATGCGCTGCTTCAGGTCCGACGGCATCAGCGGGGCTCCCGGCGGTCGATGAAGCGACAGGCCGGGGCGTCGAAGGTGCGCTCGCTGTTGTGGACCCGGCAGTGGTTGGTGTCAGCTATGAAGTGGCTGCACTCGTCGCACACGGCAGCAATGCCGGTGGATTCCAGGTCGCCCGACCAGACTAATGCCGCCTCCGCCGTGGGTTCATCGTCCTCAGCCGGAATCCCGAGCATCTTCCGGGCGCGAGGCACGCTGAGGATGCCGGAGACGACCATATCCACCACCGGCTTCACCTGCTTCTCGTCCATCAGGTCGATCTGCTTGCGTTCAGTCTCGCGGTTGGCGGCCTCGATGTCCGGGTCCAGGTCCATCTTGAGCTGAAGGCTGGAGCGGCTGATGAGCTTGCGGTCGTAGAGTTCGATGAGGAGCTTCTTGAAATCGACCGCGTCGCTGGGGTCGAGGTCGTTGAAGATGAACTGGATGCTCTTGTCGCCGTGGTCGTTAAGTTCCATCCAGTCGTCGAACACCCAGTCGAGGAGCTTGCGAGCGGCCTGTTTGATCTCGCGGATCATGACCATCATCTTCTGCATGCTCACCGAGGCGGTGGCGAAGTTCGGACCGTCGCCGGTCACCAGCGAGCGTGACAGCCCCAAGGCCACCACGATGTCTTCCTTCACCTCTTTGACCTTGTCCTCGACGTTGAGGACCTGGCCGTCGGTGCCGTGGGTTTCGACGTTGACGTAGAACGGGACCACCAGGCCGCTTTTCATGTCCATCTTGTTGACCATGTCGCGAACCTGTTCGAGCATCCGCTGGTCCGGCATCACCATCTTCTGGCCGAACGCGCCGCCCACCTTGAGCAGACGAAAGGGCGTGGCCCAGCGCTTGGCGATGGCCTGTTCGGCCCGGCGGTAGTCGCGCAGCAGTTCGATGGCTTGAAAGGCGGGAAGCACGAGGGAGTTGCCTCGGGGCGAGAAGGCCGGTGCGTCCCATTTGAGGTGGACCACCTGCTCGACGGGCAGCGGAATGGATTCGCCGCCGCCGGGTGTGTCCTCGGGAAATTGCCGGGCCTCGATCAGTTCGCCCTGGGCGTATTTGACCTTGACCGAAACCGGGTTGACACAGACCAGCTCCTCGATGTCCTGGCCGGACTTGGTGAAGCGCTTGAAGCCGATGGCGTCACCTTTCACCAGAAGCTGAAGAACCATGTCCTTGATGAACTGCGAGACGTTCAGCCGCCAGGCGGCATCCAGGGCCTGCTCCTTTAGGTTCTCGTCATCGCTGGTGATTTTGATCTCGTCGCCCACGGCGAAGGTGCGCCAGGAGTTGACGCAGTTCTTCACCAGCGGCTCCTCGACGTAGTATTCCCAGGCCTTGCGGGCGCGTTCTTCCCAGGTGGCCGGAATCGCTTCGGCGGCGTTCACCTTGGCGAAGGCGGCCGAGTCGAGCGCGGCCGCTGCTGCCATCGGCGCGATGACAAAGCCGGTGGTGTCCAGGCTTTCGGGTTGTTCGTCCTGATGGGCGGTGCTTTCCACGTGATCCTCTCGGTAGTTTCGGCCATGACAGCCGCACATCCGGCCCGTGTGGGCCGAATCCGGCTCGATGCCGGTTACTTACCGGAGCGGGGTGGAAAGCGTCGGAGGATGCGGTCAGATGAAGACCGGATTGGTGAGCACCGGCTTGAGGGAGACCACCTCTTCACCGACCGGGTCGAGGTTGCCTTCCTCCCGGATCAGCATGGCGCAGCGCACCGCGTCGATGATGTGGTCGTTGCCCTTGGAATAGATGATCTTGCCGTCCCGCAGGGTGTAGGTGTGGGTGGTGAACTGGTCTTCCACCTCTAGGTCGTCCGAGGGGAAAATGAGCTGCTTGCGTTGCAGCGCCCCGTTGATGAGGCTGGTCATCAGCTCCTTGGTCCGTTTCTTGATTTCCTTGCCGTCCCGCACCGCCAGCCGGGTCATGCCGCCGAAGTCGTATCCCTTGAGCCTGCCTTCCAGCTCCAGCCCTTTGTACTTGTCCAGGGTGAGCAGCTCCTGAACCACGGCCAGACCGTTGCCGCCATTATCCACGCCGATGCCCGCCGGGGTGTAGTAACGCTCCAGCAGCGCGATGATCTGGGCGATGTGCGGATAGGATACGTGTTCGAGATGGACGCGCAGGATCATCTTCAGCAGCGTCCGCTCGCCGATTTCCGTCTCCTGGAATACGACGATCTCGGTGGGGTCGTTGGTGTAGCCCAAGTCGCCGCCGACCCAGAACTGCCCGCTGCGGGGAGTGAGGTTGAGCAGCATCTCCAGCCGGTCGTGGGCCGCTTCCTCGGTGTCGCAATCGCGCAGCTCGGAATCGGTGATGACGATCTTCTGGTACTCCAGCAGATCCTGCCGACAGAGGTTGAACTGTTCGACATTGAAGGCCCCATAGGAGGGCTTGCCGTGTTCACCGGCCACCTCGTGCTGCCAGCCGGAGCTGTCGCGGCCGCCGTAGAACTCCAGCAGTTCGGCCTCGCGATCCTCGGTCCACAGGGGGTTGAGCCAGGACGGCCAGCGGAACACATGGAACTGGTCCGACGAGGTGAGCCGGTAATAGGTGGTGTCGCGCAGGCCGTTGGGCGTGGAGTAGATGCGTAGCGTCCCCCCGGCCTTGAGGCACTGGCGCAGCGCCTTCCAGGCCCGTTCGGTCAGCCAGGCTCCTTCATCGACCCAGACGCGGCCCACGTGCAGGGACCGGAAGGCGTCGCCATAAGCCCCGGCCGGGCGGAAATAGAGCACCGAACCGTTGGTGAACTCCAGCCGGAAGTAGGGTTTGCGGTGGATCTTGGGCTTGCCGTACTTGGTCAGGGCGATGCTGTTCATCAGATCCGGGTTGCTGTCGAGCTGGAACTCGATCTCCTCGATGATGGTGTCGAGGTGCCCCTGGTGCGGAGCCGCGATGAGGCCCTGGCCGCCCCGGGTGGTGAAGGCGTAATGGAGCGCGTCGGTCGAGAGCACGATGGACTTTCCCACGTCCCGGCCGTCGAGGTGGATGATGTTCTTGGCCGGGCAGCGCAGGTCCTCCACCTGGTGCGGCCAGTAGTCGCGGCCTGAGCCATCCCGGTTGTAGAGGTAGGCTTGCCCCCACAACACGGGATCGCTCAGGGTCGCCGCGAGTTTGCGCTCCTTGTCGGTTACCGCCATCAGTGCATTCCCGTCCTCAAGGCGCTGCCGAGGATGGTGCCCACCAGTTCCGTCAGGATCTGCTGCACGGCCAGGGTGTTCTTCCGGTCGTGGACAGCCTCCTGAATGTCGATGATGGCCTGGTCCAACTCCGCCCAGGCCCGGTACTGCTGCTGGGCCGCTTCCAGACGGCCGAGGGCGTTCTCGATCCGTCCCGCCGCCAGTTCGGTGCCGATTTCAACCAGGGCCTCACCGGCCTGGCGAACGGCATCGCTGTTTTCCTGAAGGATCTCTTTCATTGGCCTGCCTCCTGGTTCGCGCCGTTGGCCCACTGGTCAAGGGCGTCCACGGCGGTCTGCAGACGCAGACCGACTCCGGTCAGGCGCTCGGCGTCCGGGTGGCCGACCTCGCGCAGCGCCTTGTTGGCCTCGGTCACGTACTCGGGCGTGTGGCGGTTGACGGTGGCCACCGCCGACTGGATCTGGGCCGGAGGCCGGTAGGTGGCGCAGCCGGTCATGATCCCGGCCAGGGCCAGCGGGATGGTCCATTCGAGGGTCTTCTTCAACATGTTGATCTCCTTTGGGTTATGGGTTTGGGGCACATGCAGAAAGATCTCTGCAAACACTTGATTTCCAATGAAATAGAAGCGTCATTGGATGTGACGCGGGATGGTCCCGCATCCACGAAAACCGGAACCGGAGGCAGGCCATGACCTACGACAGAAACCGCCAGCAGGCACTCAAGGCGTACCGAGAAAAGCAGGAGAACATCGCCCGGCTGATAGAGGGCATTCGCGGCAAGCTCGAAGCGGACGCGAAGCAGCCGGACATCACCTGGGCAAGCGTCGGTTCCCTCGGCCACGTCGAGGAACTGCTGCGGGAGCTGGACGAGTTCCTGTCCTGAACACACCGGGCCACCGACAAAGGAGACATCGACATGACCGAATGCACCGTGCATCAAGCCGCCGAGGCTTTCATCGGCTACCTGCGGGAATCCGGAAAGAAAGAGCGGACCCTCTACACCTACCGGAAGGATCTCGACGTGGTTGAGTCCTTCTTCGGCGCGGATCGCCAGCTCGCCGAGATCCGGCTCCCCCAGGTCGGCAAGTTCTACAAGTCGGACCTGCTGCTCAAACTCCCCGACGGCAAGGAGCGGGCTGAACGCACCGTCGCCAAGACCGTCCGGGTGTTCCGCATGATGATGGTCTGGGCCAGGGAGTCGGGGCGCATCGAGGAGCTGCCGCTGCCCAAGAGCACACCCATGGGCCACAGCCGGGTGAAGGAGTCCAGCGATGAGCAACCGAACGGCTGACCTCGACCTGACGGGCGCGACAGAGGCGTTCTGTGCCCGCCTGTCCGCCGAAGGACGCGCCACTGCGACCATAGCCGCATACCGCCGGGACCTCGCCCTGGTGGCCCGCGTTGCCGGGGAGCTGGCCCCGGGTATCGTCTGTCGGGCGGTCACGGCAGGATTCCTCGACCAGGTGTTCTCCGCTGGGGCGGTCACCGAGAGTGAGCGCGGCCCACGCTCGGCGGCCTCGCTCCATCGGATGAAGGCGGCGGTGCGGGCTTTTTTCGCCTGGGCCGTCGAAGTGGGCGTGGTCGATGACAATCCGGCCCGGTCCATCCGCATGCAGCGACTGCCGAGAAAGCTGCCGGTTTTCCTGACCACCGCCGAAAAGAAACGACTGCTCAAGGAACTCAAGGGAAGGACCGACTTCTCCGCGCTGCGCGACCGCGCCATGATCGAGGTGCTGCTGGGCACCGGGATCAGGCTTGGCGAGCTGGCCGCGCTCGACATGGATGACATCGACCTCGACGCCAAGCATCTGCGGGTGCGGGCCAAGGGGAATGTGCCGCAGGTCAAGTTCATCAAGACCGACCTCCGCACATTGCTGCGCCGTTACCTGGCCGAGCGACGTCGACACGGCCGCCCGGAAATGGAAGCCCTGTTCCTGTCGAACCGGGACGGCAGACTCTGCCAGCGGCAGATTGCCAACCGGCTCGCCCACTGGCTGCGGAAGGCCGGGATCGAGAAGGAACTGACGCCGCACGGGCTGCGGCATACCTTCGCCACCCACCTCTACGGCGCGACCAACGACCTGCTCGTGGTGCAGCGGGCCTTGGGGCACCGGGACGTGTCCACCACCCAGATCTACACCCACCTCGTGGACGGTCAGCTCGAGGAAGCCCTCGAACGCCTTTGATCCTTCCGGACCCGACGATGGGAGCGGCCTCGGCTGCTCCTGTTTTCGTTGGGCGAGACAGTGTCGAAGACAGTGAATGACAGTGCCCGCAAAAGAACACATCCGCCGATGATGAATGATCATGACGATGGTTCTCAGCCTCTCGGGTGGAGCGGGAAATATCGATTGACCGGAATTTCTCCTTTTCTGTCTGTCGGCCGCACATGGCTATAACTGCTTGGCTTGTGCGCTCTCGGCGCGGAACACACATGGCAATATCTGCTTGGCATGTGCGAGGGCCGCTGCCGAAGGAATGGCTGTGTGCGGGGCTTGGCCGGTTCTGCCTGGAGCACGATATGCCCATATTTACTTGGGTTGTGTGAGAGAGCCCCGGCGTGAACATGCCAATATCTACTTGGCTTATGCGGCTCGGCTTATGCGCACACATGCCAAGCGGATATCGAGAGTCGCAGGAAAAAATCAAGGAGTGAAAATGATGATCGGCAGCCGGAGATTGCCGATTCCGAAAGTGCAAGGAACACGTCTTATCCGCAATTCCTGGTGAAGCTGTCTGCTGCAAGTCGCCGTGTGCCGGGGTCATCGGAAAAGCCCTCCATGGTGTTATCCGCAATTCTTTCCGCGTTTCTTGCGGCCGGAGGGTTTCGTGCCCGGGACGTTGGCGGCCTCGGCCACCTTCTCAAGCAGCGCCGCCGCCCATTCCGCCGGAGAGGTCTGCGGGCCTTTCGGCTCCTCACCCTCGCGGGCGATCTTGGTGGTCTTGAGATCCTTCATGTGGCAGCGGATCATCCGGTCGAGTTTTTCGGCGGCGTCCGTGTTTCCCTCGATCTGGGCGCGGACCAGCTTCACCGAGTAGACGCCCACCAGCTCCACCTGCAGGAAGTCGCTGGACTTGTTGAACTCGAAGTCCTGGTTCAGGCGGTCGATGATCGCGTCGAACATGACCTTCTCTTCCGGCGTCAGACATCGGTCGGCGAAGATGCCGTGACGCAGCCGGTTCTGGTTGCCCTCGGGCGCACCAGGCCCGCGCCGGGGCGGTTCGGTCTTGCCCTCGTTGCGGTGCCAGCGGTCCAGCGTCTCTTTGTCCGGTTTGTTCAGTGCCACGTGGAAATCCTGCCGAATATTGTTTTCCCAAGCCGGGATGCGGGGCGGGAGGCCGATTTAGCCTCCAAACGCGCTCCCGCCGGTTCAGGGGTTACTTACCGGAAGCGGCGGCCAACTGTCGGTCCCGGTCCTGTTTTGTTCGCCCCATCCCTGGGGCTCACCCCTCCGGGGCTGGCGCGAAAAACTGCTCCTGGCAGTTTTTTCGTTCGGCGGCGATGATCTGGTTGACCCGGCGGGTGGTCACTCCAGCGAGGTTGGAGATCTCCTGGCTGCTGATCCCCTGCAGATGAAGGGCAAGCACCAGGTCGCGGCGCTCCTGGTAAAAGCGGCTCGGTGCCGGGACCCAGAGAATCCCGGTGTAGTGCTTCTGGATCTGCTCGAAGAGTTCCTCGGGCAGGACATCCTTGGCGTTGGCGTAGCGTTTCTTTTTCTTCACGGCTCAATCCTCCACTTTCTTCATCCACGGCTGCGGCACGTCCGGGTTGTAGAACCGCAGCGTGCTAGGACGCCCGGACTTCGGCCCGTGGATAATTTCGATAGAACGCTCGGTGACCTCGCCAATCTCCTGATCGCCATCGACGAAGCAGACCAGGCCGTAGTCCTCGCCGCAGGGAAACCGGAAGCGGCCCTGGTTCCGATAGAGGCGTGCCTCGGACCAGCCCTTGGCCATGGCCTCCTCACGGATGGCGTCGACCTTGGCGACAGCCTGGGAAGTCACCGGCTGCTTACATTTCCAAGCTTGGTTCCCGGGATAAATCCAGTCCTTTCTGGGAACTTCGACGGGTTTCTCCTGGGGCTCGGGACGAAGCGCGGGTGGTTGATAGTTCTTTGGAGAAAAGGACTGCAGGACCTCTTGAAGGCTTTCCTTGCCGAACTCCCGGATGGCCAGCTCCTGCAGGGCGTTGAACCTCTGCCGCAGCGTGTTCCAGGCATCCTCGGGGAGCTTTCCGGCCTTGTGCGCGGCTTGGGCGGTGACCATGCGGGAACGTAGCCAAGCAAAGTATTCAGGCGACAGACGGCGACACAGCGTTCCGTTGACCTCCCTGTCTTCAGGCCAGTCACTGGCGTCCTCGATCTCGTGGACGTCGAGCCCGGTGGAGACATAGATGGCGGGCTGCGGTGGTTGCGGTGGTAATAATGGGACTTCACATCCGGCCGAGGCGTCCTGTCCTCCAGCGGTGTGCTTGATCATGGTTTTCAGAAGGCTCATGGCTTCGGGCTCCAGAAATACGGGTTAATCGCTTTTCCCGTTACTTACCGGAGCAGCCCTGAAACCGTCGGTGACCAATAGCTGCGGTGGATATGTGCGGTGGCTGCGGTGGTCGTGCGGTGGAGGGTTTTCTCGTCCCACCGCAGGGGGTGGTGCGTTGTTTGTTTATTGTTTTTCGATAGTTATGAAGAAAGAGAAGATAGAGTGCGGTGGTTGCGGTGGTATTTTGGGAATGTCTCTCACGCTGGGCCGGAATTTCCCTGGCGTGGGATGCCAGGCTGGAAGGTAGAAAAAATATTTCAGCCCATAGGGGGTGAGACCTCTGGATTTACCACCGCATCCACCGCAAAGGCCATGAAAGCCTTGTCTGGTAAGGGTTTGGCGTGCGGTGGTCATCCACCGCAAGGGACAGCGGTGTTCACCGCACCACCGCAAAAGAAAAGGACGCCCGAGAGCGTCCTGGATGATTGGGAGGGCGAACCGATTGGGGTTCAGACCTGGAGAATGTTTTCGACCAGCTTGTAAACCGTGGTGCCGCCAAGGGCGCGTGGCCAGTCAGCGCAGGGAGGATTGTCGCGCAGCCTGGCGCGGTGGATGGCTTCATCGATCCGGTCGCGGGTGATCTTGCGTGCGTCGATCCCCTTGTCGTAACCGGGAAGGTGCCGCTTCAGCCGGTCGCTGCAATCCCGTGACGATGCGATGCCGGTGCCATCCTCGAAGTGGAGCAGCAGCCAGTATTCGAACTTGGGATTGCTGAGGGCGAAGCCGTAATTGTCGCGTGCCTGAGCCCAGTCACGAAGCTGGTCCAACTGTTCGTCGGTCCACTGATCCTTGTCCACCACGAGCCAGGCCTCGTCGGACGATCTCAGCTCCTCCTGCCGGAGATGATCTTCCATCCGCTTCAGTACCTGCGGAGGAGAGCTATCGTGGCTGCCTTTGAGGCAGTTCACCCGGATTACCGATTGCTGGTCATTGAAGATGGCGAAATACTGCGGCTCGGTCTTCACGCCTTCCACCGCGATCACGAACAGTTTGCGGTAGCGACGCTCGCCAATGGGTCTCTGGAATTTGCGTCTCTTCGGGGGCATCAGTCATCCCCCTCATTTTCCTCGGTGAGGCAGGGATTGGTCAAAGCGCCTCCCAAGAGAATCCGGGGAATCCCACCCAGTCGCCCCTGCAGGTAGCTTTTGCGGATATCCTTGTCATACCGGACATCCTTGTACTCGCTGAAGGAGAGCAGGTTCGAGGCTCCGGTGGCGTCTCTTTCGGCGACCCACATCTCGTCACGGCGCAGGAGTTGCTGATCCATGAGCAGCACGTCATGGGTGGTCAGCAGCAATTGCGTTCTGGTTTCCGTGGAGCAGTTGGCCAGGTACGCCTCGAGCAATCTGCGTGTCAGCAGCGTGTGCAGGCTGCGGTCGACCTCGTCGATCACGTAGACCTTCTTCGAGACCTGGGCCGAGAGCTCAAGAAACGCGGGCAGCAGATCGATCACCCGCTGCGAGCCGTCGGACTCCTGACGGATCTCGAACTTGGCTTCAGTGCCGTCCGCCTTTGGATGATAGGTCACCAGCTTCTTGGCGATCAGCTCGCCACCTTTGCGGGTCACCACGAACCGTTCGTTGATCGGCTCGGTCAGCAGACGAACGGTCATGCCTTCCTTCACGTCTTCCTGCAGCTTGGTCTTCAGCGGCTCGGGCAGCGGAATGTTTTCGAAGGGGATCTCCTCGCCACCCAGGTGCGCGATGCCGGTGTCGAGCTGCGGCAGCATCTCGTTCATGGTGGAGTAGAGCGGATGCCCCTCGTCGAGGAATTGCTCGAAAGGTTCGAAGCGGGAATCGGGCGCGACCAGCTCGAGCGTGTCCTTGAACCAGTCGTAGACCGGCCGGAAATTGTCGACCTTCTGGGAGACCGAGTTGGTCAGGAAGAGTTGGTTGTCCCGGGTCCCTTTGAAAGCGAACTGGAGGAACTGGTCCTTGGCCAGGGAATCATCGAAGTTGGGCTTTCCTTCCCGACGGTGGTAGAGCACCTTTTCACTGGTGCTTGTAATGGCCACCAGCTTCTCTTCCAAAATCGCCTTGCGAGTCACCGCGAAGCTGAACTCGTAAATGATCTCATCGATCAGCAGCTCGAAGCCAAACCGTGACGGCTGATCGGCCACCTTGGCGTCCAGCCGGAACGGCTCGACAGGAATCAGGCTGTCGGGCTGGGTACCCTTGACGACCAGCGCCTTGGCGAAACTCAGGGCCTTGAAAAAGTTGGTCTTGCCCGACGCGTTGCCGCCGTAAATTGCCGCAACCGGAAGAACTCTCGTCTGGTACTTGCCGAGCTTGGGAACCCTGTCTCCATGCTGGCGCTCCCTGCTGGCGACCATCGAAAATGTGACCTGGTTGCGGAAGGACATCCAGTTTTCGAGTGAGAAACTGACTATCATCTTACCGCCTCCTAAAGTGAAATATTCGCTTTATCATGCCTTTAATATAGGCATTGGCGGCCTGAAAGTCAATCTAAAAGAGAAAATGTCTCGTTAAACACCTCTGCAACCGATGCGGTACTCGAAGTTCTTGGTGTGGGCGTTGCGCTGCCGGTCGATGTCGAACCCGGCGTCCCGGATGACGTCCAGGTCGTTGCTGATGCGCCGACCGAGCTGGGCGGGTTTTTTGTATTCGAACTCGAGGTTGAATTCCCGGCCGACCCTACGCAGCGCCGCGAGCAGCCGTCCCGCCGATACCGGTTCCATGGTGTTCTCGTTCTCGAACCTCACCTGGTAGCGTTCGATGAACCCGACGACGTGGTTTGCCCGGTCGTCCTCGCCGTAGCGGGCCTTCTCGTCCAGCTCCACCGCGTTCCGATAAGCGTGAAATAGTGACGCCAGCGCCGTTGCGATGGGGTTCGACTCCCGCGCCATCTCCTGGCTGGTGTCGTTGATGGAATGGATCTGCTCGATGAACAGTGGGCTCAGCTCCTCGAGTCCGGTGGTCACCTCGTGTTCCTCGGACCCGGCCAGCATCATCAGGTACATCAGGCTCAGATAGTCGTTGCACCGGCGTTTGCCATGGGTCGGCATGGTTCGGTGCAGCAGGCGCATGACCTGCTTCTGGGCTCCGTCCCGGATCATCGCCAGCACATGGCTGGTCCGCTTCATGATGGCCGAGATGATCAGATCCCGGTTCTGCTGGATGGCGGAGATGACCTCCGATTCCAGAAAACAGTCGCTGGCCTGGTTGGCGAGGTCGAAGTTGATGACGAAGGACCTCGACAGGATCTCCGAAAGCTCCCCGCACAGCGGCTCGATGCCGGTGGTGTTCAGCAGGCATTTGGTCCGCTCCGTGATGGTCTCGCTGTCGGTGCCGCTCTTGCGTTTCTCCTTGGCGATGCCGGTGATGCTGGTCAGCATGAAGGTGGTCAGGTCCTCGGTCATCTGCTTGACCTCGATGTTGTCGAGGACGATGAGCGGGTTCTGCGAGCCATCGGTGTAGTTCGCCGCGTCGGTGGCCTTCTTGTGCTGGGGCTCGCCGTAAAGCAGCGTCGACGTGATCTTGCTGGCGGTAGTCTTGCCCGATCCGGCCGAGCCCTCGAAGCGGGTCATGGGCCGCGTCCCGGCGAAATCGATCAGCAGGAAGCAGGAGAGCCAGGAAAGGATGAGAAAGCGATCCCCCTGCGGACAGGTCATGTTGCCCACCAGCAGATCGACCAGGAGCCGGTCCGCCTCTTCGAGGTCGGCGTCGGGCAGGAATTTCAGCGGCTTCATCTTCCGCGAGCCGTCCAGGATGATGCCATCCTCGTTGCCGCCGTTTTTCATGATCTGAATCTCGTCCGGGGTGATCTTGGCGATCTCGTGCTCCGGATTGTTCAGATTGAAATAGACGGTGTAGGAGGCCACATCGGTGTGCAGCCAGGAGAAATGGTCGCGCACCTGGCCACGGATCATGGCCAGACTGGGCAGCACCTCGAAAAATGTCCGTCCGCCGCCCGTGGTCGGCACCATGCCCGTGTGCTTGTAGAGCATGGCCGCGTAGTGGCGCTTGCGGCCCCGGTCCGGCGAATCCATCCAATAGATGGCGTTATCGAAATACATGAACGGCTCGCCCTGCAGGGTGTGAAAGAACTGGGCACCGTTGGCGTTGAACCAGTCGTAGGCGGCCTCGGCGGCCAGGGTGTAATCAGGAGCTCCGTTCTCCAGCTCCGTGTCGATCAGCACCTCGTCGACCCGGGCGCGGCATGATCCGGGCATCGCGCCGGACATCCGCTTGGCCTTCTTCTTTTCGTTGCGGAACTCTACCTTGCGGTCCTTCTGGATGGCGCGGATCTGTTCCTTCAGGGTGGCCATGGAAACACCACCGCCGATGCGCTCCTGCACCAGCTTCAGCAGACGGGCCTGTTCCAGCGGCGACTGCTCGGAAATCTCTCCAAGGATCGGTTCGAGCAGGCGGTTGCGTTCCTCCTCTTCAGCGCCCTCGGGTAGCGAGCGCACGCCGAACTCGATGGGCGTGCTGGCTTCGGCGAGCAGACGTTCGAAATCCTCCCGGGTATGCCCGGCGGCAATGTAATCGTTGACGTCGATCTTGGCGGTGGCGAGAAGCGCCTCGGCCGCCTGAATCTCTTCGGCGGGCCGTCCCGCCAGCAGCTTGGCCAGCTCCTTCGGCCCCACGCTCGCCGTCAGGCCGAAGCGTTCGGTCAGCTCCTGCCGGGCCGAGATTTGTGTCTCCGACAGAGGCAGCGTTACCAGACGGGTGTCGATCTTGTGTTCGGCCAGGGTGCGGGCGGTTTGCAGCGCCCCCTTGAGACCGGCCTGGGAAAGTTCGTTGTCCTGGCAGATGTAGACGGTTTCGACGCCGCGCAGCTTGGGGATCAGGCGCTCCCAATCGGCGGCCCGGATGCGGACGGTGACCGGCGACACGGTGGGCAGTCCCAGTTGCATCAGCGCCAGGCAATCGGTCACCCCCTCGGTGATGATGACCTTGCCGGGCCTTGCCAGCAGACAGTCCTCGTTGAACAGCAGCGCGTTGTTGATGAAGTCGGCGACGTAGGGCCGCTGGTGCTCGTCGTGAACCGGCAGCTTCTTGTATTTCCCTTGCTCCCAGCCCACGTCCGGGGTCCACGGCGTCTTGCGGCCGATCATGAACACCACCCGGCCACGGCTCCAGTAAGGAAAGACGATGCGGCGCTCGAAAAATGGCGTCAGCCCGTCCTGGCTGGTGGGCCTGAAAGCGCCGGTGGCGGCGAGCTCTCGCTTGGAGAAGCCGTCTTCACCTCCGGTCAGTTGGGCGACCGCGCCGGACGCGTTGTCCGCATAGCCGATCAGGAGATCGTCGATGGTTTTCTCGCTCAGGGCATATTTTGATTTCAGCCAGTCGAGGACCTCCGGCGACTCCTTGAGTCTGGCGTGGTAAAGCCTGGCCAGCGCCGTCAGCGCGTCCTTGACCCGCAGCTCGAAGGCGCGGTCCGCCTCCGTCTGAGCCAGACGCTCCTGGCTCAGGCCATAGCGCGACAGTGGCGGCAAGCCCGCCTTTTTGGCGAGATAGTCCCGGGCCTGGCGGTGGCTGTCCGGCATCGGACCCGATTGCCCGGCGGTGACCGAGCCCGTCTGAATGAACTCCACGAGCTGCAGCACATCGCCGCCAACCCCGCAGCCGAAGCAGTACCAGCCCTGCTTGTCGAGCATCACGTGCAGCGACAGGCGCGACTGGCTCTGATGGTTGGGGCAGTCGCACATCAAGCGCTGGCCGGTCTCCTGGGTGATCCGTCCCGGCAGGAGTTCCCGGGCCACGTCACCGATGTCCATCTCGGTGACGAGCCGGTAATACTCCCTGACGTTATCCGTTCCGCCCATGCTCATTCGGCCTCCGCGATACGGGCGAAATCGGCTTCCTCGTGCTGGGCGGCGTCCAGAAACAGGGGCAGAAAGGTCCGGCGGTCATCCACCTGGCATCGCTTGGCGCAGTTCTGGATGCCCCAGTGATCACCCAGAACAATGGCGGTGCGCCGGGCGCGGGTCACCCCGGTGTAGAGCAGATTGCGGTGGTGCATGAAGGAATGCGCCTTGTGAACCACCACCACAGCGCAGGGGAACTCGGAACCCTGAGTTTTGTGGATGGTGAGCGCATAGGCGAGCTGTAGATCCTGCAGGTCGGGCGACCCTTTCTCCAGTTCCACCGGCATGCCGTCGAAGTCGATGACCAGAGTGCCGTTCGCGAGAACATCGACCACATAGCCGATGGCACCGTTCATCACGTTCAGGTCGTAATTGTTCCGGGTCTGGATGACCTTGTCGTGCTTGAGAAACGGGGCGCGGCGGCCCAAGGCGACCGGCGGCACCTCGGTGTTCCAGAGCTTGCGCTGGATGAGCCGCTGCAGTTCCTCATTCAATTCCTTGGTGCCGAGTGGCCCCTTGTGGGTCGGCGTCAGCACCTGCACGTCCTTGATGATGTCGAAACCCAGGGCATCGAGCCGCTCCTGAAACAACTCCAGCAGGAACGAGCGTGCCGCCATCGGGTCGGTGAACTGATCCACCAGATACCAATCCCGGCATCCGGCCACCGACGCCTCGCTGGTCTTGCGCACCTCGCCCTTGAGAACGGCGGTGCAGTTCTCCTTGAGGACGCCAGCCTGACGCACGACCTTGTCGAGGATGACCGTGGGGATGGCGCGTGTCTGGATCAGATCGCGCAGGATGTTCCCTGGTCCCACCGGCGGAAGCTGGTTGTGGTCCCCGACCAGCAGCACCGTGGTCCGCGACAGATCGACCGCCTCGAACAGGTGCCAGGCCAACGGCACATCGACCATCGAAAACTCGTCGACCACCAGGACATCGGCATCGATGGGGTTCTCCATGCTGCGCGAGAAACCCTTGCCGTCATAGCCGAGCAGACGGTGGATGGTGGTGCCGCTGCGACCGCTGACTTCCTCCAGGCGCTTGGCCGCCTTGCCGGTCGGCGCGGCGAGCACGACCTCCAGATCGCTCTCCTCGCAGATGGTGTTGATGACCGAAATGGTGTAACTCTTGCCCGAACCGGCTCCACCCGAGATCAGGCTGATGCTGTGCTGGAGGGCCGAGCGCACCGCTTCGAGCTGCTTCTCGTTCAGCGTTGATGCGCAGCGCCGAATCAGGGCATCGAGTTTCTTGACGGACTGGAAATGCGGGTTGGGTGTTTCGGCCTGTCCGAACAACGAGGCCAGCTCCTGCTCCATGCGGACGATCTCCGGCAGAGCGACCACGAAACGTTCGCCGTGGGAATCGCAGGCAAGCGCCTGTTCTTCGATGAGCGCGTCGAGGGCGCTTTCGATACGGACCCGGCTGTCCAGGGCATCCATGACCAGCAGCAGATTGGCCTGGTCCACCAGATCCTCGTATTCGATCCAGCAGTGGCCATTGTCCAGGGCTTCTCGGACGCAGAAATTCAACCCGGCCCGGATACGAGGGGTATGGTCCTTGGGGGTGCCCAGCTTGCGGGCAATCTTGTCGACCTTCTTGAAGCCGAATCCCCGGATCTCCCGAATGAGGATGTACGGGTCTTCCTTCAGGATATCGAGGCAGTTGCCGCCGAGTCTTTCGACCAGAGTGGTGACCTGATGATGGGTCAGGCCGAATGCCGACAACCAGGCCATGACGGCGTTGACGCTGCGGTTCTTCAACCATTCGTCACGCAGCCGCCGGGCAGCATCCAAGGGCAGCCGAGCTTTGAGCGCGATGCGCTCGGGGTCGTTCAGAAGGGTTTCTTCAAAGGCGTCGCCGAAACTCTCGACGATCAATCTGGCCTTGCCCGGACCAATGCCCTTGATCTCCGGATGGTTGGCCAGATAGTGGATCAGCCCCTCCGGATCGAGTTCGAGGTCGTGCTCCATCCCGTCGACCTTGAACTGACGGCCGTATTTGGGATGGGTGGCCCACGACCCGAGCAGGACCACAGGCTGATTTTCCCGGGCGAACAAATTGCCCGCGAACTGGACCTCCTCACCGGTCGGGGTGAGCAGTCGGCCTGCGGAAAACTTGGGTCCGGCATAGTAAACGCGCTCTATTCTTCCCCGGAGTCGCGCCGGGTTACTCTCATTTCTTTTTGACATCTCGCGATCCTCCGGTGAAAACGTGTCAGGTACTCCTCGACAAAACGGCAGGCGGCCTGCCGGTCCGAGCAGAAGTAGACGGGGACACCGAAGTCGACGACGATGGAGGCGACCGTTCCGATCAGCGCGTGCGGGTGGGCATCGCTGCGGTAGCGGCCATCGACCAGATCGCGAAAGTTGCACTCGACAACCACGCAGGCGGATTCGTAGGCAGAGAGCTTTTCCAGCTCGCGGTGGAACCGCTTTCGCCCCCGGATGACGGTGGAGACGAAATCCGTCAGGGATTTACGCTCCACCGCCACCCGTTCCTCGAGGCCGACCAGTGAGTAATCACCGGCGGGCAGCGCTTTGCGAACTGCCGAAACCTTGTCTGTATCGAAGCTGTAGGGCTCCTGTTCGCGGGTGTCGACGACAACGGTGATCCGGTCCATCATCAGAACGGGATCATGTCGTCCATCGCCGCGCCGGGAGCCCCGGCATCGTCGGCCATGACAATGCGACGGTTGAAGTAGATGTTCTCGTTTTCACCGCGAGTGCGTTTGGTCACCTCCAGCTTGATGTTGAGAAGCTGCTCGAGGTGGCCCGGCAGGTCGGAGAGCTTCTGAAGCTGCAGCCCGCAGGTGTAGAGGTCCTGCTTGAGCCATTTGATGTTCTCGTTACTGGCCATGACGTTGTTGCGCCAGAGCAGACGGCCCTTGTGGGTCGGCGCAAGAATGCGCAGGGTCCACTTGAGCATGGGATTGCCCGAAGTCTGGGCGCGGGTCAGTTCGACCCGGTCGACGTTGACCTGGTACTTGCCGTCGGGGACGGCCTCGAACTCACGCTCCTCGACTTCGGCTGTTTCGAAGGCGTCATCAAACTGCGCCAGGTCGAGGTTGCTGTTGGATTGGTTTTCGTAGTGTTCCATGGTCGGATCTCCTTACTGTTGGGGTTTCGCCGCCGCACTCGCGGTCGGCTCCGGCTTCGGCCGGGCGGCACTCGCCGCAGCTCCGGCTGCCGTGTTGTTGAACGCTTTCATGAAGCTCGGAAAATCGAGGGGGATGACTTCGGGGAGCCGGCCGGTGCGGTCACCGGCGTCGTAGTTGGGACTGGGCTTGGTGCGCATCACGCGCTGCCAGACCGGCTTGCCGTCCTCGCCGGTTTTCATGTCCAGGTCGCAGAACAAGATCAGGTCCACCAGACCGGTGACCAGTTTCCGCGCCTTCTCCGGCAGCGTCGGCACGATGCGGGTGTGCTTGCCGGTCCGGGTCTCGATGTCCCGCTCCTGGGAGTGGGAGATCAGGATCAGCCCATAGGGCAGGAAGGCGAGCTTGTTGATGACGCGCTGGAACTCGTTGTTGATCAGCGCGTAGCCCTTGCCGTAGCCCAGGTCGGACTCGTGCTCGATCTTGAATTTCTTGCAGACGTAGTCCGAGCACATCTTGTAGGCGTTATCCACCGTGTCGACGACGATGGTCTTAAATTCGTGCTTGCCCTCGGCGATCTCGGCGCAGGCCTGCAAGAGGTCGTCCCAGCAGGTGATCGGGGTCTGGAACACCTCCAGGGCGTTCAGGCCCGGCTCGGTCGCCAGGAACAGTGCGTCATCGGCCTTGGAGCACCAGGTGCTCTTGCCGATCTTGCTCGGGCCGTACACCAGGGCGGTGAGGTCCGAGAGCGTGTGTTTGGGTTTGCTTTTGGTCTTGGGAAGCATGGCTTCGTCTCCTTATGGTTGGGATTTCAAAACACCGGAGCGGCGTCTTCACCGGCTCCGTCCCGCAGCTCTTCGTGCGGGGCGATCCGTTGGAAATGGTTTTCGATGACGTTGGGGTTGCCGCCCGAGCGGCAGAGCTGGAAGTAGGCGCAGGGTCTTCCGTACTGGAAGCAGTAGCTGGTGTTGCGGTAGAAGGTGTCGCGCCGACGGGCGTCGAGCATGGCCTTGGAGAGTTCCCACAGCTCCGCCCGCAGTTCCTCGAACTGGTCTCGGGAGATGTAGAGCACCTCGCGATGGAACATGCCCGGCTCGAGGTACTTCTCCTGGAGCCGCTGCTGGAAGGTGTCGTCGTCCTCCGGCAGCTTGCGCTTGGCGCTGCTCTTGCCGGTTTTCGACTTGGCGAGCAGCTCCGCCCGGCGGGCCTCGAATTCGGCCTCGGTCTCACCCTTGCCCTGGCGCAGCTTGGCCTTGACCAGAACGTTGTAGATGATGCCGCTGACCGTGATGCCGAGGGTCTGCTCCAGGTACCAGGCGTAGAGGATGATCTGGAAATCGGTCCACAGCCGCTCCAGGTAGCTGGCGTCGATCTGTGAAGCGGTTTTGTGTTCCAGCAGGAAATGCTGACCATCTTGACGGACGATGCCGTCCACCTTTCCGGCGAGAATGAAACTGCGCGAGGTCGCGCCTGTCGCCGGGTTGACGATGGGACCTTCGAAGGTCTTTTCGAGCGCGACGACCTCGAATTCTTCGGCCGGGTAGTGTTCCGCATAGGCGCTCATCATGGCTCGGGCGAGATGCCAGTCGGCCTGTTGATGATCGTCCTGCGCCCGGTTCGGATATGTCCGGTCGATGTGGTCGAGGACCTTGGCCAGATCCCGCTCGCCGTGCCAGCACTCCAGGCAGTCGTGAATGACCGAGCCGAAGGCCAGATTGGGGTCGCGCTCGAGTGGTACCAGCTCGTCGATATAGCGCCACTTGCAGGCCATGCGGCAGTTGCGGAACAGCCGCCACATGGAATAGGTGGTGGTCATCAGCTCGCTCATACCGCCACCCCCGCTTCGGCAGCGGCGGGCGCTGCGCGATGCTTTGAGGCACAGGCGCAACCCGACGGCTGGGTACGTTCGATCAGGACCGAGCGTTCGCCGTATTCCTTGGTGGCGAAGCCGGTGAAGATGCGGGCGAGGTCGCTGCCGACATCGGTGGAGGCGTCGATCACGCAGGTGCGTCGGGCCTTGTCCAGATTGAACCGGCTCTCCATCCGCACACGGGAACTGCCATGCAGGCTTTCGACAGCCAGCATCGCCAGCATGAAAGTGTCTTCCAGTTCCTGGGCCGGGACCGACTCGTCAAAACGGTACTTGTAGGTGTCGTGAGTCATGGTTGAACTCCTCTTTTGTTCAGGTTCTGATTTCCGAGGCCCCGGATAGCCGCACCATGCGGCACGGTGCTTACTTACCGGAGCCGGAGTCGATGCGTCGGAGATCACAGGTAGTCCGTCAGGCCAGCCTCGATGAACGCCTCCCGCAGCTTGCTCAGCCGGTCGTAGAGGGTGGTTCTGGGAATGCCCATTTCCCGGGCGATTTCGGCCATGGTGCTGTCGTGTAGGCGCACGCACAGATCCCGGAGCTCCTCCGGTAGCGAGGCGATGGCCCGGTCGAGATCCATGCGGATCTCATGGGCGAGACGCTCCCTTGTCTCGCGGGTGCCGCTTCCCAGGGAGCCCTCGCTGTCCAGGAAGTCGATCCGTTCGGTGGTGTCGCCTTCGCCGTTGTCGAGGGGTTCGTTGAGTGAGGTTTGGCAGAGCCGCCAGTCCCGGCATTGGGCGAAACGGGCCTCCAGGATGGTGGAGATGTGACGTTCGACGATTCGGGCCATGAAGGTGGTCTTCTTGGCCTTGGCTGGATTGAAATGCCGCATCCGCTGCAGCAGATCGATCATCAGTTCCTGTTCGAGGTCGGGTCTGTCGTCCTCGGTGAATCCGGCCTTGCCTACGAGTTGACGTGCTTTGTGCCGAATGAGGTCGGCGGCATACTTGTCGATGCCGTCGTAAGAATTCTGTGAAACCATCGGGGCCTCCTCGGAGCGAGGAGGAGGTCCGCGTGGGTGTCGGCACGGGCCAGATCACAGGACAAAGCTGTCGCGTGGGCGAAGGGGTCGCAGGTACGCCGCCAATTGCCGTATTCGGCTCGGCGACACCCACAACAGCCTCCGCCATGCGTCCAGCTTGTTGTCCAGTGTCTAAGGGTTCAGGTCGTTACGTGTTCAGGCTGCCCGTTCCTCGATGCGCATCAGGAACGGGAGACCGTGCTTGATCTCGAGCAGGCAGACTTTTCCGCTGCCCATCTGCGCGAGGTGCTCCAGCAGCGCTACGACCTCTTGCTTGAGGATGAAGTCATCCTGGTCGCGCTCGGGCCGGGGACCGCTCTGTCCGCCCAGCTTGATCTCGCGCTCGATGACCGTGTCAGGGGTGAGTTCCGGCTCGCCGTCGCGGACCGGAATGTTGGAGATGCGGCCGAAGTTGATGTCCTGCATCAATTCGATGAGTCGCCGCTTCGGTGGGGTGAGGTGTGCTTTGCTTGTCTGGTTCATGCCGAACCTCCTTCATTTCTGGACCGACCGGGAGACAGGTCCGGCATGAATTTCCCGGGTAGCGGTCGTGAACTTTTTGTGTTCACCAGACCTGTCACCCTGCTTTGGCGAATTTTCGTTGCGACCCCGAAAAACGCCCTGGCTCAAGAAGGAGGAAAGCCCGTAAGGCTCTGATTGGTGGTGGATTTACAGAGGAAAACTTTTTTAACTTTTTTTGCCCGGACCCAGTGAAATTTCACCGAGCGGGCCTCCAAGACGCAAAAAGCCCCGATCCAGAATCCTGAATCGGGGCTATAGATTTGTCGGGCGCAAAAAAGGGTGGTCAGTAAACCTCGGCACCTTCCGGGAGGATGCGGAACTTACACCGGTAGGTCTTGGTATCCTTGACCCATTCGATGGGATCGTCATCGAGCCGGAAGAATTCCCGCAGGTGCTTCGACAACTCTTGCTTCTGTTTCTTCAGTTTGTCCGACGCGTATCGGCTGCGCCAGTCGATCTCGCCACGGGAGTTGGCAAACCCCTCAAGCAATTTCCATTGCTCGGTAGGATTGCCATTCTTCCTGCTCGCCATTCCCATTTGCGTATAGGTGTATCGACCGCTCTGATCTCCCGCCCATATTGTGACGGTATGGCCATCACGGAATTGAATCTTGATTTGCGCCCATGTGGTACCCGGCGGTGTTGAAAAAAACACCGTGCCGCCAGAATCCGGCTCAGGCACCTGGCCGATAAGGGGTGCGAATATTGCGGCCTTGTCCCGACGGGTCATAAACCGTGGTGCATCTCCCAGGTGCAGCTCTTCGTTCAGCGCAATGAAGGGGCTGCTTCTCTGCGCCAGCAGTGTTTCAACTGCAGGACTCAGATGAAGGCGCGTGGGCGCGATCAGGACAAAGGGCTTGGGGATCGAGAGACATAATGATCGAACGACCTCTGCCAGCGCATCCATGCTGTCCTGCATCGTCAGAACAACCGGGAAGTCCATCCCCGCCGTGGGTATGAAATCGCCCAGTCTCCATGTATGAGGCAGTCCATCGAGTTTCGACTCTCGGTGTTCTATTCCCAAGGCCGCGCAGATAGCGCCATTGATGGCTGACTGCTTGAGCCGGTAGATCAGGGTCTGCCTTGTGGTGAGTTGGACGGCTGGATATTCCTTTTCATTGCAGATGGCCCGGATGTTGGTCTTCACATGGGTGACAACACTCCGTGGGCATCCGAGGCCACATTCCGTTGGGCAATCCACGGCGGTCGCGTGATTCTTGGTCAGTTGAAGGAAGTGATCCCGAAACAACGGGTATCGGTCCCAACCGGAGAGCGCCTTATCCCAATCGAACAGCGCCGCCGACTTTCCAGGCAATCTCTCCAGATATGCCCAGACGGGATCACTCATCCGAAACGCCCCCGGCTCCGACGATGAAACCCCTGAGTCCAAGCCACCTCTCGATAATCTCGGCATCACCATCACGTTTGAATTGCGCCCGGTTGCCTGAACTCAAAATCACAGATCTTGGAGTCTTGGACCCCTCGAACTTAATCTGAAAACTTGCTTTGATGATTTTCCCTCCGCCCGGAAGTGAAACTCCTCGATCACGAAGGGATGCAAAAATGTCTTCAGACCTGCGGATTTCGACGTCCTTGTGAGCGCCGCCCCAAAAGACCTGAACTTCCTTGAGCCTGACATACTCGATGCCATCGACGTCGTCACATAGGAGCGCGTCCTCACCAATTTGCCGCAAAGGTTCCAGGTCAAATCGGCTGCGCTCGTTGAAAAACTCTTCGTCTCCGAACAGGTGGAATCCGAATTTCTTGCGGTAGAGCTCCTTCTCCCCCTTGGTTTCAGCGTTCATGCGGATTTCCCCGATCACGGGGTTGTAGGCAAGCACGTCGAATTTTTCAGGACGGAAGTATTGGCTGGTGGACTCACCGGCCTCAATGACCGCCTCACGGGCATAGGGCTTGCCATGGCGTACGAGGAACCATGTGTGGCCCTCTTTGGGATAGACGAACACCTTGGAATACTTCCCCCGACGCTTCTTGGAAAACCATTCGTCGAGATCGGCTTCGAGGGCCGCGAGGGTTTCCTCGGATGGCAGCACGAAATCCGGCAGCGGGTTTTTCTTGGTCTTAAAATACTCGAAGGACCTGACGTTCATGAAGAACTGCTCGGCGTGTACCTTCTCGATGATTTCCCGGTCAGCCATCCAAACCTGGATCGCCAAGTCTGCAGGGGCGGCGTTCTCGCCAATTTCCACGTCGATGTCCGTTCCGGCGATCTCATCCTGAATGGAGTCAAAACCCTCGGGGGTCGAAACCTCATTCACATAAAACAGCGCCTCGGCCAGATCATCCGGGGTCGTACTGTCCGGCGTCAGCAAAAGGTGGCTGAGGGCGTTGTAGTCCAGGCCATCTTCCTGCTGGACTGGTGGCAACTCTACGCCGCGAGCTGAAAAATAAGCGGCATGAGGTTCCAGAAAGGCAATGAGATGCTTCCTGTCGATTCGCCGGAGCATCTCCGGCTTCGAAAAGCGGCGTAGGTTAAAAGTTGCCATCAATTACTCCTGTCGTTTTGTCGTTACTCTTCCATGTCTGTCTCGATCAATTCCGTTTCCATCCAACGACCTTGCCTAAAACTCGAAGGTCATCCTCCGGCCTGATCCGGATCTTTCGTACCTCCGGGTTCTCGGGCACCAATTCGATGAGCTCGTCTTTGATTTTCAGCCGCTTGACGGTTGCCTCGTTGTTGAGAAGCGCGACAACGATGTCTCCGTCCTCGGCGATGGGCTGCTGCCGCACGATGATCAAATCACCATCGTTGATACCGGCACCGACCATGCTGTCACCCACCGCACGGAGTGCGAAGTGCTGACCGGAACGAACGACGTCCGATTCGACCAGTACTTGGCCGGTGACGTTCTCTTCCGCCAGGATGGGGCAGCCAGCGGCCACCATACCCACAACAGGTACTGAAACCAGGGAGGCAGCCATCTCGCTGGGACGGCGGGCGACGGCAATGCCGCGAGACTTCCCGTCCTCTCTCTTCAGGTATCCCTTGCGCACCAGTTGGTTGATCCGGTCATGGGCACTCGCCGGGCTGATTTCAAAGATCTCGCTCAGTTCCTTCACCGTTGGAGGGAAGCCCTTGGCATCGACAAAACGACATATCGCTTCGAGCGTTTTCCGCTGCAACGGCGTTATCTCATCCGTCTTCGCTTTGCCCATGGCGTCTCCATTTCTGTTGAAAGACAAAAAGGCGCAATGCGCCAGCAAACCCTAATAATATAAACCTGATGCATATCAGGTCAAGAAATAATCTCACACCTGATTTCCGACACTTCCACGAGCCCCTCGGTAGGTAAGGCATTGAAGAATGCCGGTTTGAAACCGGACGAACAGTTAGAAACCAGATAACCGACCAGAGGCGGAGCTGAGGCGGTTGTGGGTGCCATCGAACGCGCATCCCGACCGCCACCGTTTTCTGGCATCCACACCATCCAGCCCCCCGGTCCCACCGGAGGTGTTCGATGTTGGATGTACAGGAAATGAATGATGGGCCGGGGCTTGATGACCTTGGCGAAAACGGCAAACCCGGCCGCCTGTCGGGTGAGGCGAGGCTCCAGTCAGCCGCCTCCATTCTGGCCACGGCGGTCCTGCGCCGAAAGGCCAAAAAAGCATGTGTTGGCAATGAGTTAGATGTTTTCAAAGATTCTTCCCCTGTGCTCGGAGAAGGACTTGATTCATTGCCGGAACAGAGCATTCATTCATGACAACTCGTCCGGAAACCAAAATAAGGAGTTGAAAATGAATGAGTTACAGAACGCCGCCACCGGCGGCAAGAACCAGGACCGAACCCGAAACTCGGTTCTTCGGCAGATGGCCCTGCTGCAATCCATGTCCCTGGAGCAGCTCCGGGAAAAATGGCTCGACCTCTACGGTGAAGAGCCGCCCCAGTACAAGAAGCAATTCCTCATCAAGAGGCTGGCCTATCGCATCCAGGAGCTTTTCTACGGCGGGCTGTCCGAGCAGGCCAAGGTCCATCTCCAGCAGGCCGCCAAGGAGGACCCGGTCGCCACTGTCAATCGACGCATCCCAGAGGGGCGGAAATCGAACGAGGCGATCCTGCCTGGAACCAGACTGGTGCGGGTCTGGAACGACCGGCGCTATGAGGTGATCGTCCTTGCCGATGGCTACGAGTTCGAAGGTCGCACCTTCCGGTCGCTCAGCGCGGTGGCCAGGGAGATCACCGGGACGCGCTGGAACGGCAAGGTCTTTTTCGGACTGAAGAAGGTTTACGGCAGAAAAGCCGAGGGAGGGTCGGATGCTTGATAACAGCAATGTCGCGCCGGGAAAGAAAAAGACCCTGCGCTGTGCCATCTACACCCGCAAGAGCCACGAGGAAGGGCTCGAACAGGAATTCAACTCGTTGGATGCGCAACGGGAATCGGCGGAACACTATATCGAAGCCCAGAGAATGCGTGGCTGGACGGCTCTGCCGGATCGCTACGACGATGGTGGTTTCTCGGGTGGGAACATGGAGCGCCCGGGGCTGCGCCGACTGCTGGCGGACATCGACGCCGGGAAGATTGATGTGATCGTGGTCTACAAGGTCGACCGACTGTCCCGCTCGCTGCTGGACTTCATGAAGATGATCGACCTCTTCAACGAAAAGGGCGTCAGCTTCGTTTCGGTCACCCAGCACTTCAGCACCACCGACCCCACCGGCCGAATGTTTCTCGGCATCCTGATCACCTTCGCCCAGTACGAGCGGGAGGTCATTGCCGAACGCATCCGGGACAAGGTGGCGGCAGCCAAGCGCCGGGGGAAATACTGCGGCGGCGTACCCATCCTCGGATACGACGTCGACAGGGACAACAAGAAGCTGCTGGTCAACCCAGATGAAGCCAGGACGGTGCAGTACATCTTCCGCCGGTTCATCCAGATCGGCTCGGCCAAGAAGCTGGGCCAGGAATTGAACGAACAGGGATACCGCACCAAGGCCTGGACCACCAAGAAAGGAAAGGTGCGCGATGGCTCCGAATGGAACACCGCCCACATCTACCGGCTGCTCAACAACCGAATCTATATCGGCGAGATCGCCCACAAGGATCGCAGTTACCCCGGCGAGCACGAAGGGATCATCGACCGGGCGACCTGGGACAAGGTGCAAGCCATCCTGGAGGACAACAAACCGGTCAAGGTATCCATGGCCAGAACCAAAATGGTCGCCCCGCTGAAAGGCGTCATCCGCTGCGGCCACTGCGGATGCGCGATGGGACCGACCTACGCCCGCAAGAACGGCCGCCACTACACCTATTACATCTGCCAGAAGGACAGCAAGCGGACCGTGAGCCGATGCCCGCTCAAGCGGATTCCCGCCGGGGACATCGAGCAGGCGGTAATCGAGCAGTTGAGCGCCGTGTTCCGCACACCGACGCTGGTGGCCAAGACCTACTTCGCAGCCCGGGACATCGAGCAGGCGGAGCGAGAGCGGCTGTTCAAACAGAACGCCCAGCTCGAGATTGAGCTGTCGCAGGCGCGAGAGCAGGCACTTGAACTGATGAAGCCCGGCAACGATCAGCCGGGCAAGGCCGAGATGCTGACGACCGTCAACCGCCAGGCGGTCGAGCTCTCAAAACAACTGACCCATGTGAGCGAGCGATGCAGAGCCTACCAGGGGAACAGCATCACGGAACAGGATGTGTCGGAGGCCTTCCAGAATGTGGAGGGGTTCTGGGAAGACCTTTTCCCGGTGGAGCGGAATCGCCTCATCCGCCTCCTGGTGGACAAGGTGGAGATCCGCGAGACCGGAATCGACATGGAGCTGCGCACCAACGGGCTGACAACGCTAATCGCCGAGCTGGCCGGTCTGGCATGCGAAGTCACGGAACGGAGGACAAGCCGATGAAAATGAAGCCGACCATTACCGTTGCCGACAACGGCAACCTGCAGATCCACATCCCGATGCTGATCCGGCGCATGCGCGGCCGCAAGACGGTCATCGCTCCCCAGGCCCTGGATGGAGAAATCACCGGAGCGCAGGAACCGGTGCAGTCCGCCGTCCTTCAGGCGCTGGGAAGGGCCTTTTCCTGGGCCGACATCCTCGAATCCGGCCAGATCAAGTCCATCAGCGAGCTTGCCCGTACCCTCGACGTCGATGGCTCGTATGTGGCCCGCATCCTCAAGCTAACGACCCTGGCCCCCGACATCGTCGAGGCCCTGATCAACGGCGAGGAACCAAACGGGTTATCGCTGGCCAAGCTGACCCAGACCTTTCCCGAGGACTGGGCCGAGCAGCGCCGCCAGTTCGGCTTCGCCACCGACTGACGACCGGACCGGAGACCGCCCCAGAGAGCCGACCATCAGCGTCGGCTTTTCTTCTTTAGGGGGCAGGAAGCCGGAGTTGACCGCGCTTCTTTTCATGGCCGAGGCGGGCGATTTCGAAAAAAACGTCCGGTTGCGGCATCGAACGATGACCTAAGACAACCGCCCAAAATGGCAATCAGCCGCAAACCCATATCAATCAAGGATGTAGCTTTCCGGACGAGCTTCGGACTTGGTCCGGAGAAAACAGAGAATCAGGGGCCAAACAGAGAAAGAAAGGCTGGAAGATGGGGAGAATCGATGGTGCGGAGAGGTGCCTTGGAAAGATGTGAAACGGGCGCAAACCCTTTAGAAACAAGGGGAAAAAGAAAACCCGTCACCCCGGAGAATGACCCCAGAGAGACGGGTTTGTCTTTTCTAAATGGTGGAGGCGGCGGGAGTTGAACCCGCGTCCGAAAGCATTCCGCCTAGGCTTCTACATGCTTATCCCGCATTTTGAGTTTCGCTCCGGAAGCCTCCCACGGGCAGGATGCCGCCTTCGCTAGCCCGCAGAGTCTCGTTCGCGGCGCTGCAGGCAACACGCCGAAAACCATCCCGCTGAGTCGACGCTCCGTACGGCCTCGCAGGAGAAGGCCGCGGGAACGGTAGCCGCTTACGCGGCTACGGCGTACGCATAATCGTCTGCGTTTGTGTTTAGCCCCAACGGTTTTACGAGGAGTCAGGACCTCGGCATGCAACGTAAGCTTCTTTACCTCCGTCGAACCCGTTTCGCCCCCATTTCGGCAGGAAAACAGACGATGGCAATCGTATATTAACCCTTTGGCCCGTTAAGTCAAGCTGCTACCGAAAGCCGCGTGCGTCAGACCGCGTGCGTCCGGCTCTCCGAGCCGTCTTATTCATTGCCCCGACCGCGGGTTCGAGAGTGACGGCAGCTCGCGCGGGCGGATTCTCGGCAGTCCTTTTCTACAAAATCGCCGCCGAGCGCGACGGGAGCTCGCACGCGGATTCTCCAACCTGGTGAACCATATGATGGAATCGGGGTTCGGCAGAGTCCCGGGCATGCGGATTCCCGGTTTGAAATCCGAGGCGGACGCGGCGTCGTCACGGCTGGGGTTCGCGCGGGCGGGATCTCGTTGGTTGTAAAACTAGGCCAGTCCTAGCTTTATAGCTAACCGCGGTTCGCGCGGGCGGGATCTCGTTTGAGTGCCATGGCTTTTTCGGGAGGGATGACGGCACTGTCCCGCCCGGGCGGATTCCGGCGCAGGACAATCCGTTAGAGGTCATGACGTCGCGCATCGTCCCGCGCGGGCGGATTCCGCAAGTGGAAGCCGGTTGTTGAAGCCATATGACTTGCCCGTCGCAGTCCAAATTTGCTATGTTTCCAGGTTGGCTGTCCGACGACGGCCCGCGCGCATTTGTGGCGCCGTGCGCCCGTGCCGGCGGATAATCCGGCGGGCTGTAGACAATAAACCCTTGCCGGGCGTCGGATGGAGTGGCACCTGTTCGACACGAATCCAGCGGGGTTGTCGTTGACGTGGAGCGCCGGTAGGAATCGCCGGCGGAGCACCGCCCCGGAGACGGTTGGTATGACCAGACGGAAGAAAATGACCCTGTGGGCGGGTGGCGGAGCCGCATTACTGCTCCTAACGCTGGTGGCCGCCCCCTTCATCGCCTCGCGGGTGATCGGCCTGGAATCGGTCAGGGAAAAGCTGCTCACCGACGTCCGCGAGCAGACCGGCCTTCACATCGAGTTCAGGAAACTCGAGCTTTCCTTCCTGCCCACTCCCAGGCTCCTGATTCATTCCGGAGGCCTGACGCTCCCCGGAAAACTGGACGGCACCGTTGACACCCTCGTCCTGGTCCCCAGGCTCCTGCCGCTTTTCAAGGGCGAGTTGAAGGCGGACATCATTCGGCTGGAGTCTCCCAAGTTCTCCATCACGCTTCCGCAGCCGAGAGTGGAAGCGCAGCCCGAGCCCACGAGCTTCAGCAGAAGGTCCGCCGAAAAGGGGGTTCGAGCCCTCATTTCGCTGCTCAAACCCGAGACCCACGAAATCACCATACGGATCACCAACGGCAGCTTCGAATGCCGGGATGCCGCGGGCAGTCGCTTCTGGTTCCGCGAAGTGAACGCGCGCGCCGCCATGACCTCCGAACGGCTTGAATTGAGCGCCGACTGCATGCGGTCCAACCTCTGGGAAAGCCTCATCGTCAGCGGCTGGATGAACCCCAGGGATCTGTCGAGCAGCGGCCGGGTGATTCTCCACGGTTTCTCGCCGGAACCGCTTTGGGCTTACCTTTTTCCCGGCGCCGCGATGCGTTTCGGCGAATCGAGGCTGGACCTGGACGCGACCCTGGTGAGCGAAGGTCCACGGAACATGCGGGCATTCTTTCAGGGTTCCGCGCCGATCGTCACCCTCATCGAAACCGACGACGACCAGCTTGCCCTCAAGGGCGGCGCCGTCCAAGGCTCCTTCGCGCTGGAAGGCCGCAGACTCGAAATCGACCTGACGCGACTCGATTTTCTGTACCCCCAGGCCAACCTTACCGGCCATTTCTTGCGGGACCCCGCCTCATCCACGGTCAGCCTGGAACTGGAAGGCCGGGACATGGGGGCTTCGTCTGTGCGCGAAGTGGCCCTGGCTCTACAGGGAGAACGTCGCGTCGTCCAGAATATTTTCGAGATCATCCAGGAAGGCCAGGTGCCTCGGATCACCTTCAGCACGCGGGGCAAGCGCATGGGAGATCTGCGGAAGCCCGAGAACATCGTGATCAAGGGCAACATCCACCACGGCAAGGTGTACATCCCGAAAATCAAGATGACGGTGGAAGACGTCGTGGGCGATGTGGTCATCACCAACAACGTTCTCGAAGGAACCAGCCTCATCGGCCGCACGGGCAACTCCCGGGGAAGGGACGGTTTCCTCAGGGTCGGCCTCACCAAAGACAACTCGACCTTTCACCTCGACATCCTGATCGACGCGGATCTCGCCGACCTGCCCCCGGTTCTCGACAATACGGTGAAAAGCGATGCTTTCCTGCAGGAACTGGCCATCATGAAGAACGTGGAGGGCAAAGCCACGGGGAAACTGATCCTGGGGGAGAGCCTGCGGGACGTCAACACGCGGGTGGAAGTCGGAGCGTTCGAGCTGTCCGGAGACTACGCGCGCATTCCCTATCGCATCGATCTCAAAGGCGAATCGCTCCTTTTCGACGAGCGGATGATTTCGACGTCGGGCTTCAGCGGTTCATTCGGGAAGACCTCCTTTTCCCGGATCAACCTGCTCTATCGCTGGGGGGAACAGCATTACATGGAGATCACCGCCCGGCAACAGGGGGCGAAGATCAACATTGACGAGGTCCACCCGTTGTTGAGGGGCGTTGAGAAGAACCGCGGGATTCAAAGACCCTTCGACGTCGTGAAAGGGACCCTCTCCCTGGACGCCCTTGATTTCAAGGGCCCCATCCTCTACCCCAAGGAGTGGATCTTCACCGGCAAGGGAAGCGTCGACGACGCGGTCGTGCAGATTCCGGTGTTTCCCGCGCCGTACAACGTCAAGCGGGGCCGCCTCGAAGGCGACCAGGAAACCCTCTTGCTCCAGGATTGCCAGACCCGGTTTCAGGACGCCTCGGCTTCCGTTTCCGGAAGTCTCAAGGGATACATGGAAAACCTCAGCTCCATGGACTTGACTTTCCAGGGTAACGTGGGCGTCGACGCGAATCGGTCTTTCCACGACTTTATCGACCTTCCGGCCACGTACCGCAACGCCGCGCCCGTAGCCGTCTCCGACGCTCACCTGGTGTGGGAAAGGACGGGCAGGACACTCTTCGAAGCGAACATGGTTCCGAAAGGGGGGCCGCGTGTGTCCATGGAATTGGAAAGGATTCCGGGCCAAATCGACATCCGGAGGCTGAGCATCAAGGACAACGATTCCGACGCGTTCCTGTCGCTCAAGATCAGGGAAAAAGGTTTCAAGCTGGGTTTCTACGGAGTCCTGAGCAACAAGACCGCGGATCGTCTCCTGATCCGGAACGAGCTCCTCGGCGGCTGGATACGGGGCAACTTCAAGACGTATATCCGCCTGAACAAGCCAATGAATTCCACAGCCTGGGGGCAACTCGAAGCGGCGGGCTTCGTCTACTCGCACAAGCTCGGAACACCGGCCCGGATCGAAACCGCCAGGCTCACGGCCAACGGCAACAAGCTGAAAGTGCGATCCGCCCGCGTGAACTGGCTGGACGCCAGGATGAATGTCGTGGGAAGCGTCAAGTTCACTCCGAGCGGATTCAAGCTCGACATGGACCTGTCCGCCGACAGAGTCGACTTCGAGAAGCTTAAAGGGATCTGGGACGACACCCGCAAGGCGCCCGTCCCTGCCTCGACTCCGAAAACGAGCGAAAAACGCAAAGACCTCAAGCTCCGGGGAACACTCAGGACCGGGATCGACAACTTCACTTTCGGGAGCCTCAACTGGAGTCCGGTCCAGGGCACCGTGCGCTTTCTCGAGAACGAGGTGCACATCGACATCATGCGCGCCGACCTGTGCGGCATTCCCACCCCCGGCACCGTGAACATCGCCGACGGGCGCATGCAGATCAATCTCAAACCGGGGGGAAGCGGCCTCGACCTGGACTCGACCCTGACCTGCCTGTGGAACAGGAAGGGCCTCCTGAGCGGCACTTTCGACCTCAAGGGGAACGTCTCGGCCGCGAATGTGAACGACGACGCGCTCGGCCTGCTGTCCGGGAACCTGGAGCTGCTGGCCCGCAAGGGCCGCATGTACCGTTTCGAAATCCTCGCGAAGATCTTCACTCTGATCAATTTCACCGAGATTTTCCGCGGCAGGCTTCCGGACCTGCTCACCGAAGGATGTTCCTACGACACCATCAAGGCCGCGGGAAAGCTCCAGGACGGCAAGCTGATCCTGGACAACTCGGTGGTGGACGGCTCGTGCGTGCGGATGGTCTGGAAAGGCGAGGTCGACCTGGTGAACAGGAAAGTGAACCTCATCGTCATTGTGGCGCCGTTCAGGACCGTGGACCGGATCATCGACAAGGTTCCGGTGGTGGGCAAGCTGATGAACGGCACCCTCATTTCCATACCCGTGCGGGTCACCGGCGACCTGGCGGACCCCACCGTGATCCCTCTGTCGCCCTCCGCGGTGGGTTCGGGTTTGCTCGGCTTCATGAAGCGAACTTTCGAGCTTCCCTTTTCCCTGCTTGAGCCCTTTCGCAATCAAGAATCTCCCGAAACCTCCCCCAGCGGCGCGCCGCCCGACACCGAAGTGAAGTGAAATCGCACCGCGGCCGCGTTCTATTCCGGGACCCAATGCATTATATTACATAAGGCACCGGGCAGCGGGGCGTAACGACACTTCATCGCGGTTGCGAGCGCCGGCGGGGTTATCCGGGCACACGGCGACGCGACGTTTGCGCGGAGTGCCGATCGAAGGAAAAAGAAGAGGGAAATCGCGCTGATGGAAAGGATGGCCTTTCGGATCAGGGGCATGTGCTGCGGGGACGAGATCTCCGTTCTGAAGAGGCAGGTAGGGCCTCTGGTCGGCGGCGAGCTGAACCTGTCCTTCGACTTGTTGAACGGCAAGATGACGGTGGTGTCCTCCGGCCCCCCCATACGCGCGGAGGAGATCACGGCGGTGGTGGCCGCGACGGGGATGCAGGCCGTTCCATGGGTCGATTTCTGTTCGGGCGGCGTGTGCGCGGTCGAGGAAGGCCTGTGGCGGCGCCACGGCCGCCTTCTGCTGTGCTGCGCCTCCGGTCTGTTGATCGTCGCGGGATTCCTCCTTCACGTTTTCCAGAACGGGAGCTTCCTCGAGGCGCTGGCGGGCGGAGAACACGCCGGTCGGCCGTTTCCCCCGGGAACCGTCATGCTCTACGCCTGCGCCATCGTCGCCGGCGGCTGGAATATCGCGCCCAGAGCCTTCTTTGCCGCAAGAAATCTTCAACCCGACATGAACCTGCTGATGGCCGTCGCGGTTGTCGGCGCCATATGGATCGGCCAGTGGACCGAAGCGGCGTCCGTTACCTTTCTTTTCTCGCTGGCCCTGCTGCTCGAATCCTGGAGCGTCGGGCGCGCCCGCAACGCCATCCGCGCACTCACGGACATTTCACCCCGGACGGCCCGGTTCATCTGCCCCACGGACGGAGATATCGAAGAAAAACCGGTGGACGACGTCCCGGTGGGCGCCACCGTTCTGGTGCGCCCGGGCGAAAAGATTCCCCTGGACGGCACCGTCACGGCGGGTGCCTCATGGGTCGACGAAGCGCCCATTACGGGCGAATCCCTCCCGGTGGAAAAGCGAATGGGAGACCCCGTATTTGCGGGGACCGTCAATGGCGAGGGCGCGATCGAGTTCCGCGCGACGCGACCATCCGGCGACACCACTCTGGCACGCATCATCCGGATGGTCGAGGAAGGCCAGGCCCGTCGCGCGCCCGCCGAACAGTGGGTCGAGCGGTTCGCACGGTTCTACACGCCCGCCATGATGATCCTGGCGGGACTGATCGCCGTGGCCCCCCCGCTGGTGTTGGGAGGCGATTGGACCGGGTGGTTCTACCAGGCCCTTGTCATCCTGGTGATCGCCTGTCCCTGCTCCCTGGTCATTTCAACCCCGGTGAGCGTCGTCTCCGGGCTGACCGCCGCCGCCCGCCATGGAGTCCTGATCAAAGGCGGAGCTTTCCTCGAGGCTCCCGCGCACCTGCGTTCCATCGCCTTCGACAAGACCGGGACTCTGACGCGGGGAGAACCCCGCATTCAGGAAATCATCCCGATGGACGACCACACCGAGAGCGGTCTGCTGTTGAATGCCGCCGCCCTCGAATCGCACAGCACTCACCCCCTTGCGCGAGCCATTCTGAACGCGGCGCAGGCCAGGGGCATCGAGTACACGCCGGCCCGGGACTTCACGATTCTTCCCGGCATGGGAGCCAGAGGGGTGATCGACGGCAGGCCATACTGGATCGGCAGTCATCGGATGCTGGAAAGCCTCGAGCGGGAAAGCCCGCTGTTCCATGAAATGGCCTGCCGCCTCGAAGACGCGGGACATTCACTGGTGGCCATGTGGTGTGACGATCACATCTGCGGCGTGATGAGCGTGGCCGACATGGTGAGACCGGAGGCCGGGGAGGTCATCCGGGAATTGAAGTCCCTCGGTGTCCGCCGGGTCGTCATGATCACCGGCGACAACCACCGGACCGCCGCACAGGCGGCCCGTGCGATCGGCGTCGATGAATTCCATTCGGAATTGCTGCCGGAAGACAAGGTTGAGCTCGTGTCGAAAATGGAGCAGGAATCCGGCCCCACCGCCATGGTGGGCGACGGAGTGAACGACGCGCCCGCCATGACCGCCTCCTCGGTATCCATCGCCATGGGCGCCATGGGGTCCGACGCGGCCGTCGAGACCGCCGACATCGCCCTCATGTCCGACGACCTCACCCGACTTCCGTGGCTGGTCCGGCACTCCCGCAGGACCCTGGGGATCATCAAATCGAACATCGCCTTCTCCCTCGGGGTCAAGGCGCTCTTCGTGGTCCTGTCCGTCATGGGACTGGCCAACCTCTGGGGGGCCATCGCGGCCGACATGGGTGCATCGCTCCTGGTGATTTTCAACGGGCTGCGGCTGCTCGGCGATACCGTCCCCCGCTCGCCCGCGCTCACCGGAACAGCGGCATAGTCAAACACCCGAACACCACGCTCCATGACGGTTTCGTCACCCCGCGAGCAGACAAATCGGTGCTCTCCGTCAGTCCGTCGACATCCGTCTACTCCAGCACGCCGTCTTCTTTTTGGAGGATGGCGAGTTTGTCCGGCGAGGGCTCGGTTTCTTTTCCCCGCAGTCGTTTCAATCCCTCGCGGTACCACTTGAGCCCCGACCTGGTCCGAAGCCTCTGCCGGTCGAGATCCCTGGGCAGCTTTCCGCGGGCGCAGCGCTGCAGGACGTGCAGCTTGGTCTCGGCTTCCAGCGCGGTGTGATTGGCAATGTACTCCACGAGCGCGGCCCATTCGGCGGAGGAAGGCCCTCCCCACTGCAGGGTGACGGCGAACAGCCGATAGCACACCAGGGTCGCATCGCGGTCTTCCTCGGTGAGAAAGCGGCGGCCGCTGTAGAGGCGTATGGCTTCCTTGCCCACCTGGCTCGTGAAGGCGAGATGAAACCACCGCAACAGGAAGAAGTAACCCTCGCGGCTCAGTTCCTTGCCCGCCCAGTACATCGGATTTCCCAGGTTTTTCACGTTCAAGGCCCATCCCGCGATACGCTGCAGATGCGGATTCCTGCGCAGAATCCGCATGATGGGATGCTCGTTGAGCTTGCGGTACACCTGGTAGTAGCGCTGAAAGTCACTGAGCTTGCGGTTGCCGAGATACCGGAACGGAGGAGCCTGGGCAATCCGATTGATCCTGTTGGTGACCCGTCGGATCAGTTGAAGGGATTCGATGAGGGACGCTTCGTACTGCGGCACTTCGGCTTCGGGATGGTAGACCGCGCTGACGGCCCGCACGATCTTGACCGCCCGTTGATTGAGGGAATCGAGACCGAGCTCCAGCTCCACATCGGGAACGGACCAGACCTCGCGGCGCATTTCGCGGATGAGCTCCAGCGCCTGTCGGTCCGCCGGCCCGGGAGAGGGCAGGGCATCCAGCTCGTGATCCTCCTCGAACTGCTCATCGAGCATCCGCCTCAGGCGGCGCCTCAACCACCAGCGGGCCACCACCATTGCCAGGATGGTCCCCACAGTCAATGCCAGCAGGACGACGCTCACCCAGTGCCGGGACACCAGGTCCACAAAAAAATTCAGGCTGGATTGCTCGTTCATGGTTCAGCGGCCCAAAAAACGTCAAAACGGTGCGCAGTCGGCCTCCGCTGCCGTGTCGGGGCCCTCCTCCCCCGCCGGTTTTCCGCCTTCCATCCACTTGATCATGAGTCCCAAATGCTCGGATTCCCAGTGTGGCCCCAGCCTTTCGGACAGGAAACGGGTGTAGAGAACGTCCAGGACCGAGAACACTTCCTCCAGGAAGAACATCTTTTCGAGGAATTCACCGTCCTGATCCTCCTGATCCGAATCGCGTGCCTGCCTGGGCGTCTTCAGTCCCTTGAAGGTCCACAGCGCGCTGTCCAGGGTGAAGGTGTACTCGTTGTCGCCGACCACCAGGAACAATTGAATCTCGTGGACCATTTTGCCCTGCCGCAGCCCGGTGCGGGCTTCATGGAGCGAATTGGCCTGCGTCGTGCACACCACTCGTTCCATGCCTTCGCCCGGCTTGTTGAGCACGAACCGCTCGCCGAGGTGAAGCTCGGCGACCTTCCCCGGGATTTCGATCCTCCCACCGTGATGCTCGACAAAAAACCACAGCCATGTCAGGAATTCGTATCCAAGGAAACGCCCTTCGTCCATGGCGAGTGGAGACTGCACCGTGATCATGGAACCGAGGTGGTCCTTCTGGCGCCCGTCCAGGGGCAGCAGGTTGAGCGCCCAGTGAACGTGATACAGAGGGACCGGATACATGTGGAACATGTCTTCGAAATGCGTGAGAAAAACGTCCAGGAGCTTGGCGCTCGTGGTTCCCACGAGCAGCCATTTCCGCGCCGTGTTCCACACCACCTCGCAGGCCACGGGCTGGAAAAGCGCGCGGCTGAGCAGCCAGCTCCTGACGTTTTCCTGGATTTCGATCTTCTCGTGGCGGGCGGGCCACTTGCCTTCATTCTCATCCCGGTGCTTGCGCACCGCCTCGCGAACGTACTTTTTCAGAACGATCGGCGGCACCTTGCGCTGGTCGATGCGGAAATTGAAGGCCAGGTATTCACCTTTGTGATACGAGCCGTAGGGGAAGGACGATTCGAAGAAATCCTCCCAGGAAGTGAATCCCTGGGCCAATTCCTGGCCGTCGTCGGGGTCTTTGAACATCCCTTCGTTCAACTTCTCGTCCACGTAACTCCAGAAGTCCTCCCGGATTGCATCGGGAACAAAGAACCGGGTAAAGGTCGCTGAGGAAGACGAAATTGCCATGTGCGATTCATCCTGTAAGCTGGTTTTCGGGAACGGCGCAACGGCCGCGGCCTGCAAGCCCTCCGGCACGATAAAACATCATGCGGTTGCCGGGATGCGGCGTCAGCGACCCGTCTTCCCGGATTGTTCCCTGGCTCTGAGCTTCCTTGCCTCTTCCTTTCTCCTGCGGCGTCGGTCGATTTCCTTCCTTCTCTCGGTCTTCTTGTGCTTGGCCATGTACCCTCCCTGGTTGTCGGGATGCCGAGCGGCAAAAACAATAAAGCCGGGAAACACACCGGCTGCCTGTGCCCTGATCGGACATCCCGGAAAAGGATTATGCAAAAATGACGACGAGCCGTCAGACTAGTCGAAAATGCCTGCGGAGTCAAAAGCGAATGCGGCGAGGCCAGCGGGGGAAGGAAAACATCAGAATTTGACCGTTCTGACGATCATTTCGTACTCCTGGATTTCCTCAGGGCTCAGTTCACGCCGCAACAGCTTCTTGCTCACCATGATCGGGCATTTCTGATGAAGAGCCAGGGCCACCGCGTCGCTCGGCCGACTGTCGAAAACGGCCTCTTCACCCTGGATTCGAACGTATATTTTTGCGTAGTAAGTGTTTTCCTGCATGGCGAAAATCTCGACCCGTTCGATGACAACCCCGGACCGGTTGAGAATCGAGATGTAAAGGTCATGCGTCAAGGGCCGTTTCGGTTCGACGAGGCCTTTTTCTTTGGCAATGGCCGTGATTTCGGCGTCACCGACAAACATCAGGAAATAGTGGGTGTCATTTTCCGATTCCTTCAGGACCACCATATTCCCCTGGATCCGGTCCGTCTTTATGTATACTTCCCTGGCTTCGACAAAATCCTTCGACTCCATGGTTATCTCCCTCATGCTGTTTGTCGTCCGTTCGGAATTCCCGTTCCGGATTCCCGGTCGCAACGGCCCCCGCCCCGCGCCATCTTATGAACCTCAGGTGCGTCTGCCGGGCGCAGACGGCGCCGCACGGACCGTCACAATCACTGCATTGAGAACACTACCACTTATATATAGTACTTTGAAACCCGTTTTCAAGGAGTGACCCGCGCGCGCGAAAGCGCTCCGGAAAGCTCACGCGGGGCGTGGGGCAAGGAGCGCCCCATCGCGGCGAACGGCGGGACGGCGGAAATGCGCCGGCCTGAGGCGTGAGCCTCCGTTTCACGGCTCCGGCCGCCCCAATTCTTCGAGAGCTCCGGCGATGCTGTCGAATTCCTTCAACCGCTTCCGGGCCCGGTCAAGGAACGGCTCGGCCTCCGGGTTTCCGTGACGCTCCAGGGCCGCTGCGGCCGCATTCACCAGGTAGGGATTTTCGTGTTCGGTGAACTCGACGAGCAACCGGAAACCAGCCGGAGTGCGAAGATTTCCCAGCACGGCAAGAAGGCCGACCTTCAGCTCGTCGAAGGCTCGGTCTTCGTCGAGCACCGCCTCGATTTGCGGCAGAGCGCGCTCGCCGAACGATTCGATGTTCTGCAGGCATTTCTGGGAGAAATACGGAAACCGGAACATGGCCAGTTCCGCAAGCAGGCGAATGGAATCGTCCGTGCCGCAACCCCGCAGCAGGTCGGGCACGAACAGGCTGACCCAGGAAAACGTGTAGCACAACGGAAGAAGATAGGGAATGGCGGCGCTCCCCTGGGCTTCGATCTGCGCGAGGACGGGGGCCAGGGCCTCCCGCCGGGCTTCGAAACCGGCCTCCTGCCTGGCGGGAAACCGCTCCAGATCGTTGGCCGTCTTCAACGCATCGATCAATTTCAACAAATTTGCGTCGTCCCCGAGGGGGAACCGGCTGCGGTAGGTGCGAGCCCGCTGTGCGACCCAGAACTTGTCCAGCCACGTGGACGGAGAATAGAAGTGAACCGGCACGGACCGATCCAGCCCTTCCCTTTTGTGATAGCCGTTTTCCTGGTAGAAGATCTTCTCTTCGCGGGCAACCTGCCAGCGCGTCCGGCACAGGTGCAGGGCGCTGTCGTAGTCGCCCGTGGCCAGATGCACCGTGGCGACGATATCGTGCAGCCGGTCATCCTCTGGATAGGATTCGAGCAGGAGCGCGGCAAAACGGGCAGCCTTGGCGAAATCCCGGGAGAAGAGCAGCTCGAAGCCCTTCCTGATCTCTTTTTCGAGCCTCTCCCTGGCCTTTTCCCTCTGTTCCATCTCCAGCAACTGCTCGGCGGGAATACTCCGCCGCGCTTCCTCCCGCTTTGAGAGACAGCATTTCTTGTACTTTTTCCCCGAGCCGCAGGGACAGGGATCGTTGCGCCCGACCTTGCCCGCAAACAGGTTCTCCTGGAGCGCCATCCGGCGGCGCGACACCTGGTAGGCTTCCAGTCTCTTATCCAGTTCCTCGCGGCTGATTCCATATTTTTCACAGGCGGCGACCGGGTCCCCTCCCTTGAGGACTTCATAGACGGGAGCCATGGGGTCCGGCACGGCGGTTGGTCCGGATCTTTGCATAATTTTTCCTTTCAGACCGGGCAGGCGTAATCGGACGGCCAATTCCGGCCATCCGGAGTGCAGCGCTTTTTAACAACTTTGAGCAGCCATGTCAAAGGGATATGCGCCGGTCACACAGTGAAAGCGTATCCGTGGCCATGTGAAGAAGGACAATCCGCGAATCGCGGGGCACGTGCCGAGCCCCCCGCTCAATCGGCTTGACCGCGTTGTATCGCTTCACATAACATGGTATTTGATACTATTGGAACCCATGCAACCTGCTCTGCGCGGGAGTGCGGTCCGGGGCACGGGTTCGGAAGATTCCGTCTTGTCCGGCATATCTGATCGGAGCGATTCATCGATACGGTTTCTTCCTCACCTTGACGCATGCCACTCGAACGGGTAACTTAACGGAACCGGATCAAGAAAGGCGTTTTTTCAATGCTCCCAGACGATGAATTCCATGATGATCTGTCCGCCAGCCTGGAGGATTACCTGGAAGTCATTTTCCACCTGGAACAATCCAACCGGGTTGCGAGGGCGAAAGACATCGCCGACCAGATGAGCGTTCAGCGCGCTTCGGTGACGGGGGCGCTCAAGGCTTTGGCCGCCCGGGGGCTCATCAACTACAGTCCTTACAGCTACATCACCCTGACCACCGCCGGGCGCGACATCGCCCGCGACGTCATCCATCGCCACGACACGCTGAAGGAGTTTTTCGTCACCGCGCTCCAGCTCAGCGCCGAGGAGGCCGAAGCCAATGCCTGCCGCATCGAACATGCCATTGCGCCCCTGGCCGTGGAGCGCCTGGTTCGGTTCCTCGAATTCATCAACGCCTGCCCGCGCACGGGCAAGGACTGGTTCGACGCGTTCGCAAGGTACTGCACTCGCGGAGCCCGGACTTCGAACTGCGAGCAGTGCCTGAAGGACTGCTTCGAACGCAACAGCGCACCCGACGGGAAGGACGACGACTAGGACGTCGCCTGTCTGCGTTCAATCGCCGCCGGACCCGCCCTCCGAACATTTCACCACCGTCTCGTGGAGCACCGAGCTGTCCCGAAAGGCCCGGGAGCAGAACTCGCCCAGATACCGGGCGCTCCTCTCGAAATCCTTGACAAACCCGGACAACTCTTGTTTCTCGAACCATCCCCCGTAGAGCTCCAGACCCTCCCTGAGTTGGGCGAGGACTTCCCCCGTGCCGGGATTGCCCTGTATGATCGCCGAATACAGCTCCGGACTCTGGGCAAACAATCGGCCCACCTGGCTCAGTTCGACCCGGTAGCCGGGACTGGCGTATTCGAGGACCTCCGCCAGGTCGATTCCCATCCGACGCATCACCCTTCCCGTCAGCATGGTGGTCATGTGGAAAAGGACCTGGATGATGCTCATCATGCGATCGTGTTCCTCCGGGGTGCTCTCCTTGACTTCCATCCCCCCCGCGGACAAAAGGGAGCGCAGGCGAAGCCAGTCCGGAGTTGGAATGCGCGCGGGGCAGGCCACGATGGTCTGGCCCCGGAACGTGGAGATCCTGCCGCCGAACATTGGATGCAGGCCCACCACGAACGAGGCCGAGCGCAGCATTTCCCTCACCGGTCCAACCTTGAGGCTGCTCAAATCCAGCAGTAGTTGGTGCGGCTTCGCATAGGGGACCAAATCCCGGATGATGGCTTCGGTCCGGTGGAGGGGAACCGAGAAGAGGACAATGTCGGACGATTCCAACACTTCGCGGGCCGTGGGGTTCGTCCCGAGGTCGCCCACGTTCACCCGGAAGCCGCAGCTCTGGAAGAAACCGCTGAAAAGGCGTCCCATTTCACCTTTCCCCCCGATCACTCCCACCGTCGCTCCGGGGTCCAGCTTCACCTTGACCTCGCTCTCGCCTTGAATGAAATCGGACAACAGCATGCCTCCTCCCCTTTCGGAGCTGTCGAGAAAAACCCCGAGCGTGCCCGGGGACTTTACATCGTTCGGCCGATGGCGACCGCGACCCTGCGGCACTCTTCCATCATTACCGCAAACGCTTCGGGACGCAGCGACTGCGGACCATCGCTCAGCGCCTCCTCGGGCCGCACGTGGACTTCGACGAGCAGTCCATCCGCGCCCGCTGCCACGGACGCTCTGGCCATGGCGGGAACGAGGTCCGCTCGCCCCACGGCATGGCTCGGATCGACGATCACCGGCAGGTGGGTCAGGTTCTTGAGCAGCGGGACCGCGCTGATGTCGAGCGTATTGCGGGTCTCGGTTTCGAACGTGCGAATTCCCCTTTCACAGAGGATGACCTTTTCGTTCCCCTGGGCCGCGATGTATTCGGCCGACATGAGGAACTCCTTGATCGTGGCGCTCATGCCCCGTTTCAGGATCACCGGTTTGTCGATGTTTCCCACCTCGGTGAGCAGCCGGAAATTGGCCATGTTCCTGGTGCCGATCTGGATGATGTCCGCGTACTTGCAGAGCAGCACCGTATCTCTGGGATCCATGAGCTCGGTGACGATCATCATTCCGGTCCGCTCGCGCACGCCGGCCAGGAGCTTCAGCCCCTTCTCCCCCCACCCCTGAAAGCTGTAAGGAGACGTGCGCGGCTTGAAGGCGCCGCCGCGGAGAAAATGGACTCCCGCCGCGGTGAGCTCGCCGGCGATCTCTTCGAGCACTTCCCGGCTTTCCACCGCACAGGGTCCCGCGATGACCTGGATCTCGTCACCCCCTATTTGATGGCCGTTGACCTGTACGATCGTGTTTTCTTCCTTGAATTCCCTGCTGACCAGTTTGTAGGGTTTCAGAATGGGAAGAACCGACTCCACGCCGGGAAAGGATTCCATCGGGACCTCCCGAAGGACCCTCTCGTCTCCGATGGCCCCGATGATGGTCCTGTGCTCTCCCTTGGAGATGTGGGCGCCGAGGCCGAGGTCCTCGAGGCGCCGGACGATGCGGTGCAGATCGCTTTCCTTGTGGTCGGGTTTCAATACGATGATCATGATTCCAATTCCTCCCTGGAATTCCCGGCCGATCGCTCGAACCCGGGGTGATTCCCTGCCTTCTGAAGTCAGGCATCCTGCATGTTGGTTCCGCCGGCTCGGCAGCGACGTTCCCGATTCCCCACGACCGGATGCCTTGCTGTTCTTCAAAACAAAAAGGCCGTGGGGATCCAGGGGATACCCACGGCCTGAGTAGCGTCTTCAAATTCGGCTATGGCTTATGCGCACCCCTGCGTCTCCGGTAGGTGCCCGGATAATAGGTGCCGCAATAATAAGGAAAGCCACACATCCGATTGTCCATCCAAAACCCTCCATTCACTGCAATAATGTGGTAACATAGCCTTGCCGGGGAGGCGGGTCAAGAATTTTCTCGTCTTTTTCTTTGCCCTTCCCTCTTGGATCAACTTCCATTAAAAAGACTATTGCTGGAAGTTTTCCCCCGTGCCCGCCGGGAAACGCCCGCGTGCGGGCCGCGGGGCCGAACTGACGCATCCGGGGCTGCCGCAGCTTATGAAACCTCTATTCCGCGTCCTCGTAGTCGACGACGAGCCGTTGACCCTCCAACTGGTGGTCGAGAGCCTTACCGTCGAAGGGTATGACGTTCAGATCGTCTCCAGCGGCGCGGAAGCCATCAGCGCGTCTCAGAAAAACGACTTCGACGTCGTGATCACGGACCTTGCCATGCCGGGTATGGGCGGCATGGAGGTGCTTGCCCATTTCACCGAACACCACCCCGATACCTTTGTCGTTGTCGTGACCGGCTACGGGACGATCGAAACGGCGGTCGGCGCCATGAAACGCGGGGCGTTCGATTACCTGGCCAAACCGGCGAACCTGGACGAGCTCCTGTTCACCCTGAAAAGAGCCCAGGAAATCAGAAGCCTCAAGGACGAAAACGTCCTTCTGCGCACTCAGATCCAGGAACAGCACCGCTTCGACCGGATCATCGGTCAGAGCCAGCTGATGCAGTCTCTCTACCACATGATCCGGCGCGTGGCCAAATCGCATTCGACCGTTCTGATCATGGGCGAAAGCGGCACCGGCAAGGAGTTGATCGCCAACGCCATCCATTACCACAGCGAACGCAAAGACAATACCTTCGTACCCATAAATTGCGGGGCGATACCCGAAGAATTGCTCGAGAGCGAACTGTTCGGCCACGAACGGGGGGCTTTTACCGGGGCGCTCCGGGAGCGCCGCGGGCGGTTCGAGCTGGCCCATGGCGGAACCATCCTGTTGGATGAAATCGGCGAAATGAGCCCGAAGCTCCAGGTGAAGCTGCTTCGGTTCCTCCAGGAGAAGAAGTTCCAGCGCCTCGGCGGTTCCCGCACGATCGAGGTGGATGTGCGGATTCTGGCCGCGACCAACAAGAACCTCGAGAGAGCCGTTGCCGCCAGTGAATTCCGCGAAGACCTCTTCTACCGTCTCAACGTCATTCCCATCATCGTGCCCCCGCTCAGAGAACGTGAGGGCGACATTCCCCTGCTCGTCGATCATTTCCTGAGGCAGCATTGCCAGAAAAAGGAACTTTCACTGAAGCGCATTTCCAAGTCGGCGCTGGACGTCCTCGAAAGGTACAACTGGCCGGGCAATGTCCGCGAATTGGAAAATGTGATCGAACGACTGGTCATCATGACCGAAGACGGAGAGATCGAAGTCGATGATCTTCCCCAGAGGATCCGGGCCTACCAGGAAAGCGGCATCAAGCACCTGGAGATCGGAGAAGCAGGGATCAGCCTGAAAGACACGTTGGACGATCTCGAAAAGCGCCTGATCCTGGAGGCGCTGCAGAAGGCGGGCGGCGTCAAGAACAAGGCGGCCAAACTGCTCGGTTTGAATCGCACCACGCTGATCGAAAAGCTGAAAAAGAAAGGCATCGTCTGTCCGGACGGCGTGGCCTGATACCGGTCTCCTCCGGCACTTCGCGGCCTTTTCTCCGAAGGGTTCCCTCCTGGAAAATGGACATCAGGCGACAGCATTTCCTGCTTGCAAACGATTGAAAGAGCCTTATGATGGAACCACGCTGGGCGGCAAACTCCGTTCAACCGACAGAGCCCATATGAGCAAGCAATTGGCAGACATTCGGATATCCTTCTTGCAGGGATTGGTTGTTATTGCACTGTTGTCGATGTTGCTGTCCTCCTGCGGTAAGCAGGTCTATCAGGAACCCCCTTCCCCGGCGTACCCCCCGGGCGGCACCGCGACTTCTCCGCGACCATCCGTCTCGACCCCCGCCCCACGTTCCGGAACAGTCGTCGAAAAGCCGCTTGCCGATCTGGGAACTCCCCGCACGATCACCCATGAAGTCGGCCCGATGGAGACAATCTGGCGCATTTCCAGGATGTACAACGTTTCCCAGGAATCCATTTACGCCGCCAACGGCTTGAGACCCGGGGAGCCGATCGCGAAGGGACAGAAGCTCACAATCCCCAACGCGCGAGTCATGAAACACGTCATCGCCCTCTACCCGAATTCCCAGTGGAAATACATCATCATCCACCATACGGCCACCGATATCGGGAATGCATCGTTGATCGACCGGACCCACGAGGATCGTGGTTTCTGGTACGGCCTCGGGTACCATTTCCTTATCGACAACGGCACGTTGGGGAAGGGTGACGGCCAGATCGAAGCGTCGCCCCGCTGGGTCAAACAGCAATGCGGCGCTCACTGCAAAGCGGGCGGAATGAACGATAAGGGCATAGGAATCGCTCTCGTCGGGAACTTCAACGAGGAGCAACCCTCCTCCAGCCAGCTTCGTTCGCTCGACTATCTGCTCAAAACCCTGATGGACTATTATCGTATCCCTGCCGGCCGCGTCGTGGGCCACCGTGACGTGGACGGTGCCGCAACCGATTGCCCGGGCAGGCGGTTCCCCTGGCAGACCGTGCGCCGGTCTCTATCGGCGAGTGTCCTGAGTCATTAATTAGTTGAATAATTCAGTGATCTCCTGTATGCTCTGGCCACTTCTCACATGGAGGGCCATATGCGAACGGGGCGACCAAAGGCGGAACTCGAATTGAGCTTGGCTGAAAGAACGGAACTGGAACGGCTGGCACACCGGCCCAAAACGTCGCAGTCACTTGCATTGCGAGCTCGAATCGTCCTTGCCTGCGCCGAGGGTATTGCCAACGATGCGGCCGCCAGGCAACTTGGAATAACGAGCGCCACTGTTGGCAAATGGCGCATGCGGTTCGTCGAGCAGCGGGTCGATGGCTTGTTGGACGAGCCAAGACCCGGCATGCCGCGAAAGATTACCGATGAAGATGTGGAGCGTGTTGTGACGCTCACCTTAGAGTCGACTCCCCGAAATGCCACTCACTGGAGCACCCGTTCGATGGCCAAAGCCACAGGCATGAGCCAATCGGCGATAAGCCGGATTTGGCGCGCATTTGCGTTGCAGCCCCATCGAACTGAAACCTTCAAACTCTCCTCGGACGCTTTTTTCATTGAAAAAGTCCGGGACATTGTCGGACTGTACCTGAACCTGCCGGAGAAGGCCGTGGTACTGTGCGTGGATGAGAAGAGTCAAATACAGGCGCTTGACCGGATGCAACCGCTCCTGCCTCTACGGCCGGGACAGGTCGAGCGTCGGACTCACGATTACCGGCGCTACGGGACTACCTCGCTTTTTGCAGCTCTGAATACGGCAACCGGCGAAGTGCTCGGCAAATGCCACAGACGGCATCGCAGCGTTGAGTTTCGCAAATTCCTCGACCTCGTGGAGGATAACGTCCCCGATGGTCTGGATGTCCATGTCGTTCTTGATAACTACGGAACTCATAAGACTGCCATGATCCAGCGCTGGCTGGTCAAGAGGCCTCACTTCCACATGCATTTTACTCCGACCAGTGCCTCATGGCTGAATCTGGTCGAGAGGTGGTTTGCCGAACTAACGGAGAAACAGATTCGCCGCGGCAGCCACCGCAGCGTAAATCAACTTCAGAACGCCATCCGTAGATACATTGCCATTTGCAATGAGGATCCCAAGCCATTTGTCTGGACCAAAACCGCTGACGAAATCCTCAAAAACCTGAAGCGATTTTGTAAACGGATTAATGACTCAGGACACTAGCCGCCGATTGAATGATGTCGTCAATGACTGCGGAAGTTGAATCCGTGCACCGCAGCACTGAGCCAATACCTACAGACTGGATGAGAATAGGGGAACCTGAGATTGTCTGGATCCTTTATTGATGGAAATTTCATGCGCCAAGTTCAATCCAGAGGGTAAACCTTTCGGTGAAACCTGCTAACGGGGAATGTCCTAACGGCAGATAGCCGATTTGTGCTATACAAAGATGGATAATTCTCGAAGGGTGGGAGGGACGAAATGCGTGTAAACTCTGTCCGTTATAGCCCGGACGGGAAAATCTTCAGACTATCAAATGGTGAAATCCTCAAAACACACCGATATTCCTGCCTCGGTCCGAGCGATGACGTAATTGCAGACCAGTCACAAAATGCTCATGTAACATGCCAAAATGGCAAGGCACAAATTCTTCCAGCGTATTGCCGTAGTGATATTCTGAGAGTGGGTCCCCGGACGCTTCGTTTACAGATCAAGGAAATCCAAACAGAGGAGGAACTTGCAGGATACCATCAGTTAGAGGACTACCATTATCGAGGTAAAGTGCTCCATGGACGTAGAGCACCATTGATTGTACGGTCTGAAGACCCCTTGCTTCCCCGCGTATTGGGCTATGTCGAGCTGTCAACAGCCTTTTTAATGAATCGCGCGCGCGCGATGCTCCTCGACAGCGTATTTCATCATGCTTCAGGGGATATTTCCTGGACCACCTGGAAGAAGGCCACAGTTCGCAAATACACGAACCTCATTGTTCGGATAGCTCGAACAGTCGTTTCTCCTGAATTTCGTGGATTAGGTATCGCGCGAATTCTGGTCAAACACGCTGCACGATTTGCACGAGACCATTGGCATGTCGGAAAACTCAAGCCGTTGTTTATCGAAATAACAGCCGACATGCTCCGTTACGTCCCTTTTGTCGAATCATCAGGAATGCATTACATCGGCGATACAGAAGGGAATTTGGCGCGCGTCAATGAGGACATGGCCTATATCTTAAAGAATTTAGAACGGGTCAAGGCTGGGGAAATATTGAAGGAGGAGAGTGGCGGAATTGTTGACCTGCAGGTTTCTTACGCTACTCGCCTTGAACAAATTGAAGAAGAGCTGGCTGTTCCCCGTGAGCGTCTGTTAGACTTATTGCTCCGTTCACCTCAGCGGTTGTCCGACGAAAACTGGGCTTTACTACATAAAATTTTTCGACTCCCGAAACCGACATTTATAATGGGTCTGACGCGGGCTAGTGAAAACTTCGTCCGGAGGCGCATCGGTGAACGTGGTTTGCCGGATTATTACCCTGCCCAACAACCTCTTGTAAATGTTCCGCGCCTACAATCCCCTATTGACGTGCAAGAGTGTACGCTTACGCTATCGGCCCCCTTAATCCGCACCCGCTCGACAAGGAAAATTCAGCAGGCTTTTGGCGTAAGCCGCGAGATGTTAACCACCACATTGTTTGCCAATATAAACTTCACAATCCAGCCTGGAGACATTGTTCTGATTTGCGGACCCTCCGGTGCTGGCAAGACAACCCTATTAAATCTACTCGAAGGGAGTTTGAACGATCCTCAATATCGGCCTGAAGGCATGACTGGTAACATCAAAGTCCCCGATTCCCTCACGGTTACTTCACTCGGGCCTCTGCCAAGTTCTCGGCCTCTCGTAAATGCATTTGGCCGAATTTCTTTAGATCGGGCTCTTTTCGCTCTGAATGTGTCCGGCTTAGCGGAAGCACATCTCTATGTTAAACGCTTTCGCGAGTTGAGCAACGGACAACGCTATCGTGCTATGGTCGCCAAACTTATTGCGTCTGAATCAGATATTTGGGTTGCGGACGAATTTTGCGCAACCCTGGATTCGATAACGGCCAACATCGTTTCTCGCAATCTACGCCGATGCGCTAAACAGCTCGGGATTACCGTTATTCTTGCTGCTGCCAACTGGGCTGAGTTTATTCACGAGCTGCAACCTAATACTGTGGTACATTTGCGTGCACCTTGGGATTACCGGGTATTCTCATGGGATACCTTCCATGCCGCAATTCACGAGTCGCAAATTCTTGGACGCAGCACGAGCAGGCAAGAACTCGAGAAGTCCGGCCTTGGGGAGTTGAGTCAGGATGGTAGCCATAATGAAAATCGGTGACTCAGCTGTGCTTAGGGCAGGATTCCTTCGGCTCCTCTGCTACGTGGCGAATTAGTAGATGTGACACAGTGTTTTGAACCAGACGCATCATTATGAGCAGTTCTGCGCTGAGACATCTATTGGCATCTTACTTGATTCCGAGGCCCCAGAATGTCTCTCGAATGGATCAAGAATGTAATAGCTGCCCTTCCTGGGACAGAGGATGTGCTTTTCCAAAAATTGTGGAATGAGCGCCGACTTCTGTTTGATGGACAGAAAGCCGGGGATGCCGTTGATGACTGGAATGCACGTCTTATCGCATCTACACTCAGGAGCCACGAACGACTATTAATCACAGTCCCCGATTTTCGGCCCCATCGCCCTGCCTTTTCATTCGCGACAGCACTGATTCGTCATTTTTTGGATTCTCGGCTACCAGTTGGCAGTAACCCCATACCCCAAAGTGGTCCCGTCCTCTATTTTGGGTCTACAGTTGGAATCCGGGACCAGCTGCGCCGCACAGGCGTGCAAAACCTGGAGCTGAGTCTTGCGGAGGTGTTTTCTCAACAACATATTAGCCGCTGGGCATCAGGTTCAGGATGCCCAACATCTGATGCATCATCAGCAGTGGGCTTGCCTCGTGTGGTCACGGTTTATGCTCCAGCCGATCCCGAAGCAATCGTCCGAACGTACTGCCCATGTTGGATTGCTGTTGACTGTGGCGATGCGCCATCATTGAATTGGCTGTGGCCTTTGCTTGACGAAGCGGTTCGACGTGGAATTGCAGTGATCGCTTGGGGTCAAAATCCACTTTCCGAGTGCGTCAAAGACTTTGAAGGTCACGGGCAGACGTTTGTCTGGCCGCCGAGCATTCAACGCCCGAATATTGACCCATGCCAACTTCAATTGAACCCCGTCAACCTCTTAAATACTGATAAGAACACAGCACTTATTCCCATTATGCTCGCGGGGAGGGTGGTCAGCTCATTTAGCGACACTATTCGCGATGCAGGCCAAATGCTCGGTCGTGCTTCACAAAAGCTAGAAGGGCAATTCCAAAGAGATGCTATTGCAGTCCACTGGAGGTATCTGCGAGCTTTGGAATCTTTGGCCGCGCCATTAGACTTCTATGAAGCAGAAGCACCCAGATTATGGGGATTGAAGTCTTTTAACCAGCTAGGATCTGCCTGTGCTAATTTCCGAAATTCTTGTGAACAAGTTGCACGGAAACTGTATGGTGAACTTGAAAGAATAGGAAACCTCTTGAATGTGGCGAAAGATAACCTGGAGAACCACGGCTGTCCTCTATGGGAGGCGCTTAGCAATCTCTGCATCTCGGAACCACCCAATGGTGAGGCTCGGATTATCCTGTTCGCCAGTAATGCAAGGAAGAGACTATTCATTTTTGCTCTGCTCGCCCGCCATAATATCACCGAAGATGACTTGCTCGATTTCCACACTCATGTTGTGAGTCTAAACGACCTTCGGCGCTGGATTTATTGTCAGCACATGCCAGTAGAGACAGCAAATACAATTGACCTATTGATGCCTCCGAGAAGCTTTCTTTGGCATCCGGTTGTGGTTGGTCTCCCAAGCCCGGCCATAGCCGCACGGCTCTTGCCGGTATTCGTTCAGCCAAATGTTGATTTAGTGGTATACCCGCACCAATGCCCGTCGTTCATTCGCAGAGCGGCTGAGTGGTCGGATCGTTTAAGCACCAACAGGCGGACTATGGGAACAATTGCTCGGCTTGGAAAAATAAGAGAGCCGGAAATAAAGACCTTCCCATCGCGGTTAACTGTGACTGAAGCTATTGAAATGAACGCCGAAACCGCTGCGACGCTGAAGATAACTCCTTCTGGCCAGCTTTGGAAACCAGACGACGCTGTGGTTGAAGTTGCCAGAATTTTTCAGAATGAAGGGGATGAGTCGGCAGAAGAGGATTATCTCTGGGCTGATCAAGATGAAAATAGCACCGCAGATACTGTCTCAGACCCTGGCAATCTTTGGTGTCAAGAAGCGATAGAGGTGCAGTTTGAACAGGGCTGGTTTGCCCATTTCGCGCCGGATGACATCATAAACCTCGTTAGAAATGGCGCACTCGAACAACGGTATGTCCGTTCACTGAGAACAGGTGACTTCGTCTTGCTTATCCATGGGCAACAACGGCAGAGTCTTTATGAATTGATTATTTCTCGTGTCCACAAACATCCTTCTATAGAACTTCATCTCGCGATGATTCGTCGTTGGCAAGAGGATTTGCGTGTGCGGTTTGAGCAATGGCAGGCAAATAAAGGCGACTCGGCAGAATTGCGAGCTTTCGGGGTGCGAGATTTGAACGGGTTATTGCGACGAATGCAGGCAAGAGGAAGCCAACTTGTGTCCACTCTGACCTTGAATTTTTGGCTCAGGGGGATGGTATTATGTCCTCTTGATCCTGAAGATTTGCAGAGAGTGGCGCATGTGCTCAATATGAGCTTTGTACTACAATTCCATAAGTTCATCTTACAAGCTGCAAGCAGATTACGGGGGCTTCATCGAGGCTTATCGATGAAACTGAATCGCTGGTTGGCTGAGCACGCAACAGGGTCAGTATCCAAGAACGACGACGAAGTGATTGACCCTGACCTAGGTTTAACCTTTGGAGATGTGCGAAGTTCCTTATTGGTGTTGCACGTGATCCGGATACAGAACGTCGCCGGTCCTTTCTTGCGTGGTAGTCTGGGGCTGGCTCAAAAGGATGCATGAATATGAGCAATGGGAATTTGAATCAAGATGAGATCAGATTGGCGGAGTACTTGGTTGCCAATTTACGTGATAAAACCAGTGGTCGAAGCGAATCCGAATGTGTACGAAACTATCCACGAGATGTTTATTTCATAGGAAATCTGCGTCCATCTTTAGATGAACTTTCTGACCAGACTCAACCGGGTCACTTGCGCGAGTTGATGGTCAAGCTTGCACCAATGGCTTTCGGAGCCGAATTCCTTGTGAGACCCGAGCGCGAAACTGTAGAGGTCGATGTTACATTAAACTGGGCATGTTACTACCGAGTATTCCCAAGTTTCTCACAGCAATGCGAACACCAACGGCAGGATGTGGCAACAGGTCGCACAACTGGTGCAAAAACGGATGTGGCTGCACAAAATCAAGCTAATGAAAAAACTGGTTCCCCTGCACAGGATGACGAAACGATTGCAACTGAGCAAGAACGTGAGAATCAAACTGCAGAGGCAGATTCTCCCGAGATTGCTGATTCCGCTCGTGATCGACGTCGTGCGCGAACTCCACAGGATTCGCTTTTTCTCCGTTTCCGCAAGATTTCCTGCCAGGTTAATGGTCTTATCGTCGTTAATATTGATCAGGGCGGTTTTTGGGCGGTGGACAGTAGCAACTTACAAGCATTCTTGGATCAGGAAATGGCTCGTGCGCAGCAGATCGCTTTAACTGACCCTGACAGAGTGCAGACTGATGGGAATCCATATGCGAAAATACGCGTCCCTGTCACAGCATTGGCATCGGAGACGGTGTACCAGGAGTTTTTACAATCACTGCACGGGGCAGTGATTCCTGAATGGCATTGGCAAATACGAGCTGAAATCTGGGCAACTATGTCAACCGATCCCGCAGAACGCGTGATGGCTGTGGAGTTTGTAAATACTTCACCGATGCTTGCGGACTCACCTAATACAGAAGCATTCCTGTTCGATACGGTGGCCTCATTTGCCTTTGCAGGTCGAGAAGTGCGGCCATTTGAAGTTGATTTAGTGCCTAGAGGTTTTCGCTTTGATCGGTATGTCTGGGGTCGTGGGATCAATTGCGCAGTCGAAAGGGAAAATAATGAAATCCCAGGCTTTCAATTCGTAACAACCCACACACCCGTGTACCGTCAAATGCGCTTCGCAACACATACAGTTCCTCCTGCTAGGTTTGCCGATCTGGCGCAAAACCCCTTGCCGATCCTGAATTCGATACTGCAGTCAATGGAAGATTACAGACAGGAGTGGGGACAGGAGTTACAGCGGTACATTTCAAATAATTCGGGCTGGGAAATTCAGCACGGCGCAGAGTTTGATCGAGATCGGTTGAAATTCGAAGAGGAGATTGAATGGTTCAGGCGTGGCTGTGAACTCATTCGCCTAAACCCTGACGTACAGCTTGCATTTCAGCTCACGAATGAAACTTTTAATCGTGGCCCTAAAACAGAGTGGCGACTTTTTCAAATCGTTTTTTTGGTGAGCCAAATTCCAGGTATTGTTGCCTTGGCGGACCCAGAGGGAAGCGCCTCAGGGATTGGTGACCGAGAGAGAGTCGATATCATTTACTTTCCGACGGGTGGCGGCAAAACGGAAGCATATTTGGCAACAATTATCTTCCATTGTTTCTGGGACCGGTTGCGTGGGAAGGCATGCGGGGTCACCGCATGGACTCGATTTCCGTTGCGTCTTTTGACATTGCAGCAGACACAGCGTGTGGCAGATGTCATTGGCATGGCCGAGATTGTACGGCGTGAACAGAGCGACTCACGACTTGCAGGCAGTGGTGTGGATGGATTTGCAGTGGGATACTTCGTTGGGCAGGGCGGCTCGCCCAATGAGATTGTCAACCCTCAAGGGAATCCCCGTGCCAGTGCAGAAATTCAGGTCATTTGGAGCAAAGTCAATGACCCCGATGCAAGGCAAAACTGGAAACGTGTCGTGCGTTGCCCCTCGTGCAGAGCTTCGGTACAAATAGAATTCGATCCAACAAGCACTGAGTTAATTCATCGCTGCAGTGAGCCAACCTGCCGTTTCCCGCAGAGAAAAATTCCCGTCTATATCGTGGATAACGAGATTTATCGATACTTACCATGTGTCATTGTCGGCACAATTGACAAGCTTGCTGGCCTGGGCAACCAGCGGAAATTCGCGTTACTTTTTGGACAGGCAGATGGCCGGTGCTCCATTCACGGGTATTACAAAGGCCGCTGCTGCCAGAAAGATTGCTCTGATTTAAAACGCCTTCAGCCGACTTTACCTAGTGGCCTCTCGGGTCCAACGCTATTCGTTCAGGATGAGCTCCATTTGCTGAAAGAGGGTTTGGGCACATTCGATGCCCATTACGAAACCTTCACTCAGCAGCTACAACAAGAATTCGGGCAAACACAGCCATTGAAAGTAATTGCATCATCTGCAACAATCGAGGCTTTTGAGCGACAAGTTAATCAACTATATGGGAGAAGTCCTACCCTGGCGCGAGTCTTTCCAGGTCTAGGACCGACACTGGGGCGGTCGTTCTATGCAGAGACATTGCCCCATCCTCAGCGACTGTATGTGGGCGTAATCCCGCACAACAAGACAATCTTCAATTCTATTCTCGAACTGCTTGACTTTTATCATCGCGAAATTCAAGCTCTACAAAGACTTGCAACAGGTTCTCCAAACCCATATGGTGGTGCTTTTATGCCCGGCTCACCTGATTGGGAGCAACTCCTCGATGTGTACGCTACTTCATTGACTTATTTCTTGGCCAATCGTGAACTGAACTCCATCCGAACCGATATCGAGGGAGATGTTATTCCGCACCTATTACGTGACGGACTCCTGCCTGTTGAGATCTCTGAGCTTACCGGTAGCACCTCCACCGATGATGTATCACGCATTCTTGATAGACTGGAACGTGCGGCGCCTCCCAATAGTTCTCCAGATGCAGTGCTGGCAACGAGTATGGTTAGTCATGGTGTGGATGTTGACCGCCTCAATGCAATGATTTTTTACGGAATGCCTCGCCAAAATGCTGAGTATATACAGGCATCCAGCCGCGTTGGTCGAAGCCATGTTGGTCTTGTATTCACCTGCTTGCACCCTGTACGAGAAAGAGACCAGAGTCATTACGCATACTTCCTCAAGTTTCATGAGTTTCTGGGGCAGTTGGTGGAGCCAGTAGCCATTAATCGATGGTCCAAGTTTAGTATTAATCGCACTTTGCCGGGCCTATTCATGGCTGTGCTCCTTCAGCTTGTGGCAAATCGTTCAGGGGAAGGTAATCCCAACCGGTATTACATGCTCGATTTCGTTAGGGGTAAGATTAGCGATGGCAGCTTGCGGCCGGAGGATTTCATATCTTTACTGGAGCAAGCTTACGGTGTCCAAACTCCGACAACGCCGGGGGAAATCGTATTCCGAGATGAGATTCACCTTCGCGTGCGTCAGTATCTGGATTGGATACTGAGTCCAGCAGCAGGGCTTAGATTTGTTTCAGATGTTTTGATCCCAAAACCAATGCGAAGTCTTCGTGATGTGGACGAGGCTATTCCAATCGAATTGGATTCTCTCGGAACACAGTGGACTGGGCGCGCGGGTGGGCAATAGCGGAGGATATTGTGGCACGAACAATGACTCGTGGAAAACAACAAGTTCTATTTAATTACCTGCCCAACCGTACTTTCGATTTCGAGCGTGTCGCGGCCATTGCTCGGGTTGTTGAAATTCGTGGTGATCCGCGAACTGATCTAAATGCGTCTGTCATCCTCCGCAGGATTGCAGAAGAAGCTAGTGCTTGGCAAGAGGACTTTAGGCCCGTGCTTCGTGATGATGTGTTTAGGCAGGCGGATCGTTTTGTTCTCCTCGATCCCCGGAGCATTCAATCAGAGCTATTCCCAAAAGTTTTTTGGTGCCAAGATCGCCGATGTGGCCGGATTTTCGATTTCAGCAATAGAGATTCCTTGCCTCAGCAATGTCCATCATGCCGCCAAGGACGATTGGTGCAACTGCGTTTTGTGAAAATTCACCGCTGTGGTGCTTTACAACCACTGCTTCCACCACAATGCCGGCAGTGCCGCACTGCGAACCATATGGCTTTAGATACGCGTGGTAGCGAGCGTATATCTAACTTTCGGTGGGTCTGTCGCCGCTGCAATTCGGCACAGACTCCATATGGTGGGTACTGCGCCGAATGCCAGTGGCCGGACCAAAATCTCCGTGGCATGGACATCGAAGTACATCGAGCGGGGCGCACATTTTATGCTCATACAACCGTCCTGCTCAATATTCCCCATCGAAGGTTTGATTCGTTTTTTGCCTTACCTGAATGGCAAGCTATAGCTTCGGCGAAGTTACTGGAAATGGAAGAAGTTGCCGGTCATAATTTGACAGAGTATGGAACGAGGGCCCAAGCTTCGCAAGGCACTCAAAGTGCGGGCCTTTCAGGAGCTGACTTAGATGAACTCATGCGTCGGCAGGCCAGCGGCGAACTCACACCTGAGCAATTTGTTCATGAGATGCAGAGCCTCCGCGAGGTGCGGCAACAAGAACAACAAGCAAGTTCGCCAAGCGGTATTGTTCGAAGTCTTTGTGAGCGTACCGGTGTACCTTGGTCAATCTGGAATCGAGCCGGTCAGGAAATGCTGGAAGCGATTATGCCGATGGAAACTGGCCGACCAACGGAACTCGACATGCAGAATCCGACTGAACCGAGCACTATTGCACGGCAGATGGGATTTTCCAGGCTGGCTTTGGTATCTGATTATCCTATAATTACTGCCACCTATGGATTCAGTCGTGCTGAATATTCGCCAAATCAGTGCCGCTTGAATCCCTTTCCAGCTCACAAGGATCATGGCGGCAAATCCCCTATCTTTGTTGACCAAGTGCAGGCCGACGCTCTACTGCTCAGCTTGAGCCCCGAGCGCGTTATTATCTGGCTCGAAATGAACGGATATCACCCAGTCATTCCTCCTGGAACCGATCAACACCTTGCCCGAAAGGCATATTTTGTTCAGCTTCTCAGTGAGGCACCTGTCCGCGAGACGTTGCGTGCTGATCGCCCAGAAGCCAGAATGGTTTTTGGCTTATTGCACACGCTAAGTCATCTGTCAGTCCGCCAAGCGGCTCTCCTCAGCGGCTTGGATCGCACCAGTCTATCTGAATACGTGCTGCCTCGTGCACTTACGTTTGCTCTCTATTGTAATCACCGTTTTGGCGCAACAATCGGTGCACTGACCGCGTTATTCGAACAATCGCTGACAGAGTGGCTTCATGCGGTGCGGGAAACTAGCCCGGAAAATTCATAAATAGTGCTTGAAAAAGAAACGGACATCCTGTAACGTGTTGACTTGACAAGAGAAAACACGAAACAAAAGGAATGTCCGTTGAATACAGTCTGTCATAAACAACTCTCTTTTGCAAACCTTGATTCGCGCTCTGTTGTGGCCGAGTTTTCGGCCGGCCCAATGACCTCGGACGGCGGCTCATTGCTGCTGCGGGAAATCGATCGCGCAACGGATCTTTCTTCCTCCATGAGCCGGGCACTTTCCGACCGTCGCGATCAGGCCAAAGTGCACCATGGCCAGGAGGAACTCTTGCGCCAACGCCTTTTCGCCATTGCGATGGGCTACGAAGACGGCAACGATCATCAATCCCTGCGCTTTGATCCGGGGCTCAAAACCGCCGTTGGCAGGTTGCCCGAAACCGATCCGGCACTGGCTTCCCAACCGACGCTCTCACGTTTCGAAAACCGTGTAGGGAACTGTGAGCTTCGCCGCCTGAGCGACGCCCTGATTGACGCCTATGTGGCCGCACACCCGGCTCCGCGCAAGGTAATCGTGCTCGATATGGACGCAACGGATGATCCCGTTCACGGCTTGCAGCAACTCTCCTTCTTCCACGGCTACTACGATCAGTACATGCTGCATCCGCTGCTGATCTTTGACGGGCTCACCGGTTTTCCGGTAGCCGCGGTGCTGCGCGCGGGCAACGCACACGCGTCCAAAGGAGCGGCGGCAATCTTGAAGCGCATCATCCGCCGCCTCAAACATGCCTATCCGGGCGCCACTATTCTGGTGCGCGCCGATGCAGGCTTTGCCGTACCGGCCATCTACAGGCTCCTTGAGCGCGAGAAGGTCAAATACACGATCGGCCTGATCACCAATGACCGTCTTCGCAAACGTGCCGCCAACCTGGTGATCAAAGCCGAGAGGCAGTTCGCCAAAACCGGAGCGAAGCAAAGACTCTTTGGCAGCTTTTACCATCGAGCCGGATCCTGGCAACGATCACGTCGGGTTATTGCCAAGGTCGAGCGACTCTCCCGGGGCCTCAACACCCGCTTTGTGGTGACCAACATCCTTGAATCCGCCGCAGGGATTTATGACGGCATCTACACCGGCCGGGGCGATGCCGAGAACCGGATCAAGGAGCTCAAGGTTCATCTCAAAGCCGATCGGCTGAGCTGCACCCGGTTCCAGGCCAACCAGTTTCGGCTGCTGCTGCACACCTTCGCCTTCGTTCTGTTTTGGCACCTGCGCCGGAGCCTTGCCGGAACGGAACTGGCTGCCGCCACAGTCGACACCCTCAAGCTCAAACTGCTCAAAGTCGGCGCACGGGTGGTCCAGAGCGTGCGGCGCATCCTCTTTACCATGCCGCGCGCCTATCCCTATCAACGCCTCTTTGCCACCGCACTGCAAAATATTCGGCAAATGCCGCTCCGATGCTGAAGGCACGGCCTCCCGTACCGAAGCCTGATCACCATGAAAACCGATGTCAACACTACAGGTGCGCCCAATATCGGGCTGTCGGGCACAAAAATATGAGGCGAAAACCGAAACACAGGATTCGGGACCGATTCCAGTGCCTCTCAACAGCACGGACCACCGAAAAATCCGTCTCCGTCACTCATGATGGTCACATTCAACGGCTTTCTCGCCAAGCCTCGTGAATAATGCGGGCTAGGCGCTGTGTCTACGATCCGGTGTGTCGTGACAGAACCGGCAACTGTCATGCCTGCACTCATTTGGCTGAAACGAGTTGTCGTTTTTTCAACTTGAATCTTAGCCGCGCATTCTTGTTCGGCGGTTATGATGCTGAATTGGGCGAAATACCGGTTGGTTATTTTGACCCGACCTTACCGTGACAAAGCATGAGCGAATCATTTGAGCACATTGCTGAACTGGTAATAACCGCCCCAGAACCATTCGGTGCTTTGATGGCTTATCGTACCCGATGTCGGACTACTGTGGGCGCACTCACCCAACTCATAGCGGAGGCTAAGCAGCACGTCATCATTGCAGCTCCGTTCATGCAATCGGGCTATGGTCTTTCTTCGGGAACTTTAGCCGATGCATTGAGGGCGGCATTGCACCGAAGAGTAAATGTGGACATCCTGAGTACTAGCCAAAGTCAGCAAACCATAAATCGGGAGCATTTAATTCTGAATTCAAGCGGTACGCTACGTTTCTTCCAAGCCGCCGCTCATTTCGAAAACTGCCAACAGCTTGGTTCACATGCAAAGTTTTGCGTGGCAGATGGCCAAAGGGCATACGTGGGGAGCGCAAATCTGACCGGACCCGGTCTGTCAACCCAAGTAGAAATGGGAATTCTCATTGGCGGCGCTGTTGCCCAGCAGATTGAACAATTCTGGGAATATGCAGTTGAAATTGGTCTATTTTTACTTGTTACATCTGAATAACTTGTACTTTAACCCGGAAAATTCATAAATAGTGCTTGAAAAAGGAACGGACATCCTGTAACGTGTTGACTTGACAAGAGAAAACACGAAACAAAAGGAATGTCCGTTGAATACAGTCTGTCATAAACAACTCTCTTTTGCAAACCTTGATTCGCGTTCTGTTGTGGCCGAGTTTTCGGCCGGCCCAATGACCTCGGACGGCGGCTCATTGCTGCTGCGGGAAATCGATCGCGCAACGGATCTTTCTTCCTCCATGAGCAGGGCACTTTCCGACCGTCGCGATCAGGCCAAAGTGCACCATGGCCAGGAGGAACTCTTGCGCCAACGCCTTTTCGCCATTGCGATGGGCTACGAAGACGGCAACGATCATCAATCCCTGCGCTTTGATCCGGGGCTCAAAACCGCCGTTGGCAGGTTGCCCGAAACCGATCCGGCACTGGCTTCCCAACCGACGCTCTCACGTTTCGAAAACCGTGTAGGGAACTGTGAGCTTCGCCGCCTGAGCGACGCCCTGATTGACGCCTATGTGGCCGCACACCCGGCTCCGCGCAAGGTAATCGTGCTCGATATGGACGCAACGGATGATCCCGTTCACGGCTTGCAGCAACTCTCCTTCTTCCACGGCTACTACGATCAGTACATGCTGCATCCGCTGCTGATCTTTGACGGGCTCACCGGTTTTCCGGTAGCCGCGGTGCTGCGCGCGGGCAACGCACACGCGTCCAAAGGAGCGGCGGCAATCTTGAAGCGCATCATCCGCCGCCTCAAACATGCCTATCCGGGCGCCACTATTCTGGTGCGCGCCGATGCAGGCTTTGCCGTACCGGCCGTCTACAGGCTCCTTGAGCGCGAGAAGGTCAAATACACGATCGGCCTGATCACCAATGACCGTCTTCGTAAACGTGCCGCCAACCTGGTGATCAAAGCCGAGAGGCAGTTCGCCAAAACCGGAGCGAAGCAAAGACTCTTTGGCAGCTTTTACCATCGAGCCGGATCCTGGCAACGATCACGTCGGGTTATTGCCAAGGTCGAGCGACTCTCCCGGGGCCTCAACACCCGCTTTGTGGTGACCAACATCCTTGAATCCGCCGCAGGGATTTATGACGGCATCTACACCGGCCGGGGCGATGCCGAGAACCGGATCAAGGAGCTCAAGGTTCATCTCAAAGCCGATCGGCTGAGCTGCACCCGGTTCCAGGCCAACCAGTTTCGGCTGCTGCTGCACACCTTCGCCTTCGTTCTGTTTTGGCACCTGCGCCGGAGCCTTGCCGGAACGGAACTGGCTGCCGCCACAGTCGACACCCTCAAGCTCAAACTGCTCAAAGTCGGCGCACGGGTGGTCCAGAGCGTGCGGCGCATCCTCTTTACCATGCCGCGCGCCTATCCCTATCAACGCCTCTTTGCCACCGCACTGCAAAATATTCGGCAAATGCCGCTCCGATGCTGAAGGCACGGCCTCCCGTACCGAAGCCTGATCACCATGAAAACCGATGTCAACACTACAGGTGCGCCCAATATCGGGCTGTCGGGCACAAAAATATGAGGCGAAAACCGAAACAGAGGATTCGGGACCGATTCCAGTGCCTCTCAACAGCACGGACCACCGAAAAATCCGTCTCCGTCACTCATGATGGTCACATTCAACGGCTTTCTCGCCAAGCCTCGTGAATAATGCGGGTTAAAGGACTTTTATTCTTGTCTTGACCGGTGAAATGGCGAAAAATGCATTGCATGCCTCGTCTCGAAATCTGCCAAGAAAGCATCGACAGCAAGATCAGCCAGTTTACTGATTTCTGTGCTCTCCGGGTTCAGCAGGACCGGTGTTTTTGCATGGTAGGCAAACACAATCATAAAATGGCTATAAATCCAGCAAGTTGCACGCTGGGGTCAAATTTGGCGTGTGCCTACGTGTGAGAGGGTGTCGATTTGATATCCAGGACGGCCTTAGGCATTGGAATCTCAAGATATTTTAGGATTCGGACCAGCTCGGGAGACGGCTCGTTGCGCTGAAAGAATTGATTTTCGGGGGTCTGAAACTGCGTTGCCTGGAGCGTGGAAAGGACCCTTCGGATATGCGGCCAGGGCTGCTTGCACTTGAGCTCGGCAACCGGCTCGATGAGCAGGGCGAAGACGCACAGCTTCACGTGGGCTTCGATACGCTTGGGCGGCCAGTGGTACATGGGCTCCATTTTGATCCGGGTGCTTTTGAGGGTCCGGAAGGCCCTCTCGATCACAAGGAGTCCCTTATAGCCCGCGGCTGCGTCCTCTACGGTGACGGTATCGTCGTTGGTCTGGAGCACCCATTTGCCATCGTACTTTGACGCCTGAGAGGCAGCTTCACGGTCGAGCCGGATGCGGCCCTGTTTGTCGATTGTAAGGTAGCGCTTGTACGTGCCGGAGGCCAGAAGGTCGATAGCCCATCTGGCGGTCGCCTGCCGGTCGGGATGTGTTTTGAGCTCTTCTTCAAGCTCTTTGACAACTTGTTCCCTGTGTTTTCGCTCCCTTTCGGCCTCACGGGGATTGTGACACACGATATACCGGCGCCGAAGCTCTCCATTGCCGGCGACCACTTCCTTTGCCTGGAGGTTTTCAGCAATCGTTCGAAATCGGCCGGGCCGGGTGAGTACATCCTCCTTGATTTCTGAAACGCTTGCCATACGGGTTGCCAGGAGGTATTTTCCGCAGGCCCTGGCCAGCTCTTCCCGGTTTGTGCCGGAATTCATGCCGGAGTCGGCAACGAAGAGCGCCCGGCCAAGCTTCCATCCGCGAAGGTCTTCCCGGACTTTCTTTACCGTGTCCACATCGGAAGTGTTGCCGGGAAAAACCCAGCTTCTCACCGGCAGGCCTTCCCGTGTTACGGCAAGAGCGACCACGATCTGCGGACTCCATGTTCCGTCTTTTGAATGGCCGTACTTGCGAAAACCCCGTCCAGCTTGGGTATCTTCGTCCTCTTCGTCGATGGAGAAGCTTGCGGTCGTTGTGTCGTAGAAGATGACATCCACAACGAGGTTGAAAAGGTTCGCCGTGTGGAAGAAGATCGCATTCTCGACCTCCTCCACATTCCAGTTCAGCAGGTCCATTGCCTCATACATCTGGTAGAGCTTTACGGCCCCGCACGAAGGCATGTAGACCTTTTGCAGCCAACGGTCCCAGACTCCGAGCTTGGAGTCGGGTTCACACAGGCGGTTTGCAACCATGGCAAGAAGAGCCCGTTCGTGGAGATCGCCGCCTCCCGACTCTTCCATGACCTTGCGCAGGGTGGGGCCAATCTTCAATCGCTCCCAGAGCGTCTCGACCACCAGGGGAACACCGAGCTCAAAGGTTTGTATCAGCCGCACCTCTTCAGGCAGGCTGGAGGATTGCACACCGCTTGCAGGACATGCGGCAGATTCAATAGGATCATGAATCTCCAAGCCGAAAACCCTGGCGATGGAGCGACACAGCCGCACGAGATCATCCCGGTCGAGCTCGTCGGCCCGCCCGAAATTATGGATGATGTCGGCGACGGGTTTTCCTGTCACCGCATGGCGGACATTGTGAGCGAGCTGGTAGTACTCGACCACCGATCCATCTCTGTTTTTGCGTTTCGTTGTTCGTAGATACATGCCTACTCGTTTAGCATCTATTACATGGCAGAGTAAAGAATAAATACGAAAGTCGTGTGCCTACAGCTTTTTGAGTTTTTATGAGGTTGCGGGGTTGGAAACCCGCATGAAATCTAGGGGCACCTACAAAAATCGGGGCCAAATGTGCCTACTCGGCAAAAACGTCAGCCTGAGTCTGTAGCTCTCCCAGTTGCTGCTGATGATATCGGCGTTGTGCGTGACGCGGTCCAGGAGTGCGGCCGTAAGGGTCGGGTCGCCGAAGATTCTTGTCCAGTCCGCAAAGCCGAGATTGGTCGTGATGATGACCGATCCTCTTTCATGGCGTTTCGGCCCGCTAGGCGGCCCGTTTTCCGTCCGGTGACGTCCGGACGGGGCGGGGTTGTCAGCGGCGGCGCGAGACTGTAGAATGATGTCGGTGTTGCCTTTTTTGTGAATTGTTTTATATGATGGTGCCTCAGAGGGGTATTCTGTCCATATTGTCTTGGCGAGGGAGAACTCGATGAATGAACTGCTGGCACCCGGCGGAAGTCTCGAGATGGTGGAAGAAGTCTTTCGGCAGGGCGCCGATGCCGTCTACGTAGGCTCCAAGGGATTCAGCAGGCGCAAGTGCGCGTGGGAGCTCGAAGATTCTCAAATCCGGGACGCCGTCGCCATAGGGCGGCGGATGAACGGCAGAATCCGTGTTGCCGTCAATGCCGAGGTGCCGCGGGAAAAGTCCTCCATTGTGATGCGCAAGATCGGCAAATACGCGGAGTGGGGAATCGAGGGAGTCATCGTCAAGAGCCCTTTTATCATGGAAATGGTAAAGGAGGGTTTCCCGGAGCTGGTCATCCATGCCAGCGTGGGGTGCAATATCCGGACGCCCGAACAGATGTCCGAATACAAGGCATATGGGGCAACCCAGGTGGTGGCTTCCACGGAAATCGACAGCGTGACGAAGTTGAGAGCGTTCAAGGAGTCCGCCGACAGGCTCGGACTCGGCACGGAGGTCCTGATCCACGGCAACCGTTGCCTGGGCGGCGTGGGCAACTGCATGTTCCACGAGCTCATCAGCGACTCGTACATCAAACGTATCCACCACGACGAAGAAGGCAACGAAATCGTGGAGTACGAAGGCTGGCCCGACCGGAGCGGCAGCTGTTTCCGGCTGTGTCTTTTGACCGATGCGCAGCGGGAGAAGGTACTGCGGCAGCGCCGCCATCGCGATGAGGAAATTCGGGCGATCAACGAGCGTATCCGGCTGCACCCCAATGTCGCATTCATGATCAACGGCGAGGAACTCTGGGACTACCTGGGGATCGGGCTTCACACGGTCAAGGTCCAGGGCCGCGAGTATGCAACCCCCCTCATCGGGCGGATGATCGGAATCTACCGCAGGCTGATCGACGCTTTTGGTTCCGGCAGGGCTTGTGCCGAACCGGAACTCGTCGCCTTGCAGCGTGAGCTGGCCGAAATCGCCGCCGACCGGGACCGTGCCCGCATGGAAAAAACCCGGGAGCTGCATCGCAACATCAAGGGCTTGTACGCCTGACGCCTGCCCGGCGGCAGCCGCACGCCGCCCTCAATGCCTTGCCCCCCTCACGGCTACTCCCGTAAACGATTGGAGCGACGACGACCGGCAAAAAGCAATCGTTGCGATCCGGTAAATCGGCGAATCCGTAGCTCATGAATCATTCCCCGGTGTTCCGGGGCTCGGGCACCCCGCCCCTTCCCGAAGGTCGACCGCACCGGGTCATCCTTTCCAGAATCAACCGGGCCAGTTTCGGGCCGGGACCGGGGTGTGACGCCATGAACTCGATTGCGGCCGTCCGCATGCGCTCCCTTTTCGCGGAATCGGCGAGGCAGCTTCGCATTGTGTTTTCGAGTTGGGCGGCATGGGGCACGCAACAGGCACATCCGGCTTCAAGCAGGTCTTTTTCGATCTCTCTGAAATTGAACAGATGAGGTCCCCACAGGGCGGGCTTCCCATGCCGGATCGCCTCCAGGGGATTGTGCCCGCCGAACGGGACCATGCTGCCGCCGATATAGGCGACATCGGCGAGCGCGTAGAATCGGCTCAATTCTCCCATGGTATCCAGGAGATAGACGGACCCGTCGTGAGCGGTCCGGCCGCTCGACCGCGCAACCGCGCTCAAATCGTGGCTTTCGCAAAGGGCGAGCACTTCGGACCTTCGCGTCGGCTGACGCGGGGCGAGGATCAGCAAAAGACGGGGGTGTTCGAGCAGGAGGGAGCGATGGACCCGGAGCAGGAGGTCCTCTTCTCCTTCGTGGGTACTTCCTGCAATCCAGACCGACCGGCCGGGATCAATGCCCGCGCTTTCGCGCAGGGCGGCCGATTCCTCCGCCGTCGGGAGGGAACCCGAAGCATCGAATTTCAGATTCCCCGCCGCGACCACCTTTTCCGGCAAGGCCCCCATCGCCAGGTACCGCTCCCGGTCCTCAGCGGACTGGGCGAAAATGAGATCGAAGGCTCGGTAGAGACCCCCGATCCACGCCTTCCAGGGGACAAGCTTCCGAAACGATCCGGGCGAAATCCTCCCGTTGAGAAGCAGGGCGGGGATGCGACTCCGCCTCAGGGAGGCCAGCAGGTTGGGCCAAATGTCCGTTTCCACGAGCACGAAAAGATCGGGTCGAATCCGTTCGACCACTTTCTTCATCGCCCATGGGAAGTCGTGAGGCAGGGTAAAAAAAAGGGCGGCAAAGGGTGCCAGTTGGTCTTCGGCAATCCTGCGTCCCGATTCGGTGGCGCTCGACACCACCACCTCGAGCTCCGGGCACCGGATTTTCAATTCCTTCACCAGGGGCGTCACCGACACGGTTTCCCCCACAGAGAGTGCGTGGATCCATATGCGGCGCGACGTGCGCGAAGACCGCGGCGGCAGGCTCACGCCCATCCGCTCCCTCAGGTTGGACCGGTATTTTCCGTCCGTCTTCGAACGCACCAGGTAGTAAAGGAGTAACAAAGGCCAGGAGAGGGTCAACGGTGCGTTGTAGAACATCCCGGCAAGGGGCGCTGCAACCGCGGCCGGCTTCATGGTTCGAGCATCCTCAGAGCCATCGTCGCCACCCGCCGGGCGACGCCCGGTTGCCCGAGGCGCTCCCGAATCCCGGCGAACGCGCGCCTCTGAGCGGCCGGCAACGCCGGGTCCCGCAGGAAATCCAGCACCCGTTCGCACACGATGTCCGCCCGGGCTTCCTGTTGCAGGAGCTCGGGAACCACGCCCCGACCGGCAATGAGGTTGGGCAATCCCACGTACCGAACGCGGATGAGGTCCCGTCCGAGGGTGTAGCTCAGCCTGGAAACGCGGTTTACGATGATCATGGGAGTGTCGAGCAGGGCGGCTTCCAGGGTGACCGTGCCCGATACGGTGACGATGAGATCGCAGGCCCGTATGACTCCGTAGGTATCCCCGGAGACAACCCGGGCGGGCAGCTTCGCTTCGGCCAGGGCCGAGCGAATGGGTTCGGGAGCCAGGGTGGGCGCCGCGGGGACGATGAATGAAAGCCCGGGCATGCGCTCCCGCAGCCGACGCGCAGCCTCGATCAGGACGGGAAATACGAGCCTGACTTCACTCTGCCTGCTCCCGGGCAGCAGGCCGATCAGGAGCGACCCGTCGGCTGCGCCGTAACGCGTCAGGGCTTCATCCCGCGGCGGGGCGTTTCGGACCGCGTCGAGCAGAGGATGCCCCACGTAGCGGACCGCCATTCCATGACGGCGGTAGAAGTCCACTTCAAAGGGCAGGATCACCGCCATTTCATCGACGACGCGCTTCAGCGTCCTGACCCGGCCGCTTCTCCAGGCCCAGACCTGGGGGCTGACATAGTAGAGGATTTTCATCCCGCAACGCCTGGCAAGACGCGCGAGCAAAAAGTTGAAATCGGGAAAGTCGATGAGAACGATCAGGTCCGGCCTCTGCCGCACGATGTGATTGCGAATCCGCTTCCAGGCGTTGAAGATGTCCTTCGCATGGCGGAGAACTTCCGTGAGCCCCACCACCGCGATCTCTTTGTTGTCCGCCAGGACCTCCGCTCCGGCGTTCCTCAGCATCGTTCCGCCCAGGCACGCAACACGCACGTCCGGCCGAAGCTCCTTGAGCGCCCGCACGAACCCGGCCCCGTGCAGATCACCAGACGCCTCACCGGCACTCAGAAAGACCCTTGGAGGACGTTGCGCGAAAGCTCCCATTTCTCCCGCATCTGCTCGTCGATTTGCCGCGAAATGCTCAATGCCACGTCCAGCGCACGGCGCCCGTCGTTCCCGTCGACTCGGGGCCTGCCGCCGGTTTTGACCGCTTGCAGGAAAGCGTTCACTTCCTCTTCGAGCGCGTCGCGTTCATCGATCTCGATCTCTTCCATGGACATTTCAGGATAGCCCGAATCATCGGCCTCCTCTTCCCGGTACACCGCGTAGGCCCGCTTCCGGCCGTAGTCCGCCGCGACATAGCAGTCTTCCTGGAAGATGCGGAGCTTGCGCAGGTTCTTCAGCGAGATTCGGCTCGCAATGAGATTCGCCACGGCCCCATTGGCAAATTCCATGCGCACGTTGGCGATATCGGGCAGTTGCGTGAGGACGGAAACCCCCGAGGCACGGATCTGCTTCAGGGGAGACTGGACGATGTGAAGCGCGATGTCGATGTCGTGGATCATGAGGTCGAGGATGACATCCACTTCGAGGCCGCGTTCATTGAAGAGGGCCAGCCGAGTGGACTCCAGGAACATGGGGTTCTTGAGCCTGGGAAGGATGGCCGTGAAAGCGGAATTGAACCGTTCGAGGTGTCCCACCTGCAGCACGCAGCCCTTTTGTTCCGCCAGTGCGATCAACCGGTCCGCTTCCTCGATCGTCGTGGTCATGGGTTTTTCGAGCAGCACGTGGACTCCGGCGGCGAGAAAATCCCGGGCGATGGCGAAGTGATTGGGAGTGGGCGTTACGACGCTGACGCAGTCCACTTTCCCCATCAGTTCGCGATAGTCGGTCAGGGGGGCGGCGTCCACCTCGGCGGCCACCCTGGCCGCCTGTTCGGCGTTGATGTCGACCACGCCCATGAGTCGCGCTTTGGGCAACCGGGCATACTTGTGGGCATGAAATCTCCCCAGATACCCCACGCCCACAACACCCACCCGCAGTGCATCGGGCCTCGACTGCCGGATCAGGACCGGGGTCTGATCCGTTCGAAGAATCGATTGCGCGGAACCCCGGCCCATGAAATCCGGCAGTCCGATCTTGGACGGCCGCTCATGGACTTCGGGAAGCGTCTCGTCGGGCTGCACCAGGATCGAAATCCCCGCCGCGTCCGCCGCATCGATCATCTTCTCCCGGTCGAACATGAGCGTCTTGCCCGCCTCGACGGCCAGAACACGGGCTTTCACCCGCTTCATCGTCTCGATGGTGTCATACCCGACGGCCGGCACGTCGAAACGCAGATCCTGGATCGGCTTGCTCACCTTCACGATGATGGCGCCTTCCCGGCACAGCCGCCCGCCCCTCAGGATGGTGGAATCGGTCCCGTCGATCCCTTCCACCGCCAGGACCGCCTGGTTCTTGACGACCAGGCACTGCCCGATGTCCAGCCCACCGATCACCTTGGCCATCTTCCAGCCGAAAACGATGTCGACCTGCTCCCGATGATTGGGCTTGCGCCGGGTCAGGATGCCTTCGGGAGCGAGCAGAGACGGCAGGAACATGGTGGAAGGCTCGATCTTTATTCCTTCGCTTTCGAGCTCGTCCGCAAACGCTCTGAGCAGGGAGTCGTCCTTCTTGTTCCTCAGGCTGTTCAGAAACTTCACCGCACGCCAGTCAGGCCTTATGCGCGTGTAGAGTTTCGTTTTGTTGATCGCGCCCGCCATGGCGGCCCGGGTGATTCCCGCCCTGCGAAAAGCGTTGATCATCCGGCTCAGCTGCCCAAGTTTCAACATGTGAAACTCATTGACATACTTGGACAATGCGGGATCGGTTTCCCCCTGGAACCCGAGGGCCACGACCTCCACTCCGGCCTGCCGCGCCGCGTGAGCAAAAAGGAGCGGAAACTGCCCGCTCCCCGCGATCAATCCGATTCTTTCACGAATCGGATCACCGGTCTTCAGGTCAAAATCGGCCATATAGATTTACCTTATCACGCCTCGCTTCGAGCTTCCCACGAATTCGAGCAGGAGTTCCACTTCCGCGCACGTTTCCACTTCCACGCGAATCTTATCCACGGCGTCCCGGACGTTCAAGCCTGAACGGAACAAGATTCTGTAGCTCTTCTTCAGGGCGCTCAGGACATTCGCGGAAAAGTCGTGCCGCTTGAGGCCGGTGGTGTTGAGACCGTAGAGCTTCGCGGGACGTGAACCCACCACCAGCATGTATGGGGGAACGTCCATGCTGATGCCGGACCCTCCACCGATGAAACTGTACGTGCCGATCCTCACGAATTGGTGAACGGCGACGGCTCCGCCGAGGGCCGCGAAATCCCCGATTTCGACGTGCCCGCCGAGCACCGCGACGTTGGCCATGACGACGTTGTCCCCGATCTGACAGTCGTGGGCGATGTGCGCCGCGGACATGATGTAGTTGCGGCTGCCGACCCGTGTGGTGCCCCGTCCGCGCCGCGTGCCCCGGTGTATGCTGACGTGTTCGCGAAAGACGTTGTCGTCGCCGATGAGCACGCGGGTTTCTTCGTCCCGGTAGCTGAAATCCTGGGGAGGATGCCCGATGGCAACGAATGAACACACCTGATTCCGGGCGCCGATCGTGGTCCAGCCGTCGATGACGGCATGAGGTCCCACCGAGGTGCCGGGACCGATTTTCACGTTCGGCCCGATGATGCTGTATGCCTTTATGACAACGTCGTCAGCCAGTTCGGCTTTGGAATCCACAATGGCCGTAGGATGAATTTGCATTGACGCTGGTTCTCCTCGAAACCTGCAGGGGCACTCGCGCGCGGACCTTCGCCTAGGCTTCCCGTTCGGATTTCGCGGCGCCGATGGTCGCCAGCAGTTCGGCTTCGGCCACCAGTTGCTCCTCCACGAAAGCTTCCGCGCTCATCTTGAACGTCGGTCCCCTGCGCTTCAAGATTTTCAGCTTCAAAATCAACTGGTCTCCAGGCCGAACCGGCTTGCGGAAGCGAACCTTGTCCATCCCCATGAAGTAGATGGGCTTGCCGCGGAAATCGGAGACGAGCGTGAACGCGAGGACCCCCCCGGTTTGCGCGAGCGCTTCGATGATCAGCACTCCGGGCATGATCGGTTCCCCAGGGAAGTGCCCTTGGAAGAAGGGTTCGTTGATCGTCACGTTCTTGAGCCCCACGATCTCTTCCGAGGTCAGCTCGAGAATCCGGTCCACCAGGAGGAACGGATAGCGATGCGGCAAGTATCCCATGATTTTTGCGATGTCCATAAGGTCATTCCCCGTCGAGTGCTTTTTCGATCCGTTGCACTTTCTCGACCAGCAGCCGCAATTCCTCCCGAAACCGCGCGAGACGCTGGATATTGGCGTAGGTTCTTTTCCATTCCCTGGCCGGTACACCGGGTATTCCCAGGATGTCCTCGCCGGCCCCGACGGAATGATGCACCCCCGACTTCGCGCCCACGCGCGCGCGGTCCCCTATTTCAATGTGCCCCGCCACACCGACCTGGCCGGCGAGAACGACGTGACTGCCGAGTGTGGTGCTCCCCGAGATGCCCACCTGGGCCACAAGGATCGCGTGTTCACCGATCACGACGTTGTGCGCGATCTGGACCTGGTTGTCGATCTTGGCGCCCCTCCGGACCCAGGTCCGGCCGAAAGTGGCCCTGTCGACGGTGCAGTTCGCTCCGATTTCCACATCGTCGTCAATCTGCACGATCCCCGTCTGCGGAATCTTGACGTGACGCCCTTTCTCATCCTGGGCATACCCGAATCCATCGCTGCCCACGACCGTTCCGCTGTGAACGGTCACGCGATTTCCCAAAAGGCATCGGTCCAGGATCACGGCTCCGGGATAAAGCATGCAGTTCTCACCCACCCTTACGCCGGGACCCAAGTAGGCCGAACCGTAGATGCGCGTTCCCGGCCCAACGACGCAGTCCTCCCCGATGTGCGCCTGCGGACCGACCGATACCCCTTCCCCCAAATGCACATTGGGCCCGATGTACGCGCCGGGATGGACCCCCGGAGCGAGAAAGGGAGGCTCGGCGAACAGCTGCGCAGCCCTGGCGAAGACCACATACGGGCGTTCGGCGACGAGCAGAGGGAACTCCAGCTCCGCCAGGGCGGGAGACACAATGATGGCCGCCGCCCTGCATTTCGAAAGCAACGGCTTGTAGCGGACATCCGTGATGAAGCTCAACTCGTCCGGAAGCGCATCTTCCAGAGAATTGACTCCACGGATTCGAATGGCGGGATCGCCTCGGACGGCGGCTCCCAGAATCTCCGCAAGCTCCGAAAGCGAGTAGGACTTCCTGGAATCACCCTGGAAACAGCTTTCCATCGGATTTTCTCAATGAATGGGCCATGGACGAGCAGGGGGATCAGCGGGCTGGGGCCGGCGCAGGGAGAAACGCCCTCCCTGCCGCCGGCCTCTGCATTTTCTTTCCTGACGAACACCGGCCTGAGTGCCCTCGCCGGGGAGGCCTATTTCTGGGGCGATCGATCCAACTCTTGAATGATCCTCTTGGTCAGATCTTCCTTGTCGTTGGCAAAGACCAAACCCGCCCGCTCCCGCTCGAAAATATAATCGAACTTGTCCTCTCTTCCGATTTTCTTCACGATCTCCAGGATCTTGTCGATCAACGGAGCGCTCAGCTCGTTGGAGAGCTTGTTCATCTTGGCGTTGGATTCGGACAGCAGCTTCTCGCCTTCCATCTGCATGTCCTGGAGCTCTTTGAGCTTCTTTGCCCTGGTTTTTTCGTCGAAGACGTCCTTCTTCCTGTCGAATTCTTCCTTGGCGGTCTTGTAGGACTGAGCCTTCGTGTCGACTTCTGCCTTTATCTTTTCCCCCTGTCGCTTGAATTCCTCATTGGAGCGCTTGCCCCACTGAGACTGCTGCAGAACCAAAGGGATATCGAAATACCCGATCTTAGGATTGCCTGCGGCCAGGACCGGCATGGAGGACGCCAGGAAAATCCCCAGGAACAACAAGATCCACATCGACTTCTTCATTTTCATGTTTTCCACTCCTTAGAAAAAAGCACCTGCTGAAAACTGCCATTGGTAATTGTCTTCACCCGGTTCTGGATCGAGGTTTATACCGATTTCCATCCTGAGCGGTCCGAATGGAGAGTTCCACCTGATACCGGCACCGGCGTCGGTCCGAAACTTGGAGACATCAAAACTCTGGTCTCCGGTAAACGCATTTCCGGCGTCGAAGAAGACCACTCCGCGAATCCCCATCTTCTCGGCTATGGGAAAAAGCAACTCCGCGGTCATCACTCCGTACTTCACACCGCCGACGACATTCCCGTAGGCATCCCGGGGGCCGACATCCCCCCAGTTGAAACCGCGCAGGTTGTTGATGCCTCCCAGGAAAAATCTTTCATAGATGGGAACCGGATTGTCAACGGGATCGATCTGATAGAGATACCCGTATTCGCCGCGCAGAAACCCGATGAATTTCCAGACATGCAGCGGGACGTACACACCCGCGTGCATTTCATATTTCAAGAAGTTGCTGTCACTGCCGAAAGCCGGGCTGGCGTACTGGCCGGTCGCCGCGAGGACGGTTCCCTTGGTCGGCAGGAACGGATGATCGGTGGTGTCTCTTTCGAATCCCAGGGTGAACGCGCTCAGAGTGGTCCACCCGACCTGCGATTGGATATACGGGTCATCGACGCTCACATCGGTCACGTGCGCTCTTTCCCAGGAGTAGTACGCCAGCAGCCGGCTGTACTGACCGAACGGATAGGCGGTGCGAAGCCTGAATCCGGTGGAATCCTTGACGAAAGTGTCGTAATCGCGCAGCCAGTTGTACAGATCGATGCCCCCGGCCACCTGGTAGCCGAACAACCATGGTTCGGTGAAACTGAAGATGTAGCGCTGCGCCTCCTCCCCGAAGTAGGCCTTGACGCCGATCGTCTGGCCCCGCCCGAAGAGGTTCCGCTCCATGACCGCGCCGCTGGCGAACAAACCGTCGTCGGACGAGAAGCCGCCGCCCACGCTGATCGACCCGGTCAGCTTCTCCTTGACCTTGACCTGGAGGTTCATGACGCTGGACGTTTCCGTATCGAGCGGCACGATCTGCACATCTTCGAAATAATCCAGCTTCTTCAGCCGGGAGAGGCTCTTCTCTATCTTGCTGGCGCTGAACATATCCCCTTCGAAAATCTTCAGCTCGCGCCGAATCACGTAATCGCGGGTCCTGGTATTGCCCGTGATAAAAATCCTTCCGATGTGCACCTGCTCGTTTTTCTTTATTCTGAACTCGATATCGCTCGTCTTGGTGCCGGTATCCCGCTGGATGGCGGGGTCGACCTCCGTGTGCGCGTAGCCGTCGTCCATATAGGTCTTGGAAATCAGGTCCATGTCATGCCTGACTTTCTCCCGGCTGAAGTGGTCCTTCACGCGCACGTCCATCTTTTTTTCCATGGCGGGGGTGCCTTCGATCATATCCCCGCTCAGCTTCACCGACGAGACCTTGTATCGCGCCCCTTCCTCGATTGGAATTTCGATATAAAACCCGTCGTCCTTGCGAACCACCTCGGGAGTGCCCACCTTCGCGTCCATATACCCCTCATCGTGGTAAAAGACGGTGAGGCGGTCGACATCGGTATCCAACACTTCCTTCTGGAGAATCCCGCGTTCGGAGATCATGGAAATGAGGAACATCTTCTTTTTGGTCTGCATCACCCCGCGCAATTTCCGCGCGGAGATGTGAGTGTTTCCGCGAAAGTTGATTTTCTTGATCCAGATTTTCTTGTGCTCTTTGATGTCGAAAGCGACCGTTGCTTTTCGGGGATCCTTCGGGAAGGTGATCGACGACTTCACGTCCGCGGCGAAGTAGCCCTTCTGCTGGTAAAGCTTGAGGATCTTCTGGACGTCTTCGGTCACCGTGGTCTCCTGAAGGATCGTATACGCCTTGGTGCCGATGGCCGCCAGGATGTCCTTCTCCTTGATCTTCTTGTTCCCCGCGATGCGCACTTCCTGGACGGTGGGATTTTCCTGAACGACGAAAGTCAGGACCTTGCCGGCGGGCGAATCCGATTCCTCCACGTCGACCTTTTCGAAATACCCCAGCTTGTAGATGGCCCTGATGTCCTCCCGAACCTGCCCGGGGCGGATCCCTTCCCCCTTCTTGCTCTTGACGGCGGCCTTGATGGCATCGGCTTCAATCCGGTCGTTGCCCCGGACCTTGATATCCGCGATGACGCCCTTGGACGTCGCTGCCATGGTCATCTGCTGCACGATCCGGCTGCTCGCCGCCGCCAGGTTTTCGATTCCCTTTTCCTCGGCGAACAGATTCGCCGTCCTTTTCTGCCCGGACACATCGCTCAGCTTTGCATCGAGACTGATGGTGTTGCCGAGCATATTGAAGCTGCCGAACAGAACGTAACCGGCCCCCAGTCTGCGCCCCAGGGCCCGCGCCTGCTCTTCGGTGCGCGGGGCTTCGCCCGGTTTGACGACCTTGCGGACTTCCGCGGAGTCGACAACTTTCACGCCTTCGGTGGCGGCGATGCGGACCAGAGTTTCCTCCACGGATTTCTGGATCGAAGCCTGATCTTTCGGACTGTGAACGACGAAAGGAAGTATGGCGACTCTCGGATTCTGCTCCTGGGCGTGTGCCCCCCAAGCCATCGTGAATACAGCCGCAAGGACCAGTAGTACCCTCTTGACGTATTTGTCGCTCACCATCGTATTATCCTTTGCCCCCTAAGCGCGTCCCGCCACTGCGGCCCCGTTCCCGACAGCCGCCTGGATTCCTGTCGTCGAAGGTATTGGAGAAATCGTGCCGAAACCCCGTGCCGCGATCCGTCCCCCTCCCGGAGCGGGGAATCGAACCGCACGCACAGGAGCGTTCCTTGTCCGGCGCCCGTCGGCATCGGCAAAAGAAAAAGAAGTGCCGGGCACTTCAAAAGAGAGCCCGACTATACCACCTTCTCCCGTTCATCCCAACAGAATTCTCTGAGAACGACCGTACTTGCGCCGGACATCGACCGGCACGGCGAGAGGCCGTGGTTCGCCGTTCCGACCGAATCCGCGAGGTCACTCCTGCTTGAGCTGTCCGTCCACGAGATGGAGCACCCGGTGCATCATGGAAGCCAGTTCCGGGTTATGGGTGACGATGACCATGGTCAAGCCGAGCTCCTCGTTGAGCCCAACAAGCAGCTCGTGCAGCCTCCGCCCCGTGCGGCTGTCCAGGTTGCCGCTCGGCTCATCCGCGAGAAACAGGCTCGGCCGGAGCAACAATGCGCGGGCCACCGCCACGCGCTGCTGTTCTCCCCCGGAAAGCTCTCCGATCCTGTGTGTCAGCCGGTGCGTGAGGCCGAGCTTTTCGATCAGCACGAGCGCCTTTTCTTTCACCTCGCCCCTGGGCTGTCCCGCGATGAGACCCGGCATCATGACGTTTTCCAGTGCGTTGAATTCCGGCAGCAGGTAGTGGAACTGGAACACGAAGCCGATATGTCTGTTGCGAAACTGGGCCAGTTCCTTCTCTTCCCAGAGAAAGACGTCCTGCCCGCCATAGAGCACTTTCCCGCCCGTAGGCCGTTCCAGCGTGCCGATGATGTTGAGCAGAGTGGATTTCCCGGCGCCCGAAGCCCCCACGATGGCGATACGCTCCCCGCGGCGGATCACCATGTCCAGGTTCCGGAACAGCTCGATGGACTGAACGCTGCTGCCGAACACCATGGTGAGCCCAAGGGCGTGGACTTCTATGGACTGCCGGTCGTTATTCATATCGAAGCGCTTCCGCCGGATCCAGCTTGGCCGCCTGCCGCGACGGATAAAGCGTCGCGATGAGGCTGATCATGATCGCCGCCAGAGCGATGAACGCCACGTCGGACCCCTCGATTTTCACGGGCAGCTTGGAAATGTGATAAATGCCCGGCGGCAGATCGATGAACTTGTAACGTTCCAGTATTCCGCAAAGGCCGAATCCCCCGAGCAGCCCGAGGATCGTGCCCGAGACGCCGATCATCAATCCTTCCAGCACGAAAATCTTGCGAATGCTGGCCGTGGTCGCCCCCATGGCCTTGAGGATCGCGATGTCGCGCCCCTTCTCCATGACCAGCATGATCAGCGAGCTCACGATGTTGAAAGCGGCCACCAGGATGATCAGGGTCAGGATGACGAACATGACGACCTTTTCCAGTTTGAGCGCCGAGAAGAGGCTCCGGTTCATCTGCATCCAGTCGCGCGCCCAGTAGGGGGCGCCGAGCCGCTCACGCAGGGACTCGGACACCTTTGCCGCCTCGTAGATGTCTTGCAGGCGGATCTCGACCCCCGTCACCGTATCCCCGATTCCCAGGAACTGCTGGGCGGCCGGCAGGTCCACGTAGACAAGGGTATTATCGTACTCGTACATCCCCGATTGCAGCATCCCCACCACTTGGAAAAGCTTGCTCTTGGGGGTTTGCCCCATCGGCGTCAGCCGGCCGGTCGGGGAAATCATGGTGACCCAGTCCCCGGTCCTGACCCCGAGATTGCCGGCCAGTTCCGATCCGAGGATGATCGCCGGCGGGGCATCGGCGTCCCCACGCGGCGACGAGAGATCCGCCAGGTTGCCGATCATGTTTTCCTGGAGCCGGATGACCTTCGAGGCGGACAAAGGGTCGATGCCTCGAAGGATGGCCCCCGAAATGCCCCGTCCGGAGGTGAGCATGACCTGGCTGTAGACGAACGGCGCGGCGGCGACGACCCCCGGCTCCTTTTCCACTTTGGCGATAACGTCCGGGTAGTTGTTCATCGCCCCCGTGAGGCTCCCCACCACCACGTGCGACGTCACTCCGAGAATCCGGTTGCGCAGATCTTCCTGGAAGCCGTTCATCACGGCCAGGACCACGATGAGCGCCGTTACGCCCACCGCCACCCCCGCGATGGAAATCAAGGTGATCAGCGAAATGAACGTCTGGCGCCGTTTTGCGAAAAGATAGCGCAAACTGACGAAAAGTTCGAAATTCATGGTCGCCTAGATCTTCTTCTCCGGCCTGAGATGTGGGAACAGGATCACGTCGCGGATGGATGGAGAATCCGTGAACAGCATCACCACCCGGTCGATTCCGATACCTTCGCCCGCCGCCGGCGGCATTCCGTACTCGAGGGCACGAATGTAGTCCTCGTCCATGAAATGCGCTTCCTCGTCCCCTTCCTGGCGTGCCTGGAGCTGGAGGAGGAAGCGTTCGCGCTGATCGCGGGGATCGTTCAACTCGGAAAACGCATTGGCCATTTCCCGGCCCGCGATGAACAGCTCGAACCGATCCGTGACCGCTGGATCGGATTCGCTGCGGCGCGAGAGTGGAGAGACTTCCAGCGGGTAATGGCTGATGAACGTCGGCTGGATGAGCTTGGGTTCCACTGCGACGTCGAAGATCTTGGTCAGCAGCTTGCCGTGGCCTTCGAACCGCTTGGTTTCGATCCCCATGGACCGGGCGACGGCGGCGGTGTGCTCGGGATGCTCCAGGGCTTCCCGAGGGACTTCGCCGACCTCGACCAGCGAATCGAGCAGCCGGTAGCGTCGCCAGGGCGGCTTCAGGTCGATCGTCATATCCTGGTAGGTGACCAGGCGGCTCCCGCCGTTCACGGCGTCGCAGAGCACTCCGAACAGCTCTTCGGTGAGCTGCATGAGGTCTTCGTACGTGGCGTAGGCCTGGTAGAATTCGAGCATGGTGAATTCGGGATTGTGCTGCGTCGATACGCCTTCGTTGCGGAAGTTGCGGTTGAGCTCGAAAACCCGCTCGAACCCTCCCACCAGGAGCCTTTTCAGGTAAAGCTCCGGGGCGATGCGCAGGAAAAGCTCCATGTTCAGGGCATTGTGGAACGTCTTGAACGGCTTGGCGGTGGCGCCGCCCGGGACCGCCTGCATCATCGGCGTTTCGACTTCGAGGAAATCGCGCTCGGACAGGAACCGGCGCACGGTCTGCACGATCGTGGCCCGTTTGCGGAAGGCCTCGCGCACCGGCTCGTTGACGATGAGATCCACGTAGCGCTGGCGGTAGCGGATTTCCACGTCCTTGAGGCCGTGGTATTTTTCGGGCAGGGGCCGGAGGTTCTTGGTGAGAAGGCGCAACTCCCGGACGAGCAGCGTCAGCTCGTTGGTCCGGGTGCGGAAGAGCGTGCCCGTGACCCGGACGAGGTCTCCGATGTCGAGCTTTTTGGTCAGCGCGTAGGTTTCCTTGCCCACCTGGTTTTGCTGGACATAGAGCTGCACGCGGCCGCCGGCATCCAGGACATGCATGAAAATGGACTTGCCGAAGGACCTGAGCGACAGGATGCGCCCGGCCACGGTGAACGTTTCCGGAGACGCCTCTAGCTCTTCGGCGCTCTTGTCCGCATAACCGTCCAGGAGGTCTTTGATATGATGTGGAACCGGGTATCCGTTCGGGTACAGGGGAACGCCGCTCCCCTCCAACTCTTCAGCCTTCTGCAGCCGTTCCCGCATGACGATATTCAGATCTTCCATTCCGAACGAACCCTTTCCCTATCCTTACCATAGCCGTCAAAGCGCCCGTTTAAGTGGACGAACGTTAGTTTATTTGCGTCACCACGTCAAGGGCATTTCCCCCCGGGCCTTGCCCGGCATGGATTCGTTGGCCGGCCGCACGCGTCTTCGCACCCGGCGATCCAGCCGCCGGGGATGCCCATCGCCCGATCGTTTGAGCGCTCATCGCCTTCGGCTGCTCAACCGCGGCGTCGTGCTCACCCGCGCCCGTTCGATCGCCTGAGGGTCGTCCCGAGCCATGCCGATCACGAGGCCGTAAACGGAGCCCGCTCCCGATGGGCTCCGGGTCGTCAGGCTCCTTTCCGCGTCGGGTCGGCGGCGTTGAAGTCATGCCCGGCCGGCCGCGGGTCGCCCCTCGGCCTGGATGGACTCCGCGTCCCGGTGCCCCTCATCGGGCCGGCTTCGGATCGCGCATCGCACTAGGCGCCGCAACCGGCGAGACCCGCTCCAGCGGGTTCAGTCCTTCTTCTGCTTCGATTTGGCCATGGCGGACCAGGTGAAGGCAAGAATCAGGACGCTGATGACGAGAAGCGTCCAGTCCTCCCCGCGGGCCACTCTGAAAAGGCTGTAGACGAGCAGCAGCAGGCCTCCGGCAAGGGAAGCGTACTGCGTCTTTCGATCCATCACATCCTTGCTCCTTGATAACGTCCGAAAAACGCTATTTGCATCGGGTCAAAGTTTTTGATTTTTAGCGATTTTTTTTTGGAAACGCAAAGACAAAATACAACCGGGACCCGATGCGGCGGGCCGGGCGACGGGAACTCCCGCCGCCGGGCGCGGGTGCGCTCCCGCCGTGGCGTCGTTGCGGCGTGGCGTGAGACTGAAATGCCTTCCCCGCATGTGCGTGCTACTGGAAAACCCCGAGTTGAAACCCTGGAGATAATGGAGAATCTCCCGGGGGCGTGCGCTCTACCTGTCAATACGAATTGAGAATTAACCCTTAATTACGAATTGAATTTTTACCCCCTGGTTTTGATGAATGGTTTTGGTAACGGACTCCCGTCATTTTGGTTGAGAAATGAAGGGCGGAGCGTTGCGTCGTTGCGGCGTGGCGTGAGACAATAATGCCTATGCCGCACTTGCGTGTCGGCGCTGCGGGCACTGTGACCCGGGGTGAGGCAGAACCGGAACACGTATCTCCCCCGCGCGGGCCCGTATCGCAACGAGACAATGCCGGACCATGACGACACAACAACGCCGGAGGCTCCGTGAGCGCACGCGGCGAGGTCCCGTGCTTCGTGCAACCCCAATCATGAATAAGGAACTCGCCGAACGAGCCGGGACCGGCCGCAATCCTGGAAAATCATTGACAGGAAGCGCCTAAAACGACTATGTAGAGTCCAGCTGAAGTGTTCGCCTGCCCCGCCGGACAGGAGGGTCGGCTGCCCCCTCGCGGAGGACGAATCCGGCTCGAAGGGTGCCTTTGCCGGCCGCCGCTCTTGCAGATGCGTGTCCGGGCCAAATCCGGGGCAACGGGGCGAGGCCGGAGAACTCGAGGGGTCCGGTAATCTTCGATGGACACTGCCCAACCCGCGGAGGGCTTCGCCTCACCCGGGTACCTCCCATGCGCGCCTGTAGCTCAGTTGGATAGAGCAACGGACTTCTAATCCGTAGGTCGGGGGTTCGAATCCCTCCAGGCGTGCCAATTTGATATTCGGCAGATACTTCATTGCCTCATTTGCCGGCCTATTGTTAACCACAAATCTTTCATCGCCGCTCCAAAGAAGCTCAGCATTACGATTACCTAGAAAATAGACTCCCTCGGGAGTCTGTTTTCATGCTTCGCGGGTGAAGCGCAGCCTCATGGATAATTACCTAGAAAATAGATTCGCGGGTGTCGCGGGGGGCATGGATAATTGCGTTCAAGTTCTTTGTCTCAAGAAGGAGACGATCTCCTCCACTCACCCGGGAATCTCACATATGGTGCTCAAGAAACGAACGGACATCCTGTAAGATCTTGTCTCGACAAGAAAAAACATAAAACAAGAAAGATATCCGTCGAAAACACTCCGTCACAGACGACTCTTTTCTGCAAACCTTGATTCGCGTCCTGCCGTGGTCGAGTTCTCGGTCGGCCCCGTGACCTCGGACGGCGGCTCATTGCTGCTGCGCGAAAGTCTGTCCGCACCATTCATAATGACCGCATTCGAGGGATTTCCCGGCGAGCTTCGTGAACAATGCGCGCCAGGACGATTGGTGTGGAGTCGGCCCCAAGGCAGCTGGAGCCCCGGTTGTGGATGGGAGACATCTGCCGCTTGAGGCTCAATCACCCTGGCTATGCGATCTCCAGGACCCTCCGGACCGTCCCGGCAAGGCGCTGGAGGGTGACCGGCTTCATCAGCAAGGCCCTGATACCGATACTGTTGACGGCATCTTCCGAGATCTCTTCACTGAAGCCTGTACAGAGAATAATGGGGAAGTCGGGCCGGATCCCTATGATCTCTCTGGCAAGATCGATCCCCGTCATGCCGGGCATGGTGTAGTCAGTGATCATCACGTCGAACCCCTCCGGTTGTTGCCGAAACAGGGAGAGCGTGGCGACACTGCTTGTCATCGCGGTAACCTTGTATCCGAGATATTCCAGCATGCGCTTGATGGCGATAACCAGTTTTTCTTCATCATCCACCACGATGACGCTCTCACTTCCCGTAGCGATCGAGACAGGGGCCACCTCGATGGATGATGCTTCTCTTTCCAGCTTCGGCAGGTGCACGTGGAACACGGTTCCTGCCCCCGGCTTGCTGTGGACGGTAATCGCGCCGTTGCAGTTCTTGACAATGCCGTGAACCACGGCCAACCCGAGACCGGTCCCTTCACCGGAGCCTTTGGTCGTGAAATAGGGATCGAAAATGCGATCGAGGACGGTGCGGTCCATCCCATGCCCGGTATCCTGAACCGTAAGCCTGAGATACCGCCCCGGGCTGAGACCCATGACGCCGGCATCGTTCGCCGGGTCGAACGCCACTTGGGTCAGGAACACGGACAGAATGCCTCCATGCTCCCGCATGGCGTGAGCGGCATTGGTCGACAGGTTCATCAGGATCTGGTGGATCTGAGTGGGATCTCCCAAAGTCAGGTCCTCACCCTCCGGGAGATCGATCTCCCCGCGAATTTCAACGGTTGTCGGCAGAGTTGCTCGAAGCAGTTTCAAAGCTTCCTTGACAACCGGGACAGTGCGCAGCGGCCTCTTCTCCTGAACGTGCTTGCGGCTGAAGGTGAGGATTTGCGCCGTCAGACCCCTGGCCCTGCGCGTAGCCTTCAACACCTCGGCGATACTCTCTTTGGCGCTGGAGTCGAAAGGAAGATCGAGGTTGGCGATCTCGGCGTACCCCATGATGATCCCAAGGATATTGTTGAAATCATGGGCGATTCCTCCAGCAAGGGTGCCGATGGCCTCCATTTTTTGGGCCTGTGCCAGTTGAGCCGTCAGTCTGTCCTTCTCCTCTTCAATCTGCCGCTGTCTCGTGATGTCACGAAACGCCACAACCGCTCCCAGCACCTTCCCGCCCTCGATAAGAGGGGCGCAGCTGTACCTCACCGGGAAACTTGAGCCGTCTTTCCGCCAGAACGTGGCTTGCGTGAGCGAACAGGCTCTGCCGCTCCGATAGCTTTGATAGATTGGGCACTCTTCTTCAGGAAAACGGTCTCCGCTCTCCCTGGTGTGATGGTACATGTCGTGGCCCCGCCGACCGATGAGCTCGGCGGGCTCGAATCCCAGCATTCCCATGGCGGCGGAGTTGACAAAGGTGTGCCTCCCTTCCACGTCCAGCCCCAGGATGCCTTCTCCGACCGAGTTCAAGATGAGTTCGTTTTGACGCCTGAGCTGCTCGATTGCTTCCTCCGCCAGCTTCCGTTCGGTGATGTCTTCAACGAAACCCTCTATGTGGAGGATATTGTCGTGTTCGTCCCGCACCGTCCAGAGATGAATGTTGCCGATGAAGGACGTTCCATCCCGGCGCAGAAAGCGGCCTTCCGTCCGGACGGGCTTCCGGGTCTCAAGGAGTCTCTGGACGATCTCCTTCCTGCGGGCGGGATCATCGTAAACGCCGGCGAGATTGCCCACAGAATCTTTCATCTGTGCAGGCGATTCAAAACCGAACATGACGGCGAGAGCCGGGTTGGCATCGACAAGACTGCCCGTCGGCGTGGATCGGAAGATCCCGAGCACGGCATCCTCGAACAGCCTCCCGTACCTCTCTTCGCTCCGGATCAATGCCTCCCCTGCCTGCTTCCGCTCAGTGACGTCGGTGATGAATCCATGCCAGACGATACTTCCGTCATCCAATCGCTCGGGCGTCGAATTCCCCAGCATCCATCGGACGGGCCGGCCGGGAACCTGTACTCGAAAGGTACATTGCCAAATCGTCATCGATGCGGCAGACTCTCCAATGGAACGGATCACGCCACCCCAATCCTCGGCCGAGATCACGCCGGCTATGGGAGAGTAGTCCTCACGCACCGCTTCCGGAGTGCAGCCAAAAATTTCCCTTACGGCGTCCGTGGTGAACGGGACGCAATAGGTGCCGTCCGGCCTTCTCTTAAACTGATAGATCATTCCGGGAACGTGGGAGGAGAGTTTCTTGAACCGGTCGTCACGCTCTTTCAGTTCCTCTTCCGCCTGCTTGTGCTGGGTGATGTCGGTCAGCATCGCCAGAGCGCCCTCAAACTGTCCGGACGCACTCACAACAGGACTTGTCGAGACCATGGCCCACAGTTCGGAACCATCCCGCCGGACGAGCTTGAACTCGTAAGTCCCCGGCATCCCGCTTTCCCGCCCGGCCATCTTTTCCCGGGCAAGCAGCCGTCCTTCATCATCCATGAACTCCTCGATGTGCCGTCCCAGCATTTCACCGGGCTCGTACCCAAGCATCCGCTCGAGCCGGGAGTTGACATAACTGGTCTTCCACTGACGGTCTGTGAGCCAGATGCCTTCCTCGGTCGTCTCAATGATTCTGCGGTACCGCTCTTCGCTCGCCTGCAGGGCTTCATAAGCCTGTGTCCTTTGAACCGCGGAATCCTTCAGGCTGAGACGCATGGCTTCAAGGGTCCGGGCCAGGGTGCCGATTTCCCCTCCCCGGATGCCTGGCACCGGCTCTTCCAGATTGCCGGCGCCAATGGTGCGGGCGACCGCCTCGAGCCGGGACAAGGGAGCGGTGATGCGGGTGCTGACCAGGAGCCCCATGAGCGCGGCGGCTATCGCGCTGAAGAGCATCACGGCCATAATGATATTTCTCAGGTGCATCGCGGGGGCGTTGGCATCGGCCAGTGGTTGTTGCACCACCACCCCCCAGCCGCTCGGGGTGACGGGAGTGAAGGCCGCGAGCATCGCGATGCCCTCGAAGTCATAGGTGACCACCCCGCTTTTCAGGCTCATGGTCTCGCGAACCGGTGCATATTGGCTGAAATTCTGCTGTTCCAGGGAACGCCTCGTCTCCGGGTGAGAGATCACAATCCCCTGGCGGTCTACCAGAAAGGCATGGCCACGAGAGCCGATTTCGGCATCATGGATCACTTGATTGAAGTTCTCATGGTGAACGTCGAAGGTGGCGACCAAGACCCCAACCCTCTCTCCGAGTTGGTCGACGATGGGCATCGAAACCGCCACAGTGATGGTCTTATCCAGGGTCAGAATGCTGTCGGAGAAGAAACGGCGTCCCTCGTTGCGTGCCACCTGAAAGTACTCCCTCATGGCCAGGCTCTTGCCCACGTGTTCGGGGTGGTCCACGAAGGAGACGACCGTGCCGTTATGATCCAGGACGATAAAAGAGGTTACCCCTCGCTCCATCGTTCGGGCGGTACCGATCTCCTGATCCATCCAGGCGGGGTCCATTTGTTTGACCGAACGAAGCTGGACGATACCTTCCAACAGCGACAATTTGTCCTTGAGCAGGTTTCCCAGCGTGTCGGCCAAGGCATGCGCGAGGATGGACTGTGATTCCTTGGCCCTTTCCGTCAGCGTCTTCATTCCCCGCTCTACCGCGACAATTCCCAGCAACAGCAGGGCGATCACCACCAGGGCGGTAAAAGGAAAGGCGATTTTGAAGCGCAGACTCCCCAGGCATGAGCCTTCATGTCGTCCCATAATTGCCTCCATCCCGAACCAAGCGACTCATGAGCCGGTTGCTCGATGCGGGCGGGGGTGAAGCCCACTCCCACGCAAGAACTTGTGCACCTCATCGCAAGGGGCGAGGCAGGGTTTATTCCCGCCCGCCCGGGACGCAGTTCCGCACCGGGTTGGTGACACTGATCCCTCAGGTTGCCTCAATGAAAGACCCTCAGTTGGCGTTATGGAAAATGCCTGCTCGACTCACGGGGAAAGGAAGCCGGTGTCGTGATCCTTCCTCACCGTCGAAATGAGCTCGGCGATTCCCTTCAGACTCACCGGTTTCATAATCAAAGCGCTGATGCCCGCTGCCGCCGTTTCTTCTTCATCGAGCCGTTCGCTGAAACCGGTGGAAAGGATGATGGGAATGCTGGAGCGGATCTTCAGGATCTCTCGGGCGAGTTCCGTCCCGGTCATTTTCGGCATGGTGTAATCGGTGATTATCAGGTCGAAGGCTTCCGGCTGCCCGCCGAAGATTTCGAGGGCCTCCGGACTGCCCGTGACTGCCGTCACCTGGTAGCCCAGGCGTTCGAGCCTCTTCTTGAGGGCCTTGGCCAGGGCTTCTTCATCATCGACGAGCAGGATGCGTTCGTTTCCCCCGGGAAGGGTCGATGAGGGTGCCGGTGGTTCCACCGGCTCCACGCTCTCCAGCACCGGGAGATACACATGAACGACCGTTCCTTGGCCAGGCTCGGAGAAGACCCGGATTGCTCCGCCATGGTTCTTGACAATCCCGTGCGCCACCGACAATCCCAGTCCGGTTCCCTCGCCCGCCTTCTTGGTGGTGAAATAAGGATCGAAGATCCGTTCGAGGATATCCTGGCTCATGCCATGTCCGGTATCTTCAACCGCAAGGTCAAGGTATTTTCCCGGGCTGAGCTCAACCGGTCTGGTTGGATCAAGCGAGTCAAAAGAAACGGGGGAAAGCGCCACGCGCAGCCTTCCCTCCTTCCCGCGCATGGCGTGAGCCGCATTGGTCGCCAGATTCATCAGCACCTGGTGGATCTGAGTGGGATCGGCCAGGACCAGATCCCCAACTGCCGGCAATTCTTCGGCCTGATCCATTTCAATGGACGACGGCAGGGAAGCTCTGAGGAGCTTCAGCACTTCCTTGACCACCGGAACCAGTCGCAGGGGTTTCCGTTCGTATTCGCGCGTTCGACTGAAGTCAAGGATCTGTCTGACCAGTTCCTTGGCTCGATGCGTTGCCTTCAGCACCTCATCGATACTCTCCCGCGCGGTGGTTTCCCTTGGGAACTCCATCCTGGCGAGTTCGGCATAACCCATGATGATTCCGAGAATGTTGTTGAAGTCGTGGGCAATGCCACCGGCAAGAGTACCAATGGCTTCGGTCTTGTGCACTTGCCGCAACTGCAGCTCAAGAAGCTCCCTCTCCTCCTCCGCCCGTTTGCGCTCGGTGATATCCCGGATTGATTCGATGGCCCCCACGATCTTTCCCTTCGAATTGCGCAGGACGCTGGCTTTGCCGTAAAGACAGGCTCTTTCCCCCTTCAGGCTTGGCACAAATGCTTCCGCCTCGAGCATCGATTCTTTTATTGTCATGCCCTGGTACTCGCCTGCAAACTCGCATCCGTGATCGAGAACCAGGTCGATCAGGATAGGTCGCCTCACACCGTAAAAGGGCAAAGAGTATTCGTAGTTGCCTCGACCCAACATTTCCGAAGCCTTGACCCCCGTCATCTCCTCGATGGCCCGGTTCCAGGCGATGACTGTCCCCTCCTCATCCATCACAAAGGTGGCATCCGGCAGAAAATCGATGATATCCGACAACCGCTGTCGGGACTCCAGCAGCTCATCCTCCGCTCGCTTGCCGGCGGTGATGTTCTCGGAAAAGCCGATGATGCCGACCACCCGACCCGCGCTGTCCCGATAAGGTATCTTCTGGGTTTTGAGCCACAATGTCTTGCCATTGACCTGAATCTCCCCGAGGATATCCTTCTTGGCCCGGTTTGAAGCGATGACCTCCAGGTCGTCGCGGTAGAACCTTTCCGCATCCGCTTTCAGCAAGAATTCGTCCAGGGATTTGCCGATCACGGCTGCTTCGCTCAGACCAAAGGTTTCGAACCACAATTGATTGGCGCGCATCAGGCGGTTTTCCAAGTCCTTATAAAAGATCAAGGCCGGCACGGCGTCGAAAATCGTCTGCAGTGTTGTGCTCTGCCCCTGGAGGGCCATCTCCGCGGCCTTGCGCGCGGTGATGTCCTTCAGAATAAAGAGCCTGCCCTTCTGCGTCTGCGTTTCGACCTTCGCCGTAGAGAGCAGGACGTATTTCGCGGCGCCGGATTGCGTTCGCAGACGGCATTCGAGGTCCTGGACCTCGGTGCCGGCCGTCTGCAGATTCTGGATTTGGTCGCGATCCTCCAGGTCGTGCCAGATGTCGAGAACCATGAAGGGCCGGCCTTCAATCTCAGCACGGGAGAGACCCAAAAACCGGCAGAAGGACTCATTCACATCGACTACGGCGGCATCGTCGCCGATAGCCAGGGCCAAAGGCTCGGGAATGGAATGAAAGAGGATGCGGAATTTTTCTTCACTCTTGCCGAGCTCCCATTCGCGGGCTTTGATCCTCTCGGACATGATCCGGAAGGCCGAGGCAAGCTCGATAACCTCGGTGGGGCCGGTATCGACCTTGAAGTCCCACGATTCTCCGGGACCCTGGCGAAGTACCTGATCGCGAAGTCGTTTGATGGGAGCGGCAATGTAGCGCGAGAAGAACAGTACCGCGCAAAAAACCACCAGGATGAGACCTGCAAAAAGCAGGTTGTGGTGTCTCAGATCAGAATTGATGGCAACCATGGCGTCTTCCTGGAGGCGACTCGCGGACGCCACCCAGCCAGTGCCCAAAACGGGGACGAAGGCGACCAGGCGCTCTTTGCCGGTTAAAACGGAGGTAACGACGGTGGCGATTTCATTCCCGGCGAGAGCCTCTTTGATGGCGGGATAGCTCTTGAGCCAGTCGCGTTGTTCCGGGGTATAGTTTATGGGTGGGAAACGATACGCGTGCATGCCCCTGCTGTCCACCAGGCTCACGCCCGCATCCTGATGGCGCTTGATGGCCATGACCCAGTCCAGGTCGGCCGGTTGGACGGCAGCTGCCACAATCCCTGCCAGTTCGCCATGTTCCGAGCGAATTGCGCGGCTGATGACGAACAGTTGCCGGCCCGTGACCTTTCCGGAAAAAACCTCGCTGACGAACCACTCCCGCCCGCTCTTGATCTTTTTGAAAAACAGGCGATCGCTCACATCCATGCCGATGACGTCTTCGGGACTGGGCGCAATCACCTGGCCGTCCGGGTTGATCCAGTGAACGCGCCACACGGCGGGATTATCCGCGTTAAATTCCTCGACCAGGCGACGTTGATCCGCTTCCGACATGGGCGGAGAGACCGTGAGCGCCAGCCCGAGGACGAGTTCGCTGTGGACGACATCCCGCACGAACGATTCGAAATTCCTGGCGGTTGCCCGCGCAACCTCAAGATTTGCCTGAAGCTCCTCGCCGATGCGGGTCTGCAATTGTTGGTGATAGACGTAAATCCGGATCAGAATCGCTGGGATGAGCAGAATGAAAAGCAGCAAAACCAAGTTTCCCTGGATGCTTTTCCAAAAGCCGGGGGACGCAGATTCGGTCTTCTTGTTCATCGAGTTACGCATGGACCATGCCTTCTACAGTTCGTTCAATGGAGATCATCCAGCCGGGCACCCTGCTGCGGCAAGCATCCGGTCTCGAACCCGCAGGGCTTTGCGCCTCGGTTTGCACCGCCTCTCTTCAGTGGTTCCATTCGTTGTCAACCCTTGGGGCTAGGTTTTGTGTTGCAAGAACCATACGCGTTCAGGATGAGAGTTTTCACATAAAATTCACCGGCGCTTCTCCCGCAGGTATTGTCGGCCGTTTCACTCGCGGCGGCAGGGTCGTCGGCAAGGACGAAGATTTTCACGGAAAGGCACGGCGCTTGCTAAAGAAGCTTCACGCTCCGTAGCCTGGATTTTCGCCAAACGCAACGCTTTTTGTCAATGGCCGCCTGCTGCAAAACTCGGGATAAGACTGACGACATGATTCCGCGGCTGGACCGCTTCATTGGTGGATCATTCTTTGTGTAGACGTCGAGGGACGAAATGGACGCCTTCCAGAAAAGCTCCCCTTTCTCCTGCGAAGAGGACCCGGCAGCCGACAGCGCCGATGGTAATGCGCCTCTGATGTTCTCCGGCTGTGAATCCATTCGGGCCATGAGCGAGGCCTTGCGCCGGGCGAAAACCGACCCCGGGAACGGCGGGTTCGCGAAGGAAGGATTGTGGAACCGGGATGACGCCCGGGTCATCCGGCGGTTGCTGGTGGTGGATGACGAAGACTCGTATCGCACGTTGATCAAGAACATGGGTGAGCGGTTCGGCATCGCCTGTGAGGCCGCAGCGGACGCCGGGGAAGCCATGGAGATGCTTCGCCGGAACGCTTTCGACCTGGTACTCTCGGATATCAGGATGCGCGGCATGGACGGCCTCACGCTCATGCGGCGGGCTCAGAAGGAGTTCCCGCAACTCGATTTTGTCATCATGACCGGGTTTGTGCCGGACTACTCCTATTCGGAGATCATTGCCGCGGGGGCCGCGGACTTCATTGCCAAGCCCTTTCAGGTTGGTGAGCTCGAGGCCAAGCTTGACAGGATCACGCGGGAAAAACTCATCCTTCGTCAACTCCGCGAAACCTTGATGGAAATCGTTGAAGTCCTGACCTCGGCTCTGGAAATCCGCGATCCCTACACGGCCGGTCACCAGCGCCGGGTTGCCCGGCTCGCTCAAGCCATAGCCGCGGAAATGGGGTTGACGGAACCAACCCTCACGGCCGTCCGCATGGCCGGACTGGTCCATGATATCGGCAAGATCTCGGTGCCCTCGCAGATTCTTTCCAAACCGACTCAGCTCCATCTTGCAGAAATTCGCCTCATCCGCGAGCATTCGGAGGTGGGCTATGAAATCCTCAAAAAAGCCCACTTCCCGTGGCCCATCGCCCGCATTGTCCACCAGCACCACGAGCGCCTGGACGGTTCGGGTTATCCCCGGCAGCTTACGGGGGATGAAATCCTCCTCGAGGCAAAAATCCTGGCCGTGGCGGACGTTGTTGAAGCCATGAGCTCGCATCGACCCTATCGGGCAGCCATCGGCCTGGCGACGGCCCTGGAGGAAATCGGCCGACAGCAGGGGCGATTGTATGATCAGCGCGCTGTCCAGGCCTGTCTCAGGATTTTTTGTGAGAAAGAATTCCGGTTTGATTAGGACAAGCCCGGTTCGGCCATTCTCATCGGGGCGGACGGCTCATCTCGGTGCTTTGTTGATGGGGAGCCGTGCGTGATCACCCGGGGTCTGCCGATGGAAAGCAGGCCGGCTGGCCACAGCTTCGGGCGGCGAGCGCCCTCTGCGACCATCGCAGTGTTTTTCCTCCTGGAATTATCCGTTCGTATCCGTTACCATGATTCATAAGCGTTGCATTGTCGAACTCTCTCGCGTAATCCAAAGCATTGAAACAGGATTTGCTTTTGGCCAAGGTGTTGATCATCGATGACGATCCTGAGTTCTGCCGGGTGTTCTGTCGCATGGCGGGGCAATTGGGACATGCGGCCGTATCGGTCCAGCGGCTTGGCGACGGCCTCCTCAAGGTCTACGCTGAAGCCTTCGATGTCGTTTTCCTCGATGTTCGAATGCCGGACGGCAACGGCCTGGTGGACGGACTGCCTCAAATTCGGGAGGCGCCGTCCTGTCCGGAAGTGATTATCATTACCGGCTTTGGAAGCCAGGACGGGGCCGAGCTCGCCATCTGCAGCGGCGCCTGGGACTACCTGGAGAAACCCGCCTCCCTGGAGCGAATGATGCTGGCGCTCCTCAGGGCATCCCAGTACCGTGAGGCCAAGGCCTGCCGGAATACCGCCATGGCTCTCAAACGCGGCAACATTGTCGGCAACAGTCCCGGTTTGGCTGGATGCCTGGACCTCGTGGCGCAGGCCGCGGGGAGCGACGTCAACGTCCTCATCAAGGGCGAGACCGGTACCGGCAAGGAGCTTATTGCGGCCGCCATCCATGAAAACAGCCCTCGGGCAGCGGGAAACTTTGTGGTTGTCGACTGTGCGGCATTGCCCGAGTCCCTCATTGAGTCCATGCTTTTCGGCCACTGCCGGGGGGCTTTCACCGATGCAACCCATGACCGCGTCGGGTTGATCAAACAGGCCGATGGCGGCACCCTGCTGCTGGACGAAGTGGGGGAGCTGCCCTTTACCGTGCAGAAAGCATTTCTCAGAGTACTCCAGGAACGGCGGTTCCGGCCCCTTGGCTCGAGCCGGGAAATCAACAGCAACTTCCGCCTCATTGCCGCAAGCAACCGCGATCTCTACCAGATGGTCAAGGCTGGACATTTTCGAGAGGACCTCTTTTTTCGCCTGCAGACGATCACGATCGCGGTGCCGCCGCTGCGTTCCAGGGTCGAAGACATCCGTGACCTGGTGCTGCATCAAGTCCACCGCATTTGCCGCTATTGCCGCATTGACAGCAAAGGCATTTCTCCCGATTTCATCGAAGCCCTGGAAAGCTATGAATGGCCCGGCAACGTGAGGGAATTGATCCACGTGATCGAACGTACCATCACCCTCACCCGCGATGAACCGACCCTTTACGCCTGCCACCTGCCCCTTCATATCCGGGTGAAGGCGGCGCGAAACTCCGTATCTCATTCCCCGCCAGCCCAGAAAGCGAGCGACTCCCCGCCGACGCCGGGGTCGGCGGGCACTTCGGGGAACCATCCTCTCACGACGCTCCAACAGGCCCGAGAGAGTGCCGAGCGCCAGTACCTGGCGGACCTCATCCGCTCGGTCGGGCGTGATATCGACCGATGCTGCAGGCTCTCCGGACTCTCCCGTGCAAGGTTCTATCAACTCCTGAAGAAATATGAGCTGTAGGGGCCGGAGCCGATTCCGATGCGTGTCCGACATGTGCCTGAATTGTGCCGTGCGGTCGAAAGCGGGGGCCGGTAAAGCTCGAAAGACCCGGCCATTCCCCCCGCCTGCCGACGGGGTCTAATTTATTAGACGGCCGCTAGCCTTTGCCTCGTATGGATTTAGTTCTGTTTGTCATACAGCCGGGCCTGCTCCGTCTCGTTTATTGGACTGCTGGGTACTGCGCCGACACGGTGCTGACCGATGCTTTGCTTCGCCGCGCGCTGTAATTGACCTTTCGGCAGAACCGGAGATTCCTCCCTGCTGCAAAGGCCGGGTGAGGGGGGCGACTCTCTCGGTGGCATGGAATCTGCTTTGTGGAGGCTGGAGAGCGATGTCTCCTTCTGAAGAAAAGGCTACTGCGATGCATACGATCATTTTCTTTGTCCCCTCCGAAACGCTCTGGTTGAGGCAACTCATAGACGAGGTTGCCCGCCGCCTGCCCCGGGACACGATGGCTGTCTGTCGAACTGCCGAAGAGCTGATCGAGTCGGTTTTGACAAGCTTTTCTGGAGCAACCACCGTCGTCCTGGCTGTGTTGACTCACGACGATCTCGGCGCTGCAGTATCACTCAAGGGGCTGCTCAAGAGTGTTCGCAACCTGCTCATTCTGCCCGATGACAGCAGCGAAGCCTTGAACAAGGCTTTGTCCCTGCAGTGCTGCTATCATACGAGCGCGAACCGGAATCAACATGAGCTGGTGGCGGTTTTGGAAAAGATTTCGGCTCAGGAAGACGGACGGGGCGGCCGGGTTCCTGAACGCTTCCAAAGGATTTGAGGGCATCATGCAACCAGGTTCCGGTTTGGCAATCATGGTCCGGGGCAAGGGGGTGCAGCGAAGACGGCAATCCTTTTCTTCGATGATCGTTTCCTGAAGGGCTTCCAGGTCCAGCTTGATCTCATCCCACTCGAAATGATGTCCCCTGGTCTCCAGGCGGCCGTAGAGCTCCTCTTTGAGCAGGAGCGCAAGAACGCTGCAAAAGACATGACCCCGTATGGTTTCATCACGCCGCTGGAAGACGGGGCGCGTTTTCAGCACCGATTTCATCTCCCGGAAGATGTGCTCGACCTGCCACAACTCCTTGTACTTCAGAGCAAACTGCCTTGCGGGAAGGTTCGTGTTGGTCCGCAGCGCCGAGGTGGCTCTGGATTATATCGGGCGGCTCTATGCCATTGAAAAAATCGCTCGGGCAAAGGAGCTTTCCCCGGATGGAATCTTTGCCTTGCGCAAGGAAAAAGCCGAACCGATTCTTGAAGAGTTTAAAGCCTGGTTGGAAAAGCGCGTCAGCCAGACGCCGCCCCAAGGTCTTCTGGGGAAAGCCTTAAACTATGCCCTCTCGCACTGGGCAAAACTCATTCGGTACTTGGAGGACGGGCATATCAGCCCGGACAACAATGCCGCCGAAAATGCCATCCGGCGATTTGTAATCGGCCGGAAGAACTGGCTGTTCAGCGGGCATCCCAACAGCGCCAATGCCGCCGCAACGCTCTACAGCCTCATTGAAACCGCCAAGGTCTGCCGACTTGAAGCTTACCAATACCTGCGCTATTTGTTTGAAAGACTCCCATACGTTCGAACGCAAGAAGACCATCTCGAGCTGCTTCCCCAACGGTTGACACCGGACCGCCTGGCCCGTTTCATGGCCCACCAGTAAGCCGGCCACTCACTCTCCGGCATCCATGATCTGCCTCCATACATCCCGAGAAATCATGCCACAGCCTCGATGCGGGGAGAAGATGGGGTTTACCGAACGCTTACGGAAAAACATCATCGTTACCGACCACACGGACTGGTCGACTGATGAGATTGTAAGAGCAAGCCTGGATCGCTACCTGGTCGAAGAGGCATTCCGGCAGTCAAAAATGACGAGCTCGTCAGCGTGCCTCCCATGTCGCCCATGCGGCACTGGACCGACGGAAAGATTCGTTGCCACATTTTTACCTGTATGGCAGCCCTCACGTATCTGCGCATACTCGAGAACCGTCTGGCTCAGGCCGGAATCGGGCAAACCGCCGCTGCGGCAATGGAATCCATGCGCAACCTCCATTCATGCTTCTGCTGGTATGCCGGAAAGTCAAAACCCCAATGGATGATCGAGGAGCCCACCGAGAACCAAACCGACATCCTCAAGGCGTTCGGCCACAGAATCGCCGGTGGGGTCTTACAAAAACTAGGCGGCTAACTATTTGAATTATTTTCACTAATGCTCTATTCCGCCCTGGGATTCCTTGGACTCCCGACCGAGAATGACATACATCGCAACGATCATCCGTGGATAAACGGTGAGTCGTTCATGATTCAACCGTTCCAAAATGCATCCTTCCGAATCTAAAAGTTGTTGTTCTATTCCGGATGACTCACAATAGTGATTTGGAGAGAACAGCCAGACAGGAGGAAACCATGTTGCTGGTAGGTCTGATTCATACCGAGGCCGCTTCGGGTTTGCCACCTCGATCTCCGTTTAGATTCGATCCTGATTCATTTGTGAACTCAATCAGCAGTGGCTGCCGAAGCGCATTTTGCATCCGGAGTAGATGGTCTTGTTTTCCCGCCATTCTTCCCGCGTCACCGGGGCGCTCTGCTCCCGCTCCAGGGCGGCCGTTGCAGCCATGGTGTTCTCGAGGCCGCCGCCCCACTTACGGAAAGATAAACTGAAGCCCAACCCAAGAGCACTTCGCTCTCAACTTCAGGTAATCACTCATATTTCATGTAAAATCCGAAAATGGTTTGCTTTTCATCCGATTGCCGCACAGTGAAATACCCGTTGCAATTTGTGAAAGATAGTGCAAAATGCACCTTGCTTTCCACGGTTCTCGTCTTTGGCTTGGGCTTTCCTGTTTATTGGGTTCGTTGGAGGTTTTTCACTGCGGGACAAAACACCTGCCGAAGGGGAATCATGCGCTCGAGATTCCACACCGCAGCGGGCGGGCACAAAGCCCTCCCCTTGCTGCTGCATCTGACCGGCACATCGGTCCGCATACAAAAAGGCGGGGTTATCCCGCCCGCGTCGCCTCTCGCTGGGCAGGTGCCGTGTAATCTTGAACGCACCGCGGTATCGGAGGGGCAGGAGTGATACACGCTGCCGTAATCGGGTGTGCACCACCGAGAAGCGGAGACCAGCCGCCCGAGACGATTCAGGTCATCGATACACTCTCTCAATGCACAGATATTTATGACGCTCTGAACAATGGAAGTTTCAGCCTTCTTGGCCTGGAATTGGATTATGGGAGAAGTATTCAACACACCCCCGGCACGAAACACTGAGAACATCAAGGAGTGCAAGAATGAAAACATCAAGAATGGTGCTCATTGGAGCAGTGGTCAGCCTGGCAATCCTTACGGCCTCCGTCGCTCACGCGGCCGCGCCCGGGGTCCCTGCCCCTGTCTCCCCGTCAGGTAAGGTGGCCGGCTCCACCATCACCTTTCTCTGGAAAGCGGTTACGGGTGCGACCAAGTACCAACTGCAGGTGAAGTCCGGCTCCGTCATCAAGCTCAACACGATCTTCACCGCGGCCCAGGCGAACTGCTCGGATGGAACCGGAACCTGCTCCGCCCAAGCGACTTTTGGAGGCACAGCCGCGGCCCTGACCTGGAACCTTCGGGCAGGCAACACGGCGGGCTTCAGTGCATGGAGCGCCGCCAAGAACCTTGTCATGACCGATGAGATGAGAACCCCCATCTCGTCTCTTCCCTATACCATCAGCTCTCCCGGCTCCTATTTTGTCACGGGAAACCTCACCTCAACGGGCACCGGGATCACCGTGAATGCAAACGATGCCACCATCGACCTGGGCGGCTATGTTCTTACCGGGCCCGGCAGCGGGGACAACCACGGCGTTCATATGGTCGGCAGGAAAAATGTGGAGATAAGGAATGGGACGATCAAAGGCTTCGGAACGAATGGAATTTATGAAGCGAACGGCGGCTACTCCGACCCCGGCCACAGGGTCATCGGGGTCCGGGTGATTGAAAACGGTTCCAGCGGCATCTTTCTTGTCGGTAACCAGCACTTCATCGAAAACTGCACTGCCATCAACAATGCTCAATATGGTATCTATGTTGATTACTACTCCATCATTAGAGAGTGCACCTGTACAGGAAATCAAAATGGTATCTATTGCTACTCAGGATCAACAATTTCAGACAATATTGCTTCACAAAATAGTGAAAATGGAATACGTGCAATTGATGGGAATAGTGTAATCAACAACATAGCAATGGAAAACGGCAACCATGGAATAATGGCAGATGGATACAATACGATTAAAAACAACACGACTTCCTGGAACAAGTATAGTGGAATCCAGCTTGGCACCTACAGTGTGCTGGATGGAAACACCTCTTACCTCAACAACCAATCCGGAGGTGCCTATCCAAACATAAGCGATTGCGTGACTTGTGCATCGGGGATCAACGTGAAGTAGGAGTCAGGAATGCAGGACGCGGCTTCCTGCTTAGCCAAGCTTGAACCGCTGAACCCGACGTTTTTTTCCACGCCGATGGGGGCTGTCTTTGCCATAACTGACATCCAAGACATCTTCCGACTTGAAGCGAATGATGCCTGTGTCCATCTCCACATACCCGTCCGCCCAGCACGTGCCCCACTCGAACGGCTCGCCGTTACAGATGTCTCCCGCAAATGCATTTGGTGGCGGCGCCGGTGCCGGACCCAATTCCTTAACTTCGTCTCGTTCAATATCGATAACGTATAAGGTGCCGGTTGTGCTCCGCCCTCCAATGAAAACGATGTACCTGCAACCAGGGGCTGGTTATGACGGTCATCGCAAAGTAGCCCAACCGGTCAAAAACCGATGGTTCAAGTGAGTTCTTGTCCTCGCGCAGGTATTGAATGGAACACAGCGGAAGCCAAGCTCCGCGCTCCAGGATACCTCCCATGATATAGGTTTTGGTTGTTTTATTGAAACCGATACAGATCCAGTTGCCTTCGTATTCTTTGCTTAAGAGTACCTCACCGCCCGGTTCAGAACGCAGGACAAGGCTTGTTTTACAGAGACTCTGGCCATGCCTGGGCACGAAGGGAACATTGACTCGACTCAATTGAAGACTACTCCGTGTTCCTTTGGTGCAGTCGGCGGCATGGCCAGATGCTGAGAAGAGTGAAAAGACGAGGATAACTAATAAGTGTACTCGTAACCTCATTTCGATTTCCTATATGATTAACGAAATAACCGCAGTTCTGAGAAACATAAGGGCTGGTCAATCAAGAATATACACATGGCAATGGTGTAAACTTATGGGGTGTAAGCTATCTGAACATGGATCATTGTAGTTTTCACGATTGCACAAGTACTATAGTGCTTGATCGCGGAAGTGAACGTCATATGTGAAATGGCTTAATGTAAAGTTTTAAGCCCTTTCTTCATCGCGATTGTCTAATACGAAGTTGCGTTCAAGATGGATCTTTCAAGCACAAAAGAGCGGGGGAATGATTCCCCCGCACCCCCCAAGTTTCGGCCACACGCGCAAGCGCGTGAGGCCGAGTGCTCGGCGCTGTCGGCGACTGGCCGAAGGCCGCCGCCGCAGCGCCACACGGAGCCGCGAAGCGGCGAGGGGGTGTGGGGGATACGTCCCCCACACTTTTAGAGTATCATTTTGAACGCAATTATCCATGCCCCCCGCGACACCCGCGAAGCATGAAAATGGACTCACCCGGGAATCTATTTTCCAGGTAAATCCGTATAAGAACTTAAGCACTGGCTTGCGCTCACACCTGCGGCGCGCACGGCGACGGAGATGCCTTGGCTTTGCGCGAAGCGCTCCACCAGATCAGCAATCTGCTCCGTTCCGTTCTCGGCGCTCAGCGCTTGCCCGATCCGGCGCGCACGCTCGGCGACTTCCGGACGCAACAGGCCGCCGAGCGCGGCGGACAGACGTTTCGGCTCGAGCTTCTGGAACGGAAATGTCGTTCCCGCTCCGAGTTGCTCGATGCGCTGCCCCCAGAGCGGCTGATCGCTGAAGAGCGAGCAGACGAGGGTCGGCAATCCCGCGCGCAGCGAAGCGGCCGTGGTTCCGGCGCCACCGTGATGAACCGCTGCACGACAGCGCGGCAGGACGCGATCGTGATCGAACGCAGGCGCGATGAACACCGTCTCGGGCAGCGCGCCCCGGGCATACTCGGTCCAACCCGCCCCCACGAGCGCGCGGATCGAATGTTTTTCGCACAGCAGAACGACGTCACGCAGCACCGCTGCCGGGTCCAGCACAGGCAAGCTGCCGAATCCAAAAAAGACGGGAGGAGGTCCCGCAGCCAGCCATTTGTCAAGTCCGGGCGGGAGAGCCCTCTCCCCCAGCCGCTCGCGAAGCTCCGCCGACATGGTCGCGTAACCGCCCTGCCAGTGCGACCGGGGCACATCGTCAGGAATCGGGAGCACATGCTTGCTGTACATGTGGATGAAGGCACCGTCCTCCACGCGTGGGCGATGTTTCCATTCCGGTAGCCCCAGCGCCCGACGTGTGGCGTTGAACACGTGCCGTTGCCCGAGCCAATATGCCGCGATGTACAGGTCCCAGCTCAGCCGGTTGAGCCGGCCGGCGCGGTAATCGCGGATCGGCAGCAGGTAACTCGCGAAGCTCGCGGTTCTGAACATCGGCAGCGTGGCGAGGCATACGTGCGGCGCGCCGAGCGCCTCTGCGAAGCCGGCGCCGCGAAAGACGGTCACGATCGTCGAGCACACGAGGTCAGCTCCGCGACAGGCTTCACGACAGACCCGGATGATGTCGTCGTTGTGGCGCTCCTCCAGGGCGGCAAGCTCGCGAAACAGTGTCGACGATTTGCCTTTGGCGAGCAGCTGTTTTCCTCCCGGCGACTTCAAGAAAGCCTCAGCGTCCGGATGCATGGGAAGAATGTCGATGCCGCTGCGCTTCGCCCAGTCCGCGGAGTTCACGTTGACGGTGAGCCGGACCTCGTGTCCGCGGCGTCTCAAGGCATCCGCCACCACCAGCACAGGCTGAATGTCGCCACGCGACCCGTACCCCAGAATTGCGACCCGCATCTGTCCTCCTCTCCGAACCATGGATCCCGACCGTCAGCGGCACCCTGGGAAAGCTGGAAACAGCGTGGGCCGGAGCGGAAGAGCTCTGCGAACTTCTGCAGAAGTCTTGATGGGACTTGGACACCGGCACACCGCCTGCCCCCATGCGCCCCCATGAGAGCGCTCTCCCTCGCAGTCAGCCTCGCATCTCTCACCGCCCGCGGCTCATGCCACAAAAAACCCGAGCCCGACCAGTGGCCCTGATGGCCGTAGTACAAGGCCACGCGCGCAAGGCGTACACGATGAACAGCGCATCAACGCAAGTCTTTATAATACGGAAGTAAACATCCGTATTCTCTTGCTCCCCCCACTCCACCAGCTCAACAGAGACGGAGAGCGAAATGGTCGTCGCCCTTGTCGGATAATCGCCCATGCGGCAGGGGCACCGGAGTCGCCGGGGGATTTCATGCCGAAAATCTCTGCGATGATCTCCACCCTATACGAAAACCTTGGACAAAAGCAAAAGTCAAGACACCTCTCCTATATGGCTCAAGTTTAACGGTAGTAACTTTATTACATTGTACTTTCAATAAGATATAGAGCGTCTTATCGGTCTTGGCACTTCAATTTCCGGCTTCTTTGAAAAATTGTTCCAACCGATCCGTGGCCTGTGCAAGACGGTCGAACACAATCCCTCGTGCAGGCACAGTCCCTTCTCATGAGCCGGGTTGTAGGCGATTGGACAGATACTCCTTCAATGCCGCGGCGTTGTTGAATTCCGTGTCATGAGCGCTGTAGAGCAAAGTGACATTGCCCTTGCGGGCAGCCTCCACGATTGGTTGAATAGCGTCAGGCTTTCCATCCAGTTCGGCGAAGTAACGCTCCCGAAACTCGATCCACTTCGCTGGATCGTGACCGAACCAGCGTCGCAGCGCATCGCTCGGGGCCACATCCTTGAGCCAGGCGTCCATGTGGAGTGATTCCTTCCTCATGCCGCGCGGCCATAAGCGTTCCACCAGAAAGCGGGCTCCCTCATCGGCCCGGGGTGATTCGTAAACGCGCTTGACTCTTATCATCGTTTCCCCCGTTATTCCTGCGACCGTCCAGGAAACCGGCATGGTCAAGTCGTTTCAGCAACAGATGAAAATAAATGAGTCCTCCGTATGGGCTCCACGCAGCAATGGAGTCGCGCACTCCATGGTAATCGAGGGTTTCGGGCAGACCCAACCAGCGTTGGAGGTTATTGCGCGCCCCCACGTCATCCCCCGGAAAGACGTTGAGCCGCCCAAGCACGGGAAAAAGCGGGTCTGCCGGGGGGCGGCCCCGAAAAAGTGATCACCGATAAAGCCACTTTCCGTTTTGACGCCGAAACCAGGAAAATGTACCTCCACAGCATCTATCCCGGCTTCACCGCCGGGGCCGTCCAGGAGGAGATCGGCTTCAAGATCGATTTGACCAGGGCGGTCGAAGAACCAGCCCCGACCGAACATGAGCTCGATACCCTTCGAACGCAGTGCGATCCCGACAGGATGGTTCTAAAGAGTTGAGCGCGCGGCGGTCTTCGCGCTTTCAGGTCTCCTCAACGCCCCGGCAAGGCGGCGGATCATGGTCGGGAGCGGCCGCGGCAATTGGAACGAACAATGAGGCATACATGAGGGTTGCTGCCCGGAACCATCCGGAAAAGCCTCATCGTTACGGTTCCGGGCGTGCGTTCGGGCTTGAGAGCGAATGACGCGTGGAGCCCCGGTTTTCACCAAAACTTGGCGACGTCCACCATGCCTTTGAAGTATTTGAGCTCCTTGGTCAGCTCCTCGAACATCCTGGCATTGGTGATGGCCTGGGCTCCCAATTCTCCCACGGCACAGGCAAAATCGACCTCATCCATCGTGAACTGCCTGGGCTCGGAGGTCACCAGGCGCATCACTCCTATGACCTTTCCCCCCCTCGCCTTCATGGGGATAGTCAACATGCTGGCGATGCCCTCCTCCCTGGCCTGTTTCGGATACTGCATGCGAGGGTCGTTGCCCGCGTCCAGCACGAGCACCGGTGTTCCGGTCATGGCCTCCGCCACGCTCTTGTCCAGGTCCACCGCCCCCTTTTCGACATATTTCCGACTCACCCCAACCGAGGCCATCCATTCCAGGGTATTGGTCTTGGGGCTGACGAGGCGGATGGTACCCCCTTTCAGGCCCAATACCCTGGTGATTTCTTCTAATATGTAATTGAGAATTTCCGGCAGTTCCATGGTTGAGCTCAAAAGCTTGCTGATCTCCTGAAAACTCCTGAGAGCGACTTTTTCATCAAATGATGACATGGCAATTTCTCCTTATTTCCATTGAAGGCAGCCCAAAGAGAAAACCTGCACGGCCAGTGACTATAATGTTTCCCAACGCCGCGAGAGGCATTCTCGCAGGCGCAACGCTCCGGGTGCCGGCGAAGCCTTCTCTCCCGTTCATACTCACTCTTTGCCCCTCGGTTTCTTGAAGCTGATGGCCAGCAGAAAGCCCAGCACCAGAAGAACGGCCGCGACGTAGACCGCGATGGACTTGATTTGAGCGAATACAAGCGGCCCCACGATGCCGGCGCACCCCCAGGCGGTCAACATCATGCCGTAGACCTTTCCGATATTGGCCGGTCCGAAGGAATCGGCCGCGAAGGCCGGCATGGTGGCGAATCCGCCTCCGTAACAGGCGAGAAGGTAGCAGGCCACGACGGTGAACAATATCTGGTTCCCGATTTGGGGCAATGCCACGTAAAGGATGGCCTGGCTTGCAAACATGATGACGAAGACCATTTTTCTTCCGACGGCATCGGACGTCCAGGCCCAGAAGAGACGCCCCAAGCCGTTGAAGATGGAGGCGATCGCCAGGATCGTGCCGCCGGCCACCGCCAGGTCCTTGGCGGAGATATCGGTGCTGACCCTCTTGATCACATCCTGTGCCATCGGGGACAATTGAGACAGCAGACCAAGACCGGCGGTGATGTTCAAGAACAGCATCGACCAGAGCATCCACCATTGCGGGGTCTTGACGGCTTCATCGAAGGTGTAGGACTCGGTCACCTGAACGCCGCCTGCGCTGGTCTTTGGGACGAACCCCCTGGGCAACCACCCTTTGGGAGGATTCTTGTACAGTTGCGCGGCCGCGGTCACGGCCACGAGGAAGATCGCCCCCCAAATGTAGAACGTATTAGCCACTCCCAGAGAAATAATCATTTTGGGAGCAATGATGCCCATGAAAAACGCCCCGGCGCCGAAGCCCATGACGGCCAGCCCGGTCACCAGGCCTCGTTTGTCGGGGAACCAGCGGATCAGCGTGGCGATGGGGGTGATGTAGCCGAAACCGTTGCCCAGACCGGCAACCAGGCCGAAACCGAGATAGAGGAGCCAGATGCTGCCCATTTGATCGGCCAGGCCGGCCAACAGCGTTCCGATCCCAAAAAGGATGCCGCCCACGGTACCCACATATCTCGGCCCTTTCTTGTCGACCAGTGTCCCGCCGAAGGCGGCGGCCAGACCGATCACTCCGATGCAGATCATGAAGGTAACCTGGGTGGCCGTTTCCCCCCAACCGTGCGCGGTCATGATGGGTTTCTTGAAAACGGACCACGCATACACCGTTCCCAGACACAATTGCATGATGATTGCCCCAACGGCAATCCACCACCTTTTCCCTTCCAAATTTTCATTACTCATGAGGCGACTCCTCAAAAAGCATGGACCAGTTGGAAGAAGTGTGAAAAGAGACGGGGTTTCCGTGCCGTACACACAGTGTCTGATATCTGGATTTGATCCCGGACAGTGCGACAACTTGATCGCAAGCGGAAAGACAGGCGCTTCAGGCTCGCATTTCACCCGGAAGGCCTCTTGAAACAACAGGAGACATTGATTCTATTATCTTCGATTCACATCAAATGTTCAAGCGATATGCCGACTCATCCGGCACGGGCGCGTTCACGGCACGGCGGCGTGCTTTCGATGAAATGCTCATTGTCCCGCCCGGCAGTTCCGAACAGGTCTTGGACCGCGGGGAAAACCGGTTTCTATCTCCTTCCCCCCAGGATCGAACCCAACACCCCGCGGACGATCTGACGACCGATGGAACTGCCGATGGCCCGCAAAGTACTCTTCGCAAAGGCTTCCACGACGGTGTCGCTGGAACGTCCCGGCCGTCGCCCCGGAGCCGGTGCCCGGTAACCGGCCTCCGGCTGCTCTCCTGCCTGCCGGCTTTCCTCGATCCTTCGTTCTGTTCGCGCCCGGATCATTTCAAAGGCCGATTCCCGGTCGACCGTCTTCTCATAATTGCCGAAGTGGATCGAGCTTCGAATGATCGCGTCTCGTTCATCGGCCGTGATGACACCCACCCGGCTCTCGGGCGGACACACGAATGCACGTTCGACCACCGCCGGGGTCCCGTTTTCCTCCAGGAAGGAAACGAGAGCCTCTCCCACGCCCAGCTCCGTGATCACCTTCTCGATGTCGAGTCGCGGGTTCGGGCGGAAAGCCTGCGCCATGCTCCTGACCGCTTTTTGCTCCTGGGGAGTAAAAGCCCTCAACGCGTGCTGCACGCGGTTGCCCAGCTGGGCCAATACCTTGTCGGGAACATCCCTCGGGTTCTGCGTGACGAAGTAGACCCCGACCCCCTTGGAACGGACCAGCCGCACCACCTGTTCGATCTTCTCCAGCAGAGCCGGCGGAGCGTCTTCGAAAAGCAGGTGTGCCTCGTCGAAAAAGAAAACCAGTTGGGGCTTCTCCAGGTCTCCGACCTCCGGCAGGCGCTCAAAAAGCTCCGCCAGGAGCCACAGCAGAAAGGTTGCGTAGACTTTGGGCCGGGTTATCAGTTGATCCGCGGCCAGGATGTTGATGATTCCCCTTCCGTCCGAATGCGTTTGGATGAGATCGAAAATGTCGAGCATCGGTTCGCCGAAGAACCGGTCGCCCCCCTGCGACTCCAGTTCCAGCAAACCTCTTTGGATGGCGCCCACCGAGGCCTTGGAAATGGTCCCGTATTCGGTGGTGAATTCCCGGGAGTTGTCGCCCACGAATTGAACCATGGACCGGATGTCTTTCAGGTCCAGGAGCAATAGCCCATCATCGTCCGCGATCTTGAAGATCAACGTCAAAACGCCGGTCTGCACCTCGTTGAGATTCAAGAGCCGGCCCATGAGCAGCGGCCCCAGGTCGGAAACCGTCGCCCTCACCGGGTGACCGCTCTTTCCGAAAACATCCCAGAACGCCACCGGGTATTCCCGGAAGCGATGATCGGAAAGAGAAAGCAGCTTGACACGCTCCATGATCTTGGGATGCTCCGCACCCTTGCGGCTGATCCCGGCGAGGTCCCCTTTCACGTCGGCCAGAAAGACAGGCACGCCGTTTTGACTCAAGGTTTCGGCGATTCTCTGCAAGGTTACCGTCTTGCCCGTTCCCGTGGCACCGGCCACCAGCCCGTGCCGATTGGCCATGCGGGGGATCAGGCAGAACTCGACGTTCTTGGAACTCTTTGCAATGAGCATCGATTTACTCATTCTTGAAAACCTTTCTTTCCGGAAAGTGGTAACCATGTTGCGAGCACGCCGCCGGCGTCTTCACCGTCGCCCGCCCAACGGGAAACGTCCATTGCCGGGCGCTCCATATGGCCTTGATCTCAAAACAAAAAGCCATGATCCGCCATTCGGCCGCAACAATGCGCCTCATGGGCCGCCCGGGCCCGTCCTGACGATCCGCGCCCGAAGAAGCTCCCGGCCCACGCTCGGAGCCCGTCCAATCATCAAATATCCCTGTGGAAAACGCAAGAAAAAGGTCAAAGGCGCCGATTTGCCCGGTTCACGAGATAGGCCGGGGGAGGGCCTGTAGGCCGGGAAGAATCGCCGGTCGAACAGCCATCGCTCCGGACTTTTTCATGGGGCGGCTAAAGCCCCTTGTCGGCTATGCCGAATCATATTATTGTAATGTTCGGAGGCTCTTGCGCTCCGAGCCGATTAACCTGTAAAGGGCAAACCATCCGAAAGGGTGGGACGCAAAGCCGCTGGCCTAAGTCCCCCGCGTGGGATATGGCAGCAGGGTTGCCAGGGGAGGTTTCCCATGTTCAGAACTTTCAACTCCGGAACGTTGTTTCCCAAGAGAACCTTTCAGTCTTCATGTCAGCCCATTCGGGGCTCCACTGAAACCGGCCGTGAGAAGTGACTCGTAGAATCTCAACCGATTCATTTGAGAGAAGATATTGTGGGCATCTGGACGGTCCGCGGCGCCGACGTCAAGCCGGGGGTGTAAGGTCTGGCATTCAGGCCGGAGCTTTATCCGCAGGGCTGTGCAATCTCTTCCTCGAGCCGGCCGACCGGTGAAAGAGGCGATGAAAATGACTTCCGTCATTCCCAATTCCAGAATTGTCACTTACGCCAAGATCCAGAATCTGCTGAGGCATATCGATCGGCAGCGCCAGGCGGCCGCGGCCGCGGCCGAACCGGGGGCGCCCGAACCATTCGACAATGCCGGGCTGACGTGCGTTTCCAGCGACGGCCCACTCACCGTCCTCTGTGAAGCCAATTCAGAGGTGTGCTATTTTCATGGAGGACTGATCTTTCTCACCAGCAACGAGGATTTCAACCGGTTCGCGAACGGGCCGAATCCGGCGGAATACGGCCGGCCTTCTCCTTCCCGCCGGGACCGCAAGCTGAGCGTCATGGAGGTGGAATTCGTCCTCGGCATCGCATCCGTCCTGGACCCCCTCGCCTATTGGGTGATCCTTGGCAGCGATCTCGTGCTGTTCGTCGACCGGTACAAGAAAAAACTCAAGAAATGGACCGTTGAAATCCTGTCGCTCCTTCTCACGCAAAGGCTGCTGAAAAAACACGCCGGGGACTTCTACCGGAAAGTCTCCGCCCTGCTGACGGAAGGCGCATGGTCGAAGCTTTCGGAGGCGGTGCCGACGAACGATGCGTTCATCGCCCGGTTTGCCGGACACCTGCTCGGGACCTACGGATCGATGGAAGCCATGGAGAAAGCCCTGGATGCGCGATGGCATACCTCCCTGAATATCCTTCACAGCCTGGCCTTCCTGGTAAACATGAGCCCGAAAGACGGCTTGACGGCGGACAAGCTCCAGGGCAGGGCCGACATGCTCTGGGGTTCTTTCAAGAAACTGGGAGTCCATCTCACCAAGAACGAGGTCGAGGCTTTCTTCCGCGAGATCGAGCTCCAGCCGCACGAAATCAAGAAAGCCATCGAGATACTCGGGAAAGCCTTCGAAAGCAAAAACCCCTACCAGAATTCAGTGATCTATCCAGAGGCCGATTCCCGGTGAAATGCGACAGCGGCCGGCCGGGGGGAAGGCTATCGAGGAGAGCTGGGTTCCATTGGGGTTTGCGGGTATTCACAAGCATGACGTCGACACGGTGCGAGGTGCGGAACGAAAGTCAGGGGGCTCCGCTGAAGAAATGAGCGGGCCCCCCTTCCATTGCTGCTAGTTTCTTGCGAACGCTCCGTATTTTACGATGGTCAGGCATTCCACGACCGGCGTATAGTCCAGAGGCTTCTTCCATCCGTTCAGCTTGGCGTTGACCGCCGCGGGGTCAGTCGGGGCAACAGCCTGGAGCACCTGGGCGACATCCGCCTTGAGCGCCGGAGGAGTATTGGCCCCTGCCGCGATGCAGAATTCCGGGTAGAGTTGGGTGGTGTGAACGAACGGGAAGTTGTCGGCGGCCTGGTCGATCACCCTGAAATCGGCCATCTTGACCTTCCCGGCGGCAGCCATTTCCTCGAGGGTGCCCGCCATTATGGCACCGCCTTCAACCGCCCCGTTCAGTACCGCGTAGACCACGTGCTCCACTGACTTGGCCTCCTTGATCGCCTTGAATTCCTTCTCCGGGTCAATCCCCTTGTCCAGGAAATGACGCTTGGCAACCATCCACCCGGCAAAAGAGCTTTTCGCCCTCGTCATGAACTCCTTGCCTTTGAAATCCGCAAGCGTTTTGACGGGACTTTCCTTGCGGGTGAAGATGGTGCCGGCCAGGTATTCGGTCGGCTGGGTCCTGGTGGCTTTGACCATGGTGACCAAAACCTGTGCGCCGTATTGCTTGTTCATCTCCGCAAATATGGCGGGATTGGCATAGAAGAAGTCAATCTTGCCCTGCTTGACCCCCTCCATCAGTTCGTTGTCCGTGCAAGGCACCACCGTGAAGGTTTTGCCGAGCTTGGCCGTCAGGTAGTCCGCGGTCGCCTTCCACTCCTTCATGGCCGTGTCGGCCCCTTTGAACGCCTGTATCCCCAGCTTGTATTCCTGCGACCAGCCCGGAGACGGAAACGCACATGACATGACTGACAACACCGCGATCAACAAACCCTTCCGAATCATGATACTCCTCCTGTGTGAATGAGAACCCGAGTTGAGGGAACGATGCGCCGGCGCACGGAATCCCGGGCACGAAGGCGACAATCCACGCGAATGCAGACCGAGCTGCACAGGCCGACCCAGTGTCGGTGCGAACCGACAACGATATCCGGGAACACGAATACCTCTTTTGCTCCTCTGCCTGAGATCAAGAGTCCACACAAACAAACGAGGCCTTCGATCATGTTTTCGTCGCGTGCAACGGGGGCCCGACGCAAGATCAACCGCGGCGCCCTTCCACCACGCGGGAACGCTCACCACCATGGAATGCCTCAAACACGAAAACTCCGGCACCTCCGTCGGAATCAGACGAAATTCGGGAGCCTGCCTCCCGGAATCGACGAGCCCTTCTCGCCCCGCAGGGTTCCGACCGCTCAACTCGAGACCGGACGAACACCCACGCCTCGCGCGAAAGCCCGGCAATCTCAGCTCCGCACAAGCGCACCGGAGCGCGGCATATACGCAGCCTCTTCGGCGTGCTCGGTATTGAGCTTTTATTTCAACGCGTTATTAAATTCAGGAGTGATTCCGACTCACTCATACGAAGTTGCGTTCAAGAGATGGACCTTTCAAGCACAAGAGAGCGGGGGAATGATTCCCCCGCACCCCCCAAGTTTCGGAGCCGCGAAGCGGCGAGGGGTACGTCCCCCACGCTTTTAGAGTATCATTTTGAACGCAATTATCCATGCCCCCTGCGACACCCGCGAAGCATGAAAACAGGCTCCCGAGGGAGTCTATTTTCTAGGTAAATCCGTATCAGACAGCCGATCACCCCGGCCCGCAAGGCGAGGCGCAAAGAGAAAGATTAAATCCGACACCGCTCACGTTGCGCCGCCCATTAAACGAAACGCATCCTTGCCGCTTCCCTGACCGGCCTCGAAACCGCAAACCTTCGCATTGCCGGCAAGACCCCGCGGCGCCCCGCTGCAGGAATGCATTTCGCCGCCCCGGCGTTTCGGCTTCGGAAATTTCCTTCTATTTCAACGTCTTATTGTATATAAGAAAGATTACGGTCCTCGTATGCCGCTTATATATTCGGAACACAAAGAGAAGTACCTTAATTAAATATTAAAACGTTCTGCGTTCCGCTCATCCCTCGGTCTTGGGGCTCCGGCACCGCCCCTTTCAGGAAATTAGACCACGGGAATCCGACGGGGATTCCCTTGTCGGCCCAGGCACGGCCAACGCCCTTCCGGACCGCGGACGGCATTGAGCAGCGCCTCCCGGATCGCTTCTCATCGCGGTTCGCTCGATGTCCGCCCCCCTCCCCGACACCCCGGGATGATCTCTTCCGGCTGCAATGAGTGAGCATACAATACGGCCCGAAGTGCTTTCGTTAATGTCCGTCCCCCGTTTCGCCGATCGGCAAAGGCAGCGAATGACATCGGAGAATCGGGTGCTGGAACAGAGCGCTGTTTCTGAATTTCTGCAAGCGTCCGGTAGACTTCACCTTCCGGGCGGGTCCGTGGCATTGGATGATTTCACGGGTGCATCTTGTCGCGCGGGATGTCGGATTTGGGATTGACAAAATCTCCCCGCGCATCTAAGCTTCTATAGTTGCTGATGAAAGGATGCCGATGTTGAGGAATTTCGTGTCACGCACAGATCGTTTCGTCCCCGGTGGAAGCCTGCCGGAAGGGCCGGTTTTTGCGCCCTTTTTCGGCTTTTTCTTTTTCTTCTTTAGGAGCATCCACCTGGGATACTGATGTCTGAACAAGCCCCGGGTGGAGAAGAACCTCCCCCGGGGTTGCTTGATTTTGAAACCCCGAGGAAATTTCCTTGGGGTTTTTTTATTTTAAACACCCCAAAATGAAACGGAGGATTGGCCGTGATTCTTATCCTGAAAAAGAAGGCAACCGCTGAACAGATGGAAAGGCTCAAGGATGTCCTGCGCTCCGAGGGATACCTGGTGAAGGAGATCGCCGGCGTGGACGAGAAGATCCTGGGCGTCGTGGGCACGATGTACAAGGAGACGGCCTTCTATGAATCCCTGCCCGGGGTGGAGCGGGCGGTCCCCATCTCCAAGCCGTACAAGCTGGTGAGCCGCGAGCTCCATCCCGCCCCGTCGGTCATCAAGGTTGGCGACGTCACCATCGGCGGAGACCGGCTGGTGGTGATCGCCGGTCCCTGCGGTGTCGAGGACCGGAAGAGGACCCTGGATATCGCGCGCACGGTTCGCAAACACGGAGCGGTCCTGTTCCGGGGCGGTGCGTTCAAGCCCCGCACCTCGCCCTACTCGTTCCAGGGCCTGGGTGAGGAGGGCTTGAAGATTCTGCGGGAAGTGAGAGAGGAAACCGGCCTCGGAGTGGTCACGGAGATCACCTCTCCCAGCCAGGCGGACCTCATGGTGAAGTACGTGGACGTCGTCCAGGTCGGCGCCCGCAACATGCAGAACTTCGAGCTCCTGAAGTCGGTCGGCCGAATCGGCAAGCCGGTGCTCCTCAAGCGCGGGCTGTCGGCGACCATCGAGGAATGGCTCATGTCGGCCGAGTACGTGCTTTCCGAAGGAAACGACCAGGTCATTCTGTGCGAGCGGGGCATCCGGACGTTCGAGCGCTACACGCGAAACACCCTGGACCTCACGGCCGTTCCGGTCATCAAGAAACTCACCCACCTCCCGATCATCGTCGATCCGAGCCACGCCACGGGGATCCGGGAAAAGGTCAGCCCCATGGCCCGCGCGTCCATCGCGGCGGGAGCCGACGGGCTGATCATCGAGGTTCACACGGAACCCGACAAGGCACTCTCCGATGGTCCCCAGAGCCTCTATCCCGAACAGTTCGAGCAGCTCATGCGCGACCTCTACGTCATCGCCCCGGTGGTGGGAAAGCAGGTCGACTACGCCTACCTCGACAAGGCGGCCATCATGAAGCCTCGCAAGGGCAAAGGCAAGGCGGCCCCGATGGTCGTCTACAGCGGCGTCCCGGGTTCCTTTTCGCACAAGGCGTGTCTGCAGTTCTTCGGAACGGAGGTCCCGATCCGGGAATGCACATGCTTCAGGGAGGTTTTCGACTCCGTGGCCGGCGAACAGGCCGCCTTCGGCGTCATCCCCGTGGAGAACAGCCTTACCGGGAGCATTCACGAAAACTACGACCTGCTCCTCGAATACGCTATCATGATCGTCGGGGAACTGACCCTGCGCATCAAGCACAACCTTCTGGGACACCTGGACTCCTCCATCGAGGGAATCGAACGCGTATACTCGCATCCCCAGGTATTCCAGCAGTGCCGCGAGTACCTGGACAAGCATCCCGCGTGGGATCAGATTGCGTGCAAGGACACGGCCAGCGCCGTGCGCAAGGTGGAAGAAGCCGGCGATGCGAAAGAAGCCGCCATCGCCGGAGTCGGTGCGGTTCAAACCCGGCGGATGACGGTGCTCAAGGAAAGCATCGAAACCAATCCCCGGAATTTCACCCGGTTTGTGGTCATTTCGAAAAACGAGTCGCTGCCCGGGCCCAAGAACAAGTCCTCCCTGATCTATTCGGTAAGCGACAAGCCGGGCGCTCTCTTCGAGACGCTGCGCATCTTCGCGGAGAACAATATCAACCTGGTCAAGCTGGAATCCCGGCCCATCCACAGCAGGCCCTGGGAGTACCTGTTCTATGCGGATCTCGAGGTCGACGTCACGGAAGACGGCCGCAGGCACATCCTCGAAGGGCTCATGAGCAAAACCGAATTCTTCAAGTTTCTCGGCAGCTACCAGAAGGGGACCGAAGTGAGTCATTAGGAGCGGTGCCGGGACATGACGTTTTTTCAGAGAATCCTGCAAGAGCGCTGGCGCAGACTGCTCGGCCGACCTTGATCCTGCAGGGGTAAGCGCTCATTCAGGTGCCGTTCCGCGCCCTGAAGCGGGAATTGCGGCCATCCGAGCCTTTCTCCCACGGGCTCCCGCTGCGTGCCAGGGCGGCGGGACGCCGCGTGCCGGGTCACACGGCCTGGCCACGGCAAGCCAATGAGCTCGGGCGCACGGGGGCGTGGAGCGCCACGCCCTTTCTTTGCCTCCGGCAAGCCTGTCCTTCGAAGCCCCGCCTCACCTTCTATCCGTCGTTTGCGGTCGTCCGCTCCGGATTTTCCGGCATGTCCGCGGCGGGTGGTGCGGCGCCCTTTGCCTCCACCGGACGCCTTATGCCGCCGCCGGAATCGTCGGCAATGATCCGCACCCCGCCGTTCCGGTCCCCGGCGGTTGTTGACACGAAATATGCGTTAATCTAATATAGCCCATTGCGTTTCGATCAGTCCTGTCTCAAGGGTTTCAATTCACTAACGAACAAACCACCATGGAAGGAGAGGCATGATGAAAAGACTACTCGTCGTATCCGTTCTGCTCCTGGTCTTTGTGGGCACCCTCTGCTCGGCGCAAGCCGAAGAAGTCAGGCTGATTCTCGGCACGGGAGGCACCGCCGGGACCTACTACCCGCTCGGGGGCTCCATGGCCAAGATCTGGAATTCGAAGATTCCCGGCATGAACGTCACGGCACAGACCACGGGGGCTTCCGCCGAAAACGTTCGCCTGGTGAACAAGAAGGAAGCGGAGCTCGCGCTGGTCCAGAGCGACACGCTGGATTTCGCGTTCAAGGCCGAGCCTCCGTTCAAGGAGAAACTCACGGCCATGGCGGCCATTGCCGTGCTCTATCCGGAAGTCATCCAGGTCGTGGTGCGCGCCGATAAGCCGGTCAAGACCTTCGCCGATCTCAAGGGACTGAAGATGGGCGTGGGAGCCCCGGGCAGCGGAACGGAGGCGAATTTCCGGCAGCTTTGCGACGTGCACGGACTGGTAAAAGGCGACATCAACGCCCAGTATCTTTCCTTTTCCGAGAGCGCCGAACAGTTCAAGGACAAGCACATCGACGCCTTCCTCGTGACGGCCGGTCTCCCCAACCCGGGCATCATGGACGTCAGCACCCAGAACGACATTCGGATCCTCAGCATTTCCGACGATATGCTGAAGAAGATCACGACCAAGTATCCTTTCCTCTCTCCCGTGAAGGTCCCTGCCAATACCTACAAGAACGTCCCCGAAGCGAGCACCGTGGCGGTGAACGCCGTGCTCATCGTGAATTCGGGGATCAAGGAGGACGTCGTCTACAACCTGACCAAGGCTCTGTTCGACAACCAGCCGGAACTGGCCGCGGCCCACGCCAAGGGCAAGGAAGTGAACCTGCAGACGGCGGTCAAGGGTGTGTCCATCCCGTTCCACCCGGGAGCGGTGAAGTACTACAAAGAAAAAGGCGTCATGAAATAGGGAGCACGAGCCGTGGGCCTTCCCGGGACGGGGCGACCTTCCCGGGAGAGCCGCGACTCACCTCGTATGCGTCCTCGACTCGGTCTGGGCTTGCTTCTTGCGGGGATAGCGAGCGCCGTGCTCTTCTGGCCATGGACGAAGGTCCTGGAAGTTACGGCGGTCGCCACTGGAGATGTGAGGTGGTGCGCTTGCGTAGCCGAGGGCGATGAATTCGTCCTTTCCTTTATCCACTCCGTAAACAGACGACCGGTCCACGACACGCTGCGGGTCCGGCGCGAGCATATCGTCATCGTCAAGTCCCGTTATGACTCCTTCGGTGCGGGGATGCCGGGGACTTCCGACGAAGAAGGCACTTTCACCATTCTCCCCGGCGGATGGATCGAATGGACCGTGAACCGCGAGGTCCCCGAGATCACCGTGCGGGTGGGCAGGGTGGCGAACCATATCCTGAGCATCAAAGGGCGGGAGATCCCGCTCGCCGATCTTGCCGAGCCCGGAAGTGCGCTTTCCTTCAGGGTTCGCAGCAACTCCCTCTTCAGCGCAATGAAAGGCAGGTGCGTGCCGTGAGCGAACGCGAAAAAGACGCTGTCAGACCCCCGCAGGCCGAGTGTCCCACCGGCGCCGTACAGGAAGCCGACGAAGAGGTATCCAGAGAAGAACTCGAAGAACTGATGCGAAAGGTGGACCGGGAATCCAATGCGCGTAAGCTTTTCGGGATTCCGCGCTGGATCGTCTATTGGATCGCGGTCGCCTTTTCCTGCTTCCAGATCTACACGGCGGCTTTCGGGTTGCTTCCCGCGCAGTTGCAGCGCTCCATTCACCTCTCCTTCACCTTCGCTCTCGTTTACCTGCTGTTTCCAGCCCGACTCTCCAGGACCAGCGATCGGCCGGCCTGGCACAATTTATCTGTTGACCGCTTTCGCCGTCGCGGTCGGTCTCTACATTACCATCAACTATACGCGTCTGATGGAATCCGGCGGGGACTATGAGACCATCGACTTCATCGTCTCCTGGTTTGCCATCCTGCTCACCCTGGAAGCGGCACGGCGAGTGGTCGGGCTTCCCATCGTCATCATCGCCTCGACCTTCCTCGCCTATGCCTACTTCGGAGCCTATTTCCCCGGTTTTCTGAATCATCGCGGATATTCTCTTGAACGGATCGCATCCCACATGTACCTGACCACGGAAGGCATCATGGGGATTCCCCTGGGAGTTTCCGCCACATTCATCTTTCTGTTCATCCTGTTCGGTTCGTTCATGGAAAAGTCTGGCCTGGGACAGCTTTTCGTCGACGTTTCCAACGCCTTGGCCGGCTGGGCTTCCGGAGGGCCCGCCAAGGTCGCCGTGGTCTGCAGCGCGCTGGAAGGCATGGTTTCAGGGAGCTCGGTGGCCAACACCGTGGAATCGGGGAGTCTCACCATCCCCATGATGAAGCGGCTCGGGTACCGGCCCGAATTCGCCGCGGCGGTGGAAGCGTCCGCCTCCACCGGCGGCCAGATCATGCCGCCCGTGATGGGAGCCGCGGCGTTCATCATGGCCGAGTTCCTCAACATCCCCTACCTCGAAATCGCCAAGGCGGCGGCCATCCCCGCGTGCCTTTACTTTGCCGGGATTTTCATCGAGGTGCACTTCGAGGCCAAGCGATGCAAGCTGCGCGGCATGAGCAGGGACGAGCTCCCGCGGTTCTCCCGCGTCATGGCGGAACGCGGCCACCTCTTCATGCCGCTGGTGGCCATCATCGGTTTTCTCGTTGTGGGATACACTCCCCTCTATGCCGCCCTGATGGGCCTCGCCATGTGTATCCTGGCGTCATTTTTGAGGAAATCGACCAGGATGAGTCTCCGCGAAATCGTGGACAGCCTGGAAACGGGAGCCCGTAATGCCATAGGAGTCGCCACCGCCTGCGCCACCGCGGGCATCATCATCGGGGTGGTAACTCTTACCGGCCTGGGCCTCAAGATGGCCACCGGCCTCATCGAACTGGCCGGCGGCTACCTGCTGCCGACCCTTTTCTTCACGATGATCGCTTCCCTTATCCTGGGCATGGGAGCGCCCACGACCGCCAACTACATCATCACCTCAACCATAGCCGCTCCATCCCTCATCATGCTCAACGTTCCGCCCCTGGCGGCCCACATGTTCGTCTTCTATTTCGGAATCGTCGCCGACATCACCCCGCCCGTGGCTTTGGCCGCATATGCGGGATCGGGCATCGCAAGATCGGATCCGATGAAGACCGGGTTCACCGCGACCAAGCTCGCCATCGGTGCGTTCCTCGTGCCTTATATTTTCGTCTACAACCCCGCCATGCTCCTCATCGGAACCACACCCCTGGGCCTGGCTCAAAACCTGGTCACCGCCTCCCTCGGCATGTTCGGAGCGGGAGTGTCCATGATCGGCTTCTGTCTTGCGCCCATGACCTGGTACGAAAGGGTTTGGTTCTTCGCGGGAGGCCTTCTGATGATCGATCCGGGAACCCTCACCGATTTGGTTGGTTTGGGCATACTGGCGGCGGGAGTCTTCATCCAGTGGCGCAAGAGGAAATCGCTCTCCCTCGAAGCGGACTTGAGCCCGAACGCCTGAACCCGCGGGCGTGTCCGCGGCAGTCGGCCGAACCGTGGATCAGCCCTTCAGGACCGCCGCCGCGCCCGTCGTCCCGGCCTCGATGCGTCCGACCGATCGCTCACGTCGCCCGACACGATCCGGTGCCGGCAGCCCTCGTCGTCCCTGAGTATCAAAAGCCCTTCGGGATCGATGTCGAGCACCTCCCCGGCCAGGGTCCGGCCGATCATCTCCACCACGATACACCGCCCGATGATGCCTGAAAGCTCCTTCCACCGCTGCCTGAAGGGTTCGAAACCCTTCTGCGAAAAGATTGCGTAGGACGTTTCGAAATGTTCGAGGATGGCCCGGATCAGCCCGGCCCTCGCCAGGACCTGCCCGGTTTCGATGAGAACGGAGGTGGCCGACTCCCGGATCTGGGGATGAAGATCCTCGTGACGGTTGTTGACATTCACCCCGAGTCCCACGACCACATGATCGATCCGATCCATTTCGGTGCTGATCTCGGTCAGGATCCCGGCGATTTTCCTCCCGCCCACCATGAGGTCGTTCGGCCACCTGATCCTGACGTCCAGGTCCGTGAGCGAAAGCAACGCCTCGGCGGCCGCAACACCCGTCATGAGCGTGATCCCCGGAGCTTCGCTCGGAGTCATGGTCGGACGAAGGATCAGTGAAACATAAATCCCCTGGCGCGGTGGGGAAAACCATCCCCTCCCCTTGCGCCCTCGCCCCGCCGTCTGCATTTCCGCGATGACGATGGTCCCCTCGGAGGCTCCGCCCGCCGCCAGGTCCTTTGCCCGCAGGTTCGTGGAATCCGTCGCGTCCAGGTAGACGATCTCCCCGGCGCCGAAGATCCGGGTCCGCAACCCGTCCCGGATTTCCTCCGGCAGCACGAGGTCGAACGGCCCGCCGAGGAGATAGCCTTTCCTGGTGGATGTGGCGATGGGGTAGCCGACCTTCTGCAGGTGACGCACGTGCTTGTTGACCGCCGCTCTGCTGACCCCCAATTCACGACTGAGCCATGCGCCGGATACCCAGTTCCCGCCGCTCTGCTTCAAATGCTCGAGCAACATTTCCCTTGTGGTCTTCACCGGGGCCCCCACTTTTGCGCCCTCTATTGTAAACTCATAAAGAAAATATAGTTGACAATGCGCGGCGGTTCTGCTTTAACGTCGTCGTCCGCCGCTGCGCGGGCCTGCGTGAACGCGGCGGCCCGAGGCGGATTCCGAATGCCGCAGGTTAGCATATCGGCGGGAATCTTGAAAGCCCCGGGACAGCCCCGGGACAGCCTCAGGAAACAAAGGCCCGGCCAGGGTTCCCGTCTGCGGGCCGTGCCGTTCGCAATGCATTTCGGGAGCAAACAACGGGAGTCGCCGATGGTCATCTCCAATGCCGCAAGAAGCCGACTGGCCGCTCACGACAAGCAACATATCTGGCATCCGTTCACACAGATGCAGGAATACGTCGAGGAAAAGCCGCTCATCATCGAAAAGGGGAACGGATGCACACTGTTCGACATCGACGGCAACGCGTATCTTGACGGCGTCGCTTCGCTCTGGACCAATGTGCACGGGCACCGCAAGGCGAAGCTGGACAACGCCGTCAGGGACCAGTTGGATCGCGTCGCCCATACCACCTTGCTCGGTCTTTCGAACGTTCCCGCAATCAGCCTGGCTGAAAAACTGATCGCCGTCGCCCCCCGCGGGCTGACCCGCGTATTCTATTCGGACAATGGTTCCACCGCCGTCGAGATCGCCTTGAAGATGGCTTTCCAGTACACTCGGCAATGCGACGGAACCAATGAAAAAACCGGGTTCATCACTTTCCGGAACGCCTATCACGGGGACACGATCGGCTCGGTAAGCGTGGGGGGCATCGATCTTTTTCACGAGAAGTACAGCCCTCTGCTGTTCACTGCCCACAAGGCCGAATCTCCGTATTGCTACCGCTGCCCTTTCGGCCTTTCTCCTTGCGCCTGCGGCCTCGAATGCCTCAACCGCCTGGAAGCCCTGATGCGAGCCCGGGCGCGCGAGGTCTGCGCGCTGGTGATCGAACCCCTTGTCCAGGGCGCGGCGGGGATACTGGTCCATCCCCCGGGATTCCTGCGGAAAGTGCGGGAGCTCTGCACTCGCTACGATATCCTGATGATAGCGGATGAAGTGGCGGTGGGATTTGGAAAAACGGGCAGCATGTTCGCCTGCGACGTGGAGGACGTCGCGCCCGACATGATGACTCTGGCCAAGGGCATCTCGGGGGGATATCTGCCGTTGGCGGCCACCCTCACCACCGAAAAAATCTATTCGGGATTTCTGGGAAGATACGAGGAGTTCAAAACGTTTTTCCACGGGCACACCTACACCGGGAACCCCCTCGCCTGCGCGGCGGCGATCGCCAACCTGGAGGTTTTCGAGGAAGAGCGCGTCCTGGAACACGTTCGGGAGATCGCCCGACACATGGCCGAGCGGCTGGAGTCTTTCCGAACGCTCACTCATGTGGGCGATGTCCGACGCATCGGGATCATGGCGGGCATCGAGCTGGTGGCGGACCGTGCTTCCAGACGGCCGTTCGCGCCGGAGGAGAAAGTCGGTCACCGGGTGATCCTGGAGGCGCGAAGACGCGGCCTCATCATCCGGCCGCTGGGCAACGTCATCGTCCTCATGCCGCCGCTCGCCATCTCCGCCGAGGAGATCGACCGGCTTTGTCAAATCACGTTCGACTCGATCCGGGCCGTCACCGGACCATAATCCGGGGTGACCGCACATGCCGCCGAACCGCTCCCGCCACATGTCTCTCGAAGGCACTTTCGTGTTCGATCCCGAAGACCGGATCTATGGAGACCATTTCCCGGGCAGACCCGTCGTTCCGGGAAGCATGATCGTGCATGCCTTCACTCTGGCGGCGGCGGGCCTGGAGTTCTGCAGCGGGCCGTGCGCCGTCAGGAACTTCAGGTTCAGGAGGTTCATCGAACCGGGTGAGTATTCGTATCATATCGAGATCGCCGGGGACGAAATGAAATGCACCCTGCACGACGGCCACTCGGTGGTGGCGACCGGAGTCCTCGTGCGATGAAGCTCCGATTTTCCGGTCACCGCGTACTGATCCTGGGCGGCAGCTGCGAACTGGCCGGCAAACTGGCGGAGCGCCTCGTCGTCGAAGAGCTGCGCCCAATCCTGGCCTGCCGCGACGAACGTGGAGCGCAGCGGGTGCTTTCCTCACTGTCAGCCATTCCGGGGCGGTTCGACACCGCACGCATCGACTTCGCCGACCGTCGCACGATCTCCTCTGTCTTCGGCGGGATCGAGGGAGGACCGGACTTCCTGGTCGACTTCGCCCAGGGACACATGGAAACGCTCATCGGCGCATCGGACCCGGAACTCGTTCAACGCTACTTTGCCGAGAACGTTTCGTTCCGGGCGGAAATGCTGAGGACGGCCTGCAGGGTCATGCTGCGCAAGAAGCGGGGACGGATGGTTTTCATTTCCTCGGCCGCGGCCTCCAGGCCCAATGCCGGGCAGGGATTCTACGCAGCATCGAAGCTGGCCTCGGAAGCGCTCTACAGGAATGTCGGCCTCGAACTGGGCAGCCGCGGGATCACCTCGGTGATCCTGCGACCGGGGTATGTCGATGCCGGACGGGGAAGGAAGTACATGCGCTCTCATGCCGAGTCCTTCACCGGGCGCATGCCCCTCGGCAAAGCCCTGAGCTGCGAAGAAGTGGCCGATGCCGTAACGTTTCTTCTTTCGGACAACGCACGATTCTTCAACGCAACGGCGATCACCATGGACGGCGGACTGACGGCCGGCAAATGACGACGCGGGAGGCGATTCGCATGGATGTTTTCCAGGGTATCAGAGAATCACTGACGGAAATCCTCGACGTGGACACCGAAGAGATCACGCCGGAGACTTATCTCATGCGGGATCTCGGCGCTGAATCCATCGATCAGCTCGAGCTTTCTGTAGCCCTCAACGCGAGGTTCGGCATCGAAATCAACGACGATCAGCTTTTCCTCAGAACGCTGAGAGCCTGCCTCAACGAAGCCGCGGAACATCGCGGGGACGCGGCGGTCCATCTCGGCGAGCGTTTCCCGTTCCTCGGCCGGGACCGAATCGGCGAAGTCCTGGCGACCCTCGACGGCGGTCCGGTACTCAAGGTGAAGGATCTTGTCGCATACACCTCCTGGCGTCTCGGGACCGGACGATGAACCAACCGGGGGACTTTCTGGACGAAATCACGAGTGGGAGAAGAAGTGTCCGGAAATACCGGGCCGAGGTTCCCCCGCGCGGCGCGATCGAAGCGATGATCGAATGCGCGGCCAAAGCCCCTTCCCCTTCCAACAGCCAGCCGGTCAGGTTTGTCCGGATCGTGTCGCCGCCGCTTCTCGAAGCCCTGCACGGGGAGATGCTGCGGGCTCGCCGGGAGCTTCTGCAAAGGGTGGAGGCGGAAGGCGGCTCCAAGAAAACCAGGAACCTCGTCAACGCGTGCTTTCGCTGCTCGGAATTCATGTTCCGGGCGCCCGTGCTCATTGCCGCCGGCACCGTTCCCGTTCACGCCGGATTCTCTTCGAGGCTCGCCGAAGCGAAAATCCTCCGGGCGGATCGCCGAGGCGAGAGGGACCTCGACATCACTTTGGGATTGGCTCTTAAGGGATTTCTCCTCAAAGGCCGGGCGCTCGGACTCGGAACGTGCATTCTCACCGCTCCGCTGCTGTTTCTTTCCGACGTGCGGAAGACTCTCGGATTGGAGGATATCCGCATCAGCTGTTTCGTCACAGTGGGATTCCCCGACGATACTCCGCCCTTCATCGAGCGGAAAAGCGCGGCGGAGCTCTACAGGGAGATTTAGCGGGAACAGGCCCCCGGGACTTCAGCCCGGGGAGACTCCGGATCGGCGTTTTCGCTCCGGGCACTTCGTATCGAGCACCTGAAAGCGAGGTTGCGTGGCAAACAGAGTAGTCATCACATCCGTCGGGGTTGTATCCGCTCTCGGCTTTTCCACCGGTGAAATCGTCCGCAGCCTCGAAGACGGCGGTGCGGTCATGGTGCCCACCGGGTTCGAAGGGGATGTGTGGGCTTTCCCCCTCGAACGTGAATTTGACGTCAGGAGATTCACGGGGCGCTGCAGGAACGCGAGGTATCTCAACCGCGGCGCCCGGTTTTGCGTGGCGTCGGCCATGGCCGCCGTGAAGGGGGCGGAACCGGCGGGACACATGTGGGAGAGGGCCGGGCTCTTCGTCGGCGCCGGCCCCAACCTGGACATCGGAAACGAGTTCCCGGAAATCAGGAGCGGCGCGATCGATAGCAAGTCTCTGTCCGCGCTCTGGATTCTGAAGTTTCTTCCCAACACCGCCGCTTCCGTGATCGCCGACCTCGCGGGCATCCACGGCGAGAATGCCACCATCGGGACGGCGTGCGCGGCCTCTCTTCAGGCCATCGGCGAAGCTTTCCGCAAGATCCGGCACGGGGACCTGGACGTGGCGCTGGCCGGAGGCGGAGATTCGCGGCTGAGCCCCGGAGGGATCCTCGCATACCGCAAAGCCCAGGCGCTCCAGACCGAAGAACCGGGCCGCGGTCAAGAATACAGCCCGTTCAGCGCCGCCCGGGCGGGCTTTGTGCCCGGCGAGGGAGGGGCTTTCGTGGTGCTGGAAAACCTGGAACACGCCCGAAGCCGGGGCACCCGGATCATCGCCGAAATTTGCGGTTACGGCGCATCCATGGACGGGTACAACATGACGGCTCCCGACCCGTCGGGACGGTGGGCGGAAGCCGCCGTGCGCTCGGCACTGAACGAATCCGGCATGGCGCCTGCCCGGGTCGACGTCGTCTGCGCCCACGGTACCGGAACCGTCCTCAACGACGCCATGGAAGCCGACCTCATCGCCCGCGTGTTCGGCGAGCACCGCCCCATGGTCACTGCCTTGAAATCCCGCATCGGGCATCTCGCGGCGGCGTGCGGGGCCGTGGAGCTGTCCATCGGGCTCGCCTGCATGGAACACGGGTACGTGCCGGAGATCCGGCACCTCGAAGAGCCCTGCCGCGCCGGCATCGACTTCGTCCTGGCGCCCCGGAGCGCGCAGGTCTCCACGATGCTGATCCAAAACTTCGGATTCGGCGGTCAGAACAGCGCCCTGGTGGTGAACAAATGGGAAAACTAGCTTTCAATTCCGGGTTGTGCGGATTCCGCCTCATCGATGCCGTCACCGACGTGCATGCCCGCGGAATCGAAGGATTCAAGCGGTTCGTCCGCTCGCCGCCGTTTCTCGGCATCGAAGCCCTGGCTCAGCTGGGAGCGCTCCATGTGCGGTTCGTCACCGGTTTTGACAAACACGCCTTTCTTTTGACCCTCAAACATTTCTCGAAAGCGTCCGGGCCGCCTCTGGACGGCCCCTGTCGACTCCGGGGCCGATTGATCGGCCGCGGGGACTCCGCCTTTTCCTATCACCTGGAGGCTGTTCCGGAAGAAGGGCCTCGTATCGAAGGCGAATTCGTCTTCGCGACGATGGAGTACGACCGGGTTTTTCGACGCGAAATGCTGGCCGAACACTACCGGGAGGTGTTTTCATGTTTGCGGAACGGCTCCGGCAAAGGTTGTTGATGCAGCGGCAGGCGGGTCTTCACCGGAATCCCCCGGAGGCGACGGCCCGAGACGGCAAGTATCTTTTCTTCGGCAATCGGAAGGTGCTGAACTTCTCCTCGAACGACTACCTGGGGCTCGGCGCTTCGCCGAAGCTGAGGGAAAAGGTCGCCGCGAACTTCCGTCGCTACGGCACATCCTCTTCCTCGTCGCGGCTGGTCTCCGGCCATTACGCGCTGATATCCCGCGCGGAGGAAGCCTACGCCCGCCACTTCGGCTACGACGAAGCCCTGTTCTTTCCCTCCGGCTACCAAGCCAACCTGGGAGTCATTTCAGCGCTGTTCGCGCAGGGCGACACGGTTATTTTCGATAAGCACATCCACGCCAGCAGCGTGAAGGGCATGGCCTTGAGCAAGGCGGAATTCCTCGGCTACCGGCACAATTCCATGTCACACCTCCGCAAGCGGCTGGAAGCCCGCAAAGACGACCAGGCGGGCGTTGTGACCGAATCCCTGTTCAGCATGGACGGGGATTTTCTTGATGTCGAGGGCATCCGGAAGCTCAAGCGGGAGCACGGCTTCCTGTGCATCGTCGATGAGGCTCACGCGTTTGGCGCCCTGGGTGAAAATGGACGCGGCATCGCGCGAACGGTTGCGGACGTCGCGGTCGGCACATTCGGCAAGGCCCTCGGGCTGTTCGGGGCGTTCGCGCTACTGCCCGCGGGATACAAGGAATACCTGTTCAATTTTTGTTCGCCCTTGATCTATTCCACCACCCTTCCCGAAGCTCACGCCGCTTCCGCGCTGGATCTGCTCGAAATCCTCGGCGACAGCGACGCCGAAAGGGACAGTCTGCGCCGAATCAGCGTTCTCATGAGAGAAGCGCTGCGGGGCGAAGGATTCCATGTGGGCGGAGACGCGCACATCATCGTCGTCGAAATCGGCGATGAAGCACGGGCCGCCGCCGTTTCGCGCGGCCTGTTCGAGGGCGGCGTGTTCGTCTTCCCGGCCAGGTACCCGACCGTGCCCATGGGGCGGGCCATCCTGCGGATCGGAATGACGGCCCGGCACAGGGAGCAGGATGTGAGCTTCTTCGTCGACGCGCTGAAGGGAGTGTATGCGAGAACCCAACCGGAATCGCGGTAGCATTTTCGTCACCGGAACCGACACGGGAGTGGGCAAGACCGTGCTTTCGCTCCTCCTGATGCGATTCTTCCTGATGAGAGGGAGGACTCCTTTCTACCTCAAGCCGATTCAGACCGGATGCGTCGACGCGCATGACCGCGACAGCGACGCGCGGTTCATCTACGAGCACGTGCCGGCGCTGGCCGGAAAAGATCCGGGCGATTCGGTCGTATACTGTTTCAGGAGTCCCAAGGCCCCCTGGTTTGCCTCCGGACACGAGGCGGAAGCGATCGATCCCCGGAAAATCGCCGCTTACGCGGAGCGCAAAAGGTCCGCCCATTCGCACATCGTGCTGGAAGGGGCCGGCGGGCTGTTCGTACCGGTCACCGAAGACGTTCTGATGATCGACCTGATCGCCCTGTTGAACGCCAGGCCGATCCTTGCCGCGCGCGCCGGCCTCGGCACCATCAACCACACGATCCTTGCCGTGGAGGCGCTGAAAGCCCGGAGGCTGGACCCTCTCGGCATCGTGTTCATCGATTCCGGACCCATGGAAACCCCGGAGCAAATGGTCGCGGAAAACATCGAAGCGGTCGAACGTTTCTCCGGGGTGAAAGTGGCCGGAACGATCGGGAGAATCGAGCGGTGGTCGGAGCCGGGCCAGGAGTGCTACCGGCCGCTTGCGAGGCTGTTCGGCGAACGCTGACGCGGTGACGGTCCCTTCATGCGAAGTTGCGTTCAAGAGATAGATCTTTCAAGCACAAAAGAGCGGGGGAATGATTCCCCCGCACCCCCCAAGTTTCGGCCACACGCGCAAGCGCGTGAGGCCGAGTGCTCGGCGCTGTCGGCGACTGGCCGAAGGCCGTCGCCGCAGCGCCACACGGAGCCGCGAAGCGGCGAGGGGATGTGGGGGATATGTCCCCCACGCTTTTAGAGTACCATTTTGAACGCAATTATCCATGCCCCCTGCGACACCCGCGAAGCATGAAAACAGACTCACCCGGGAATCTATTTTCTAGGTAAATCCGTATCAACAGGTCGACAACCTTGCCCAAGCAGTCGAAGCCGCCTTCCTCGGCGAAAGTTGATGCCGTCACGGCCCCCTCAAGAGGGGAATTCCGGACACATGCCGTGCCGCAACGGATGTCGCGGCTATTGACAAACGGCCCGGCAGGCGGGTAATTTAACGTTTGAGCGGTTTTCATCCAGGCCCGGCTTCGCGCGACGGCGAACACCTCGCGGCGAACCGGCGCATCCGGGATGAAAAGCCGCGTGTTGAGGGTTATGCCAGGCACAAGCCACCCAGACCCAACGGTCGGGGTGGCTTTTTTATTGTCCGGGATGCATTCGGGAGGGGACCATGCGCCTTGTCGTCATAGACAATTATGATTCTTTCACCTTCAACCTCGTCCAGCTTTTCTTCGAATTCGACCTGGAGGTATCCGTGTTCAGGAACGACCGGGTGACGCTCGACGGGATCGATGCGCTGCGCCCGGACTGGATCTGCATTTCCCCGGGCCCAAGGAGCCCGGCCCATTCGGGAATCAGCAAAGCCGTGGTGGAACGGTTCGGTCCGACGATCCCCATCCTCGGGGTGTGCCTCGGGATGCAGGTGATCAACGAGGTCTTCGGTGGAAAAACGATCAAGGCCCCGGTTCCCGTGCACGGCAAGTGCTCGCGGGTGGATCACGAGGGCCGGAGCGTCTTCCGTGGAATTCCCTCCCCGTTTTGGGCGGCGCGCTATCATTCGCTGTGCGTCGAGCTGCAATCGGACTGCCTGCTCCCCGTCGCCCATGCCGAAGACCGGGTCCTCATGGGCATCCGGCACCGTTCCTGGCCGCTGTGCGGGGTCCAATTCCATCCCGAATCCTTCATGACCGAGCACGGGCTGGAATTGATCCGGAATTTCCTTTCTCTGCGACGCGGTTGGATTGCGCCCGATGACGCCGCCGATCCCGACCGGTTTCCGAGGATCGACACGCCGATCGGCTATCCCGACCGGCGCGAGGAGGCGGCATGAAAACGTCCACTCGTTCCGTGCACGTCGTGGAGCCGGTCCTCTACCGGGCCCTGGAGACCCCGGTTTCCGACCTTGAATTCATTGCCGTGGCACGCCGCTGCGCGGCGCAACCCGATAGCGTGGTGCTGCTGAGCGGCGGGAAGGTCCCGTTGGAAGGCGAGAGCCGGTACTCCATCGCCGCCTGGGACCCGTTCCTGCTGTTCAAAAGCAAAGGCTCGCGCTGCCTCGTGCACGGTCCTTCGGGGTCTGAGTCGCGGCGCGGGGACCCGCTGGCCGTGCTCGATGAGCTGTTCGCACGATTCTCGCCCGGCTACTCCCCGGTGATCCCGCCGTTTTCGGGAGGCGCGATCGGCTACTTCGCCTACGATCTCAAGAACGCCATCGAACGCCTGCCCCGGACCGCCCGTGACGACCTGGGCCTTCCCGACATCTGGCTCATGTGGCCCCGGCGCATTCTCGTGCACGACCGGATCGAAAAGCGCCTGCACTATCTCTATCTCACCCCGGCACCCGCCGGAAAACGAGGCCCACCACACCGGACGCCGTCGCCCGACCCGGTCGAAGCCTTCCTGGACGGGATTCCTCCGGTTCCGGAACCGGAGGAACGGGACAACGGGTTCCGCGTAAACGGACTCAGAAGCAATTTCTCCCGGGACGCCTATCTGCTTGCGGTGGAGAAAGTCCGACTCTACATCGGGGAGGGGGACATCTACCAGGCGAACCTCTCGCAGCGGTTCCAGTTCAGGCTTGACGGTGATCCCTTCCTGCTCTGGGAATCGCTCTTCCGGGCAAACCCCGCGGCATTTTACGCTTTCGTCGACGCCGGCGACCATCAAGTGCTGTCCACTTCCATGGAACGCTTCCTGTACCAGCGCGACGGGCGGATCGAAACACGCCCCATCAAGGGGACGGCCCGCCGGGGCGCCACCCCCGAAGAAGACGAGGCTCTGAAATCGGCCCTGCTCACCAGCCGCAAGGAAGACGCGGAGCTCTCCATGATCGTGGACCTGTTGCGCAACGATCTCGGGCGGATCTGCCTGCCCCGGACGATTCGTGTCCGGGAACACAAACGGCTCGAATCCTACCAAAACGTTCATCACATGGTCTCCATCGTCACTGGCCGGCCGAGGCCGGAACTGACCCCGGGGGAGTTGTTGCGGGCGGTGTTCCCGGGCGGCTCCGTCACCGGTTGCCCGAAAATCCGCGCGATGGAAATCATTGACGAGCTGGAACCCCACGTGAGACACGTATACACCGGTTCCATCGGATACCTGGGGTGGCACGGAAACATCGACCTGAACATCGCCATACGCACCGGCATCCTCCAGCGCGGCACGTGCCGTTTCTCGGTGGGCGGAGGCATTGTCCACGATTCGCGGCCCGAGGACGAATACCAGGAAACCCTGGACAAGGGGCAGACTCTTTTGCGGCTGATCGAAGCCTCCATGAAAGGCAAACCATGAACCCGCAGTCCCCGGAACACCCCGGAATCGTCTGGCTGAACGGCTCCTTTGTACCCGCGGGCGAAGCTTTCGTCTCGCCCCTGGACAGGGGGTTCCTCTATGGGGACGGGGTTTTCGAGACCATGCGCGCCGAGTGCGGGCGCGTGCTGTACCTGGGGGACCATCTCGAACGGCTGCACCGTTCGCTGGCAGCGTTGAGGATCCGCGTGTCGGCGGCGGCGCCGAACTGGGGCGAGGTGGTGCGGGAACTGCTGGAGCGCGCCGGGTTGCGCCGCTCCGTCGCGTCGGTGCGGATCACCGTTACGCGCGGCGCCGGGTTGTCGCCGGGTCTGCCCGAAGCCTCGGCCCCGACGCTTTGCATCACCGCGCGCGGATACGTTCCGCCCGCGCCGTCCGTCCACGCCGAAGGTTTCCGGCTGCATGTCTTCCGGAGCGGGTTCTCGCCGCCGCTTGCCGGCATGAAGACCCTCAACTACCTCTATTTCCTGTGCGCAAGGCAGGCCGCACTGGATGCGGGAGCCGACGAGGCGCTCATCCTCGATCCCGAAGGCCGCGTCGCGGAGACCTCCGCCGGTTCCCTCCTCGCAAGAACCGACGGGCGGTGGTGGACACCTTCCAGCCCGTTCCGGCTTCCGGGCATCACCATCGCGAGAGTCACGGACCTGCTCGCCGCCCGTGGACACAACGTCGAAGCGCGCCCAGCCTCCCTCGAAGAGCTCGTATCAGCTCAAACCCTCTGGGTCCTCAATTCCCTCATGATCGTCATGCCCGTTCGCTCCCTGGGCGAACACCGCTTCGTGCACCCGGCTCACGACGAGGCGGCCGAGCTCGCGCGGCGGTTCATCGCCGCGGGCGGGAACTGATCCCGATTCACTTGCAATATCGCGGAATAAGGGGTCTGCGGAAGGCGAGGCGGGCATGGACGGACCCCGCCCCTTGCACGACTTGCGCGATCGTACGAGGGGCAGGCTATATGCACGCCCCCGGTGTGTTTTCCCGCCTAGACCAATCGCTTCTCTGAGGCTCGGGAACCGGCTTGCTGTATCGGAATTCGAGGAACAGACCAAACCCGCGGCACAGGAGCCTTTTTATACCTGTCCGATGACTTTGCCGGTGCAGGAAGACCCGTAACCGGGAAGGGCGCTCAATTCCTCCCGCAAGGCGCGCGTCTGCATCACTTCGAGCAGAATCTTGACGGCCGGCAGATCCAGGAAATCGTGGGGAATGACCAGGTCGCACCGAACGGACTCGATGGGAACGAAGCCCAGTCCGTGTGCGGCCGCGACGGCTCGCAGCCCGAGGGCGGCATCGGCCATGTCGAGAGCGACCATCTGGGCGCACTGGTTGTGGCTCGATCCCTGCCGGTCGTAACCATTGACGGCCTCGCCCGAGAGCCCCACCTGCATCAGGCGCTCGTCAAGAAGAGAACGCAAAGCGGCTCCGGGCTCACGGTTGACGAATCGAATCCGCTTTCGAGCCAGGTCGCCGACATCCCGGATGTCGAGCGGATTTCCCGCGGCAACCATCAGACCTTCCTCGAAAATCGAGAAAGCGACCACCATGGCCCCTGTGCCCGCCAGCGCCGTCTTGGCCAGCACCACATTGGATTCGACCGACTCCCGGTTGTGCATGTGAGTGCCCGCGATGTGGGCGTGCCCGGCGGAAAGCCTCGCCAGTGCCAGGTAACTGGATGCAAAACGGCACTGCACGAATGCATCCGCCATCCATCTGGAGGCATGCGCGCTCAAGATGGCGAATGCGGGATCGCAGCCGAAAAGGAATATCTTCTTCTCAAGCGCCCTGCGCCCCTGGAAGAGACGCACATTGCAGCCGTCGGCCAGGAGCAGGCCGTCCGCGGAGTGGAATCCGTCGCTCAACAGCCATTTTCCGTCCACGGGGTAAGCAACGAGTCGCTCGCGCACACTGGCCACGGCAACCCTGGGGTTAGCCGCACCCGCTTTCTCGACCAAAGTGACGGGTTGTTCCTCTTCCGATTCCTCCAGGACGAACAGGTCTTCGACCCTGCAGCCGAGCTCTCTTGCGATGTAAAGCGCCAGGGCGGTGTTGGGCAGATACCGCCCGCTTTCCATGTCATAAATCGCCTGCCGCTTGACCCCCACTCTACCGGCCAATTCGCTCTGGGACAACCCCCTGGCTTTTCGCGCCGACTTGAGGTTACAGACCACCCGCTCTTTGACCGATCCCATGGACACCTCCGTGGCACCTCAACCCTTGGTTTGGATGCAAAAGGCTACAAAAATGTAATCTATAGTATACCTGTTGGCGTTGCCCTGGAGAAGTGCAAAGTTCCTTGTCGGCCAGGCAGCCGGGAGCGGCCCTGTTCCCCGCCGGCGGCCCGGTTTCCCATCGTCGGATGAAGGTGCAATCGAGGTAGAATCGCGCCGGAACGGGTCCGGCTCGGGCAATCGAAGCGCGCGTCACTGATTCGAGAGGATGAATGAGGTCGGCACGGAAGCATCCGGAAACGGTTCAAGCCATCCCCCTGACGGGGTGGCGCGACTGATGCGCCCGTCGATGCTTCCGTGCGATGAACGCGACGGCGCCGACACGGGCGTCGATCAGCACCATCGGCGGGCATGTTGGAGGGAGGCGGCGGGGCTTCTTCGCAACGGTCCATCAAATCCCGTTGCGAAGTGCCGCGGCGGGCGGGCCGCCGCGTGCCGCACCTTTCCCGACAATGTCCCGTCCACGCCTTGCGGCAAAACCTCAAACATCCTCCGGCCGCTCCCTCACGGGACCAGGACCACCTCGATCGTGCTCAACCCTTTCACATAACGGGAGCCGGTAAAGTAGTCCTCGGCGGATATGAGCTCGAGTCGCCCTGCCTCGTCGACCAGCGATTCGCCGTCCCTTTCCACCAGGATCATCACTCCGCCGCCGATCGGCGTGTTGAAAATCTCCTGCCAGGAGAACACGACCTTGAAGCCGTCGCGGGCCGAGACGATGAACAACATCTTCTTCGTGTCGTTGTGTTCCTCCTTGATCACCTCGGCCTTACGGATCACCTCTTCGAGCAGCACCCCCCGGCAGCTCCGGATACGGCCCTTGGGTGTTCCGCTGCCGCATATTACGGGCAAGTCCGTCACTTCCTCCGTGTTCATACTTTGGAGATCTTTCATCTCCAGCAAAAGGGGTTGCGCAACCCTTCCGGTAATCCGGATCGCGCCGTTCCCCCCGCCGCCGTTCCGATTGTCGCGTGTTCCATTCCCATCAGCATTCATATGACCCTCCGTATGCGATTCATTCTGTACGAATTGTTCTCATATTTCAACATGCCTGGAAGCGCAAAACCTGCGGCTCCTTTTTTTCACCTCCACCACCGGCCGACGGAGCATGACATGCGGCCTTCACCCCTTCGGTACGTCATCTCGACAACCTGAAGTGCACCGACAGGACGACCCATGTCGCCACGGCTTCCCCTCGGTGGCAGCCGGGCTTGAACCTCCATTTGTTGACGGCTTCCAGGGCGTTCCGCTCGAAGACCCCCGGGGGTTCCGCCCGGACAACGGAGGCCTCGCCGACGCTTCCATCCGTTTTGACGAGAAACCGCACCTCCACTCTGCCGCCAACGCCCATTCGGCGTGCCGCCTGGGGGTACTCCGGTTCGACCTTTCGTATGGGGCGGGGAGCCTGGTCCACCTGTTTGAGCTCGAACCTGCCGGACCCGGTTCCTCCTCCCCCGGGAGATCCTCCGCCCGGGAGACCGCCCGCGGCATGCCCCGCTTTTCCCCGGACGCCGTCCCCTCGGGCATGGCCGCCCTGCGCTTCGTCATCCCGGGCCGTCGATGATGGCTCGCCGGAGTTTGCATCGGAGGAGGGAGCGGCGGTAACGACGGAAGCCCCGGCGGGCGGAGCCGGCTTCGGCTTTCGCTCGGCGTCGGTTTTCTTCCTGTCTTTGCGTGCGGGAATTTCGCGCGGGGCCGGCGACAAAACACACGTCTTCACGGGATCGGCGGGCTCGCGGGGCGCTTCGGGTTTCATTTCCTTTGGCGACTCCACGGCGCACACTTGCGCCGCGGGCTCGCGCGACTGCGCCTCCTCGCGAGCGGCTCCAATGACCTCCGGCGTGAGCGGCCGCGGACCCGCCCCGGGGAGAGAATCCCCCGGCCCTGATCCACTTGGGCCTTTTTCGGATCCGACGCCTCCATCGGCTGCTCCGACAAGGGTGACCGTGATGAAGGGATCCCGGTGCTCCATTACCGGCGGGATATAGAGATGAAGAAGCAAGGCCAGGACCGGCACGGCCGCATGTATCGCCAACGCGAACCCCGCGGCGAGGATGAAGTCACCCCTGAGCGCCACGCGCGGCCTCAGAAACGAGAGGTCCCCTCCGGGTTCATTCTCATCCTCGCCTGGGAGCCTCGCCTGAAACCATTCCTTCCCCGCGGCAACGGATGGCGTTCCAGGGTCGTTTTCGTAGGTTCCCACGCTCCTCATGGCTTTGCGGATATCCGTGCCCTCCCGTTGTTCGCGCCCGGGTTCCGCGTTATCAACGAACGCGGCATGCAGGTTCTCAGCGTCCCGTTCACCTTCAGTATGCTGACCTCGGTGTTGTAGAGCCGGCAAACGGATTCATCGTTCATCACGTCGCACGGTTTTCCGTCTGCGATAACGGAACCCTTTTGCAGCATCACGACCCGGTCGGCGATCCACATGGCGTGATCCGGGAAATGGGTGGACTTGACGAAAGTGAAGCCGAGTCTTGAGAGGCCGGTTATCTGGTCGAGCAGTCTCACCTGGTTCCCGAAGTCGAGGCTGGTCGCGGGCTCGTCCATCACGAGGATGTCGGCGCCCTGGGCCAGGGCTCTCGCGATAAGTGTCAACTGGCGCTCCCCTCCGCTGATGTCGGTGTAACTCTGGTCCTTCAGATGCCCAATGGACAGCCGGTCCAGAGCCTGGAGCGCAACGTCCAGGTCATGCCGGGAATACCTGGAGAAGAAGGGCTTGTGAGGCGTCCTTCCCATCAGGACGACATCCACGACCCTGTAGGCGAAGGCCATTCGGTGCGTCTGGGGAACATAGGCGATGCGCTTCGCCAGTTCCTTCGGGGCGATCCGCGAGATCGGCCTCCCCTCGAGCAGCACGGAACCGCTCCCGGGCCGGTACAGGCCGAGGAGCACTTTCAGCAAGGTCGACTTGCCGCTTCCGTTGGGCCCCAGCAAAGAGACGATCTCTCCTTTTCGAACTGAAAGAGATACGTTGTGCAAAACCGGTGAACGTGAATAGCTGAAGGTGATTCCATCCGCCCGTATCAGCTCCATTGGCCCCATCCTTTCCTTGCGTTTCTCAGGATCAAGGCGAAAACGGGAACCCCGAACAGCGCGGTGAGGATTCCCAGGGGGGTCTCCACTTGGAAGAGCAGCCTGGAGACGTCGTCGACGACGAGAACGAATATGGCGCCGAGAACGGCGGTGACCGGCAGGAAAACGCGGTTGTCCGGTCCCACGAGCATCCGGCCCATGTGGGGAATCACCAGTCCGACCCACCCCAGCATTCCGCACACTGCGACGGTCAAACTGCTGATAACCGTCGAGATGAGGATGAACGTCATGCGCAACGCTTTCGTATTGACCCCCAGCGACCGGGCTTCCTCTTCTCCCATGGTCAAGACGTTGAGGTACGGGGAAAGCAGCAGGAGAGCGAGAACCCCCGCGACGATGGGGAAGAACAGGACGAGCGTGGTCTTTGCGTCCGCCAGCGCAAATCCCCCCATGAACCAGTAGGTGATGATCGGAAGCTGGCTATAAGGGTCCGCCAGGTACTTCATCAGGAAGAAGAGTGAATTGAAGAGCTCCGTGCTGATGATGCCGCCCAGGACCAGCAGGAGTATCCTGTCCCCGCGATACAGCCCGGCAAGGCCCACGGCAACCAGAACGGCCACGATGCCGAAGATGGAAGAGATCGCCTGCACCGCGACCCAGCTGAGCGACAGCACAGTCCCCAGCGCCGCCCCGAAGGATGCCCCGGCAAGAATCCCGAGCAGCCTGGGGGAAACGAGGGGGTTGATGAACACGGACTGCAAGACGGCGCCGGAGACGGCGAGGGCGGTCCCGACAAGCATCGCGCCAACGATGCGCGGAATCCTGATGTAAACGAGAACCGTTCTCAGAGTCTCCAGCCCCCCGGTGTCCGGCTCGCTCATCCCGAATACGGCGTGAGCCAGAAAACGGACGATTTCCCTCGGACCGACGGGGTACCGGCCCAGCGCCAGGGAGGTCAACACGGTCAGAACGAGCAGCACGAGAAGCAACGGGAACAGGATGCGGCGGTCCATCATTGATGCAGAACCTCGCGCAGGGCGTCATCATCCAGTTCGACGTTCAGAAAGAGGCGGTAGAATTCCCTGGTTTCCTTTGCGAGGTCCAAAGGATAACGGTCGGGATACAGAAGGTTCGTCAGCCACTTGATCCCGAGAAGACGCATGAACGAAGGGGGCCGGTCGAACCAGTTGAAAGGCGCCCCGGGAATCAGATGGACCCTCCCGTTCTTCACGGCGCGGATGGACTTCCAGCCGGGATCGGATCGGACACGATCGACGTACTCCTTCTCCTGGGCCAGGATCACCTCGGGATCGGCAAGCATGACCTGTTCGATGGAGATTCTCTCCATGCCGTAGTCGTCCTTGGGCGCGCACCGGTAAATGTTTTCGCCCCCGGCGAGGTTGATGAGCTCCGTGTGCGGGGATGCGTCGCACTCGGTGCTCAGCCCGTCCGGCGCTTCGGCGTAGTAGACGGAAACCCTCTTGCCCAGGGGAACAGCCGCCACGACCGGCTCGACCTCCGCCATGGTGCGTTTCGCATACTCGCTCAACTGCCGGCTCCGTTCCTCCCGGCCCACGAGACGCCCCATGAAAAGAAAGGCGTCCGAATACTCGCCCAGGTGGTCCAATCTCACGTAAACCAGGGGCAGGCCGAGAAGCCTCGCAACCTGTTCGATCTTCTCGTTCGCGGCTTTTGTCTTCCACATCCAGGCGACCATGACGTCGGGTTTGACCTTCAGCAGGGCTTCCTGGTTGGGAGTCCGGCCCTGGCCGAACCATCCCCCGATCACGGGAAGGGATACCACGTCGGGGCGCAGATACGTCCGCTCCTTGGGATTGAACGGATAGTTCAGGCCGGCGATGAGAGCCGGATCCACGGCGTAGAGCAGGTAGGTGGCCGGAGGAGACGCTCCGTAGACCTTGGTGACGCGGTCCGGCACGATCACCTTGCGCCCGGCCATGTCGACGATTTCCTTTCCTTCGGCCTGCACCGAAATGAGGACCGACAGGAACAGGAGGAACAATGATCCGACGATTTGCTTCCTGGACTTTTCGATCATGCGCACCACTCTCCGGGTATGGTCCCTTCCTTGTCCCACCACAGCACCGCCCAACGGACAACCCGCCGGTACGGCAGCTTCCAGCGGCCGTTCTCCCGGATGAGGTGGTGCCCGAGATAGCGGCGGAGCCTTTTCTCCTCGGTCGAGGTCATTTCGTAGATCATCCAGCGCACCGAATCGAGGGCATCCTCGAGGTCCCGGAAGGTCTTGTCGTCACGGCTGAGGGTAAAAGAGACGTTCGCATAGATCCCCATCTGCCTCAGGAGGTTGTAGACGAGGATGTAATCGGCGCCGTGATCGAAACTGCGGCCCACGGCTTCCACGATCCGGTGGTCGTATGGACCGCTGTCCACCAGGGTCGAAAGATATACCCGTTTCCTCGCGCGGCTTTCGAGCTTCGAAACGGCGGCTCTCAGGTCTTCCACGATGAGCGAGCGCGACGCGATGGCGACATCGTGGACGCCGATGCCGAGATCATCCCAGTCGTCCTCCCAGCAGCCCTCGACGATCCGAATATTGGTGATGCGTTGTTCCCTGCAGCGGTTTTCGAGCAGGGAAAGCATGGTCGTCGAGGGATCGAGGGCCGTTACCGACCTGACGATCGACGCAAGCGGCAAGGCAAGCGTGCCCGCCGCGCAACCTATGTCCAGTACGCTCCAGTGCGGCTCGGGTTTGAGGATGGCCATGAACTGTTCGACGTAACCGCTGCTGGATGCATGTTTGGCAAAGGACGGCGCCCTTTTGTTCCAGAACTCGGAATCGTGGTGAGGCGTGTGTTTTCTGGCTTGCGCCTCTTTCCACAGCTCGTTCCAGTCGATCTCCGAAAGACGCATCATGCGCTCCCTTTCCGAACCCTTCCGCGCGATGTCCTCGAAGCACCCGTCGCGGGTCTTCCGTCTTCCAGGGCGTAGTACGTTTGTCTGTCGGCGCACGGCCGGCACAGGATTCTGCCCCATCGATAAACCTCCCTCATGTCCCTCACCGCCTCACCGCAACGCTCGCAGATCACGCTGCTGAGGGGCTTGCCGGGAAGATCCCGCGGCCGGATGTTGACGATCACCCGGCCGATTTTGAGAACCTCCTCCTCCGGCATGGCGGCCAGAGCGGCAAGATATGCCGCTTCCTCACTTTCCGCGGTCTCATTCGCCCGCGCGATGCGCCGGACCTTCTCGTCCAAATCCGCCCGGACGCTGATCCTCACCGCCTTGCCGGTTCCCACATTGACGAATGTCGCCGCCATCTTCCCGTAGTCCAGCATCTTGAGGCTCCGCTTGCCCGGCGTCCTCCCGGTGACGGATATGATGGCATCGGTCGCGCAGCGGTCGATTTCGACGAAAATGACCAGGTCCCTGCCCTCCTTTCCCCTGGGCTCCTTGATGCCGAGCTCCCTCAAACCGGCCATGGCCATCCTGACACCGATGACCTGCCCGCCGCACAGGTGCCCATGGAATTTCACCGCCTCGTCGAGAAGCCTCTGAAAGTCAGCGTCCGCATTTTCCATTTCTTCCTCCCGCGACGTGATTCGCTGGAGCCGACATCGTTCCGAAGACGGCTCTAGAACTTGTATCGAAGGTTCACGAAGTAGTTGCGCCCCTCCAGGGGAAATCCCTCGTCGATGGCATAGTCTTCATCGGTGATGTTGTAGATACCGCCTTCAATGGAAAGGCCCTTGTACACTTCATAGATGGCCTTGGTGTTGACCAGCGCGTACTCCTGCGCCACGCGAACGCCGTCGCTGGAGCTGTACCGGTTGCCGTTGTACTCCACGGACCCGACGAGACTCAATCCGTCCAGAGGCGTGAAGTATTGCAGGTAGGCGAACACCTTGTTGTGCGGAATGTTGACCAGCCGGTCCGTCGAGTCTTCGTTGTCGTACTGGATGTGCGTGTAGTTGAACCCGCCTTTGAGGCACGACAGGATCTGACCGGATATGCCCAGTTCCACGCCGTATTGACGGATGTTCCCGATGTTCTGGTTCTGGTTGATGGTCATGCCCGGATTGTCGGGGTCGGGAATCGTCTTGAAGAGTATGAAATCGCTGATGTCCGAGTAGAAAACGTTTGCTTCGACCGTAATCCTTTTGAACAGCACTTCCTTGTACCCGATTTCATAGTTGATGGATCGCTCCGCGTTGAGATCCGGGTTGGGCAGGCTGGTGCCGAACCGGTAGGAATACTTGTCCTTCAGGGAAGGAAGCCTCGATTTCGCCGCGACCGCGGCATGGACCGTACCCGTGTCGGTGACCTTGTAGAACAACCCGCCCTGGGGGTTGAATGCATCGGTTGCGCTGAGCGGGAAATTCGGCATTCTCCCCGTCGCGGAATCCAGGTCCTCCGCCTCCACCGTCTCCAGCCTGTCGTAGCTGATTCCGATGATCGAATAGAACTTGCTTGTAAGATCGATGGTGTCTTCCAAACCCACGGAAATGATGCGATCCTCGAACCGCTGGCGGGGATTCCCCTCGTTGTGCTCCCTGTGAACGTCGTCCTTGAGGTGGATGGCCATCTTGAGAAAGTTTCTCGGCAGGAGTTGGGTGCCGGCCTCCGCGGAGCAGCCGATGGTGAAGTCATCGTAGTGACTTTTGAAACTGGATTTCTTGTCCTGAGTCGTATAGGTCTCGTCGTCGAAGCCGGAGAGCGCGTTGTCGAAACGGTCCCAGTAAATCCTCGTCTTCACGTAGCTTTTGTCGTAAATTGCCGTGTTCGAGTTGAAATACAGGCTCTCCTTGTCCCAATTCGGCCATTGCCAGAACCTGACCCATTCGCTCGGATCGGTCCCCGCGTACGGCGGTGACCCCTTCTCCGCTTTCTGATTGATGTAGCTGATGGCGTACTCGTCCGATTCGTTCGGAGTGAGCCCGACCTTCAGGTTGACTTTCCAGTCGCGTTGATAGGAGTTCACCCTTTCCCCGCTTCCCTGCACGCCCGTGGGCGTGAAATCGTCCGAAAGATCGAAATGATCCCGGTTGATGTAGGACGCTCCGGTCTGGATGTACCATTTGCCCTGATTGCTTCCGAAGTTGCCGAAAGCGTGGTAGGTCTGCCCGGAAGCATAGCCGGACCCGGCATTCATCTCGAATTCCTTGACGGGTCGGCGGGAAACCATGTTGATGGCGCCGCCCATGGTATTCGGACCGTACAGAACGGATGTGAACCCCTTGGAAACGATCACCTCCGAGAGATCGAACGTATTGAACCGGCTCAGGTCCGGGTAGCCGTCGTAAGGCACGTAGATCGGGATGCCGTCGAGAAAGATCGGGACGTGCTTGATGTCGAAACCGCGGATATAGACCATCTTTTCGTTTCTTGCCCCCGTTTCCGAGAGGGTCACTCCGGGCAGGAGATTCACGGCATCGGCCAGGTCGTTCCGGTCGAAAAGCCGCATTTCGTCGTCGTAGATTTTCTCGACCGTCGTGTTCCTGCTTTCTTCCATTTTTCCGACCACTTCGATCTCACCCAGGCTGAACACCCGGTTCCGCGTGCTTCTCGTCTCCTCGGTTTTCTCCTCCGGGGTTTCTTCCTCCCCGGCCCATACCCCCGGTCCCCCGCCAAACACGAGCAACAGGAGCATTGCGGCAAATACGGCGGCACCTCTCGTCACGAGCCTCGTCATCATGTCCCTCCCCAACCTCTTCTCGAATGCGATTTCAACTGAAAACGTGCTTGATTTTCCGATTCACACGGCATGCAGCGTGTTCCGGCGAATGGTCCCGGGTCTCCGGTCGCAGGGAGGGAGGCGAACGTGAGCGGTCCGGTTTCCCGGGCAATTTGAGGCTTTGCATGGTGAATTCCGGGTAATGGCGTGGAGATTAGTGTATTTTATAAATGTCTTTGCGTACGGTTTCACATTGTATAGATGACGCTTATGCATGTCAATTGTAATTTAAACAGTACTTTTAAAAACTCGAATGCCTCCACAAAATGGTGAAAACGACCACGTGCCGCGAGCGGGGCGGAGCGCCTCGGGCGAAAAAGCCGCGAACCCGGGAGCGATTTGCCCCGCCTTCCGGAAATTTGCGAAGCGCAGAAGGCTGCGAACCCGCGCCCCGGAGCTTCGGGCCTTCCAGCTTCTTCAAGCCTCCCGCGGGAACGCCGCCCTCTGAAAACGGCACCGCTTGAAGGCGGCATAAACAGGCTGCTTGCATCCCACTTTGAAATCGGGTAGAGATATCGTGTATAGACGACACAATGCACATTTTTGGCACTGAAAGAACAACTCTCGATTCACCCCGTGCGTCGGGAACACGACTTTCCCGACCGCGAAGGAAGACCGCCGGGGAACAACAAGGGGAGATGATCCGATGGAAAGACAGGAAAGCTTTCCTGTCCTGTACGGTCTGTCCGGCCGCCGCGGAGGAGCGAAACGCGGGACCCGCATGAAGCCGACGGCGGTTCCCGCGCCGGGCGCCGTGACCTGGGAGGCGCCGCCGTGACGCAAACCCTCGTCCCGTTGCTCCTGACCCTCAAAGTGGCCGGTTTTGCCACGCTGGGGGCCTCCCTGGTCGGCGTCTCCGTCGCTTTCCTCCTGGCTCGCGTCCGGTTTCGAGGCAGAGAATGGCTCGACGCCTTCCTCACTCTGCCCCTGGTGATGCCGCCGACCGTCCTCGGGTACTACCTGATCGTCATCATCGGGCGAAGGGGCTGGATCGGCAGCTGGCTCTACGAGACCTTCGGGGTGACCCTCATGTTCACCTGGCAGGGTGCGGTGGTGGCTTCCACCGTGGTCTCGCTGCCCCTGGTTTTCAAGGCCGCCCGCAGCGCCTTCGAAAGCATCGACCCGAATCTCGAAAAAGCCGCCCGCACTCTGGGACTGTCCGAAGCGGGGGTCTTCTTTCGCGTGTCGTTTCCTCTCGCCTGGCCGGGGATACTGGCCGGGACGATGCTCGCCTTCGCCCGGGCCATGGGCGAGTTCGGAGCAACCCTCATGGTGGCCGGCAATCTGCCCGGAAAGACGCAAACCCTCTCCCTCGCCGTCTACGATGCGGTCCAGGCGGGGAACGAGCGGATGGCCGCCACTTTGGTGATCATCACATCGCTGGTGTGCATGGCGGTTCTGGTTTTTTCCGGAAGAATGCTGAAAACCCGTTATCTCAAGGAGGTTGACCGATGAAGCATCATGTTGCCGCCCGTTTTTTCGTCGCCCTTTTTCTCGCCCTTGCCATCCTCCCCGCGCTGTACGTCGGCAGTGCCTGCGCCGAGCAGGAAATCATCGTCTCCGCCGCGGCAAGCCTGACCAATGCCTTCACGGAGGTGGGCAAGAAATTCGAGGCGGCCAACCCGGGAACCAAGGTAGTGTTGAATTTCGCGGCCTCGGGGCCGTTGCTGCAGCAGATCGAGCAGGGCGCGCCGGCGGACGTGTTCGCATCGGCGGATCAGAAAACCATGGACCAGGCCAACGAGAAGAAGCTCATCCTGACCGAAACCAGGAAAAACTTTGCCGGCAACGGGCTCGTTCTGATCGTCCCCGGCGACGCGAAAACCTCCATCAAGGCTTTGAAGGACTTGACCCTGAAGGAAATCACGAGGATTTCCGTGGGAAATCCGGAATCGGTTCCCGCGGGTCGTTACGCGGAGGAGGCCCTGACCAGCGAGGGTTTGTGGGAAACTCTGAAACCCAAATTCATCCTCGCCAATTCAGTCCGCCAGGTGCTCGACTACGTGAGTCGTGGGGAAGTGGACGCGGGGATTGTCTATGCGACCGATGCCGCCGTCGCCAAAGAGAAGGTGCGGGTTGCGTTGAAACTGGAGAAGCACAAGCCGATCCTTTACCCCATCGCCGTGGTCGCGGCGACCAGGAAGACGGATCCTGCCCGGCGCTTCATCGATTTCGTGCTGAGCGAGGAAGGCGTGGAAATCCTCTCGAAGTACGGATTCGGGAAACCGTGACATGGTCATCGAAGTCTCGGTGGAAAAACGCATGGAATCGAAGGCGAGGCATTTCAGGCTCGATGCCGCCTTTTCCTCCCGGGAGCAGTGCGTGGTCCTTTTCGGCCCTTCGGGTTCCGGCAAGACGCTCACGCTGCAATCCATCGCCGGTCTCGTGACGCCGGATGCAGGAAGAATCGCTCTCAACGGCCGCGTGCTGTTCGATACGCAGAGCGGGGTGAACGTCCCCTCGCGCCACAGGAAGATCGGCTACGTGTTCCAGGACTACGCGCTGTTCCCTCACCGCACGGTGCTCGAGAACGTGGGATTCGGACTGAAAAACGACTGGCCCTGGCGCCTGTCGCGCGACGACCGGCGCCAGGTCATGGAATTTCTCGAAGCTTTCGAAATCTCCCAGTTGGCGCAGAGTTATCCCTTGGACATTTCGGGTGGCCAGAAGCAGCGCGTGGCGCTCGCGCGGGCACTGATCCGGAAGCCGGACCTGCTGCTCATGGACGAACCCTTCGCCGCCCTGGACACGCTCCTGCGCGTGAAGCTCCGCGAAGAACTGGCGAAGATCCGGCGCGCGTTCGACATCCCGATGGTCATGGTCACTCACGACCCCGAGGATATTCGGGTCTTCGCCGAGACCCTCGTGATTTACGAAATCGGCCGGGTCCGCGAGTGCCTGCATTTTCTCAAGAGCGACGGGACCGACCTGGAAGAGGTGCTCGCCTCCTGAGGGACAGGCTCCCCCGTCGATCAATGAAGCGGCACCCCCATTGCACTCGGGACCCATTGCCGGACGGGCGCGTGGGTGTTTTCGCAACACCGTTTCCTCTTCAAGGCTTGCAGGAGTCAGACCCATCGTCCCCCCTTCACATGAGCCTGCCACAATACCGGGCTCGAGATTGAGCGTGAGCGAATCCTGCGAACCGGGCACAAATATCCGGACGCGTTCGTCATCCCCCGAGGAAAGCGGGACAAACATTGACGAATATTAACGTGTACTTTCCGCCTCACACTGCTAGAATGCATTCCGTAAGGTCACACCCTATTCATGAAGCTGAACCGGGCACATCAGGCGCGTGAGTCCCTGAGAAAAGGAAAGGAACGGACACGTCCGGCAGGTTTCATCAATGCGGCCGTTTCCGCTCTTCTGCACTGATTCCGCTGACGATCGAAAGACAATGCGCCCCGAGCCTCGGAAACGACGCGCGGGGCCGTGTGGATGCTTGCGGGGCACACATGTTGGACGAATTCCCGAAAGCCGGGCATCTCCCGTCGCTGGGATACAGTTCGGCTTCGACGGGGGCGTTCGCCCGAAAGACGGCAGGTATCGACTCAAGACCCGATTCCCGTTCCAACTTCCGCTTCTGTTCGATCCGGAACGCAACGACGCCGGAGGAAAAGCTCGACGTTCCGGGCAGGCGGACGAGGGGGTCGGCTCAATTCCACCGCTCCCCGGCCGTGCGTCCGAGATAAGGCAACTCGGAGCGGAACGCGAGGAAATCCGGTCCCATCCCGGGTAGCCCCGATGGTTCGCAGGCGGCATCCCTTGAGGTTTGCGGCGCCTGCGACCTTGAATGCAACGGGAAGGAAAGCCGCCGGAAAGGACCATCCGACGATTCGGCTGTCGGGGCGGTCGTTCCTGAACGCCAGGGCGCACTCAACCGTATCTCCAAGGAGAGAGGGTATGAAAAGAAGCGTGTTCGTTTTTTTGACCGCCGTTTTCGTCTTATCGGCATCCGTGTCCCTGTGTCATGCCCAAACGGATCGCACGGTGACGAATACCTCGAAAAAGGGAAGCCTTCTGGTTTGGCCTCTGATCCGAGGCGGCACGGCAGACACGATGATCAATCTCAGCAATGACTATTATGAGAGTGTCAAAGTAAAGTGTGTCTATCGCTTCCCTTCGTCCTGCGCGCGCACCGAATGGACTTTCACGCTTCAGCCCAATCAGCCCGTCTCCTGGATGGCGTCCACGGGGAAGGGACCGGACGGCAAAGCCGTGCCTCACACCGGCGTGCAGCCCAGCCCCCTGGCGCCCAGGACCCTGGCCGAGCTCAAATGCTGGGCGGTGGACAGCGCCGGAACGCAGCAGATTGCCTGGAATTGGCTGTCGGGAAGCGCGGTGGTCGGGGAAGCTCACGACCGTCACTGGGAATACAGCGCCTGGCGATTCGCCGTGAATTCAGCCACGACCGGCGTCGCGGCGGGTCTGCCGGGAGAGATGCTTCTGACGGGCGATTCCGGCAACTACGACGCCTGCCCGACGGGCCTGCTGTTCAACTTTCTGAAGCAGACCCGGAACACTTCGGGTGTCTTCCCCGCGGGGACCGTCGACAACAGGCTGGCCCTCGTTCCCTGCAGGGAACGGCTTGCGGGAAACCTCGACACGATGGTCTATACGAAGCTGGTGCGCCGCAGTGAAAAAGGGAAAACCCTTTCGACGGCGTCCGTGTGCGTGGGATGTGACGACACCACGACCCAATGGTTCTATCAATCCCTTGCCGGCCCCAAAGTGCATCTGGTCGCGGGCGCCGTCAACCCTTTCACGCACCTGTCGACCCGCAGCGGCACCATCTACGTGCACGGCAGGAAGCAGGCCGCCTGCGCGGGCAGCGTGGGCTCGCCGCTCCTGGGCGTCATGTCCATGCGGCTCTATTCCGGTGACGGACCCGTCGTCGGCGTGGCCCCGACCGCCGTAGGCCCAGGCCAGGCGTACATCAGGGACGCCAACGACGTGAACACCACGACCCCGGTTTCCATCACCTGGTAGCCGGAACCCGATCCGTGCGGCCCTTTCACGGCACGGCACGGATTTTTCGGCGCGTGCCCGTGAAACACCCGAATCCGGGGACACCGGTCCCGCCCGCGAGTGTGGTCCACGCGGAATGCCGGGCGGCTCGGGACTGAATATCGAGGAGGTCAGGCATATGAGAAGGTACATCATCGCAGCTTTGGTCACGGCTTTCATGATAGTCGCGGCAAGCCTCGACGGTTCGGCCCAGATCAACGGCGCCGCCGACACGTCCAAGGAGGGCAGTCTCCTGATCTGGCCAAAAATCCAGACCGACAACGGGACGGAAACCTATATTTTTCTCACCAACAATTCTTCCAACAAGGTTTGTGTGAAGTGTTACTGGGAAGTCAAGCAGGCACGGACCACTCCCGGCAGCCCGTGTCTGCTGTCCGATTTTGCCATGAGGCTGTCCGCCCGCAACAGCGTCATGTTCAGGGCCAGCGACGGCTGCGACCTGTCCGGCCGCGGAGTGGCCGCGGGGATGGGTACGGGCGAGGAAGGGGTCCTCAAATGCTGGGCTGTCGACCGCACCCTGCGCAAACAGATCTCGTGGAATCACCTGAGCGGTTTCGCCATTGTGACAAAGCCTTTCCTGGCCAGCCGTCCCCAGAACGCCTGGCAGTACAGCGCGTGGCGATTCGCTGCAAACGTCATCGAGAGTTCCGGGAACTTCGCCGACGGCTTCTGGGTTGGAGAGGTGACCGGCGTGGGCGGAGCCGACGTCAACATCATGTCCCTGAAGGCATCGCCGACGACGGTCGTCACTCCCGCCAATTGCCCCGGGCCGGATTACAGCGCCGCCGAGTGCAGCCTGCCGAACGCCGCCTACGATGCGTGCCCGAAATACCTGACCTTCGATTTCCTCGCGGAGCCCACTCAAGGAAGCACCACCGACGGGTTCGCCGTCAACAACCTGGCCCTTGTTCCGTGCAAGTCCGATCTCACCGGGGACACTCTGAGCCTGAAGACCAAGATCGAGTACACCATCTGGAATGAAGACGGCCTCCAGTACTCCGGGCTCGACCAATGCGCCGGCTGCGCCTATGAAAGCTACCTCGGCAAGCTCACCGTGCTGAGAAACTACAAACCTTTCCTGTTGAGCAATCTGCACACGCCGGCCGGGCGATTCCGCGTTGAAGGAACCGCCGGCGCCGGGTGCGGAGCGGGCGTTGAAGCCACCTCCATGGTCGGCGTGAGATCGTTCAGACGGGTCGGAGACACCCAGGTGGTCGGGACCAACGGCACGGCATCGGGCAAGGAAACGACGGACTACGGGTACATCCGGTGGCTTCCGACCGGAGGGTACTATCAAATGAAGCGCCGTTAGCGGCCCCATCCGATTCGAACGCCCGGCCCCTTCTAGCAGGGGAGGGGAAGTCGTTCCCCTCCCGCTTTTATCCGTGAGGCCGGGACCGGGCCTGCCGGTGATCAAACACCGATCCGAATCCACCGTCATTGGCAGTATGGCATGACGGCCCACCCGCGGCCAGCCGGGCCGCGTTGTATCCCCCGCCCCCCGGCGCGGTGTCGTCGCTTCGGCCTCCCCTGGACCCTTCTTTCACCACTTCCCAGCCGACACGGTCGGGACGGGCACGTCCTTTCGAGCCCTCGACCGGGACGCGCCGAAGAACGCGCGCGATTGTCGGCGGGACAAAATCGCTGAGGGCAAGTTGGAGCGCCTTGCAACTTTTCGCCGCATGTAGGAGAATTCCGGCTCCGAAGATAAGTTGCCGCAAGGCGCGGTCCAGGGAGCAGCTCTTGCCGCCGGCAGTGACCGCCTTGCGGCGGCGCTGAGTTTTCCCGGTTGGACCGGATGGCTCATCCCGAGGAGAATCTCCCCGGGGAGTTGTCTCAAGCGTTCTCCCGGTATTGGATTGGACCGGATAACCCACCTATAAGGAGATAAAACCATGGTCAAAATCATGCCGTGCCTGGATATGAAGAACGGTCGCGTGGTGAAGGGGATTCACTTTGTGGACCTCAAGGACGCCGGCGATCCCGTGGAAAGCGCCAGGCTCTATCAGCAGGAAGGCGCGGATGAACTGGCGATGCTGGACATCGCCGCAACCCTCGAAAATCGCAAGACCCGTCTTGACTGGGTGAGGGCCGTCTCGGGCGTCATCGACATACCGCTGACCGTCGGGGGCGGCGTTTCCACGATGGAAGATATCGAGCTGCTGCTGGGAGCCGGCGCGGACAAGGTTTCCATGAACAGCGCGGCGGTCAAGCGTCCGGAATTGATCCGGGAGGCCGCAGCCGGATGGGGATCGCAACGCGTGACCGTTGCAATCGATGCCCGCCGGAACGCAGCCATGCCGTCGGGTTTCGAACTGGTGGTTTCGGGGGGCACCCTGGCGGTCGGCAAGGACGCCGTCGAATGGGCCAAACAATGCGAATCGCTCGGCGCCGGCGTCATTTTGCCGACCAGCATGGATGGCGACGGAACGCGGGCCGGCTATGATATTCCCTTCACCCGGGCCATTTCGGAGGCAGTGAAGGTGCCTGTAGTCGCCTCGGGCGGGGCGGGCAGGCTCGAGGACTTTTACGAAGCCGTGACGCAGGGTGGCGCGACCATATTGCTTGCGGCCTCGGTATTCCATTACCGGCTTCTGAGCATCCAACAGGTGAAGACCTACTTGCGAGGGAAAGGCATAGGCGTTTCTTCATAGAGGACCTCGCCCGGGACCCTCGCGGAGGGTCGCCCGCCGTCCTCACTTTTCTCGACATTGCCATGGAAACGAGTGCCCGGAGGGCGCCGGCGAAAGGGGCCTTCTCGGGGCAGGCACGGCTTTGTGCCGCCATCGAGGCGGAGTCGGAGCTTCATGACGCCGGTGCGCCGATCCGTGTTTCGGGCATCCCCGGCTCCCCCTCCTGCGCCACGATCGATGTCCGGGTCGTTCGGGATGCGTTTTTGATCCGGCGAGCCCCGCCCATTGCAAGGAACATCAGGATACCCGACAGGACGCCTCCCGCATGGCAGGCGGGAACGGGCGACCCCATCAGCCCGAAGTGGAGGAATTCGAAGAACACGTGCCCCTGCAACACCTCCACGATGCTCTTGGGAACGACGATCCCGAAGCAGACCATTCCGGTGATGAAGCTCTTGCGATCCCCCCTCTCACCGGTCATGCACTCGAGGGCCGAAACGGCCATGAGACCGTGGGCGATGCCCGAAAGCCCGCACAGGCCCCGGACGGCGATGAGCGGGGTTGTAAGCGTGCTCAAAGCGAGGCTGCCCAGGCCGCACCCGATCACCCACGAGAGCCGCCTCCAACGCGACGGTTCGTCCAGCCCGGCATAGAGGAACAGGAACGCTCCCGCATCGAGCAGCAGGTGATACCAGCTCAAATGAACGAAGGGGTGGGCCGGCACGCGCCACCATTCCCCGGCCTTGACGGCGGCCGGGAAAAAGAGCGCGGACTCGAATATGCCGCCTGTGAGCAGGGGGAAGTTGAGCACCGCCAGGGCGACGCCGAAGACGAACAACTCGGGCGCTTGCCGTGGACGCCGGCTCGATTCATTTGCCGATCGCATGTTTTCCCTCGCTTTTTCTGAGTCGGGCACGACCGGGCGGCGGGGAACCTCTCCGCCCCCCGGTGCCCAAGGTCGCGGCATCTTCTCAAAGGCATGCCTTTTGCCTGGCCGCTCTGCCCCCGGCGCCCGGGGCGACGCGGAAAAAGCCTTTCCATGGCAGTTTCGAAACACCGGACCCGCGGGCTCGATCGTCAAACTGGGAAGAAGGAAGTCCCGGACACGGGAGCTCCCCCCTCCCCCCTTTTCTTTCATCGCGATTTGCGCTTCATTGCAGCCAGCCAGGCCACCAGCATCGCCATCAGAGGCCCCACCGGGCCGCTGCCGACCCCGGGCGCTTTTTGGCCTTGGAACATGCCTCCGTTCCCGGAAGCTTCATCGACGCGGTGATTCCTTACCGGTGCGTTGGCGCGCGCGGTCTGGGCCATACGCTCCCCGGCGACCCGGTCCGCGTTGTTTCTGCCGATTCCTTCGGCTTCCATCGCATCCTGCGGGATCACCACCATGGAAGTGTAGTCGGTCACCAGGGAGTACTCTTTGCCCAACCGGACCACCTTTTCGCGCAGCGACTCGCTTTCGCCCCGTTCCCGGATCATCTCCATGTGCTCCTCGATGGAGGACAAGGCCCAGAGTCTCTCCAATTCGGGATTTTCCTCATCCGTCTCGGGCAGAACGGCCTTGCAGCGCCAGGAACGTTCCTGCCCGGACACTTTGGCCTTCAGCTCGACCTCCACTTCGCCGTGTCCCTCGTAGCGGCCGAAGGCCACCAGTTGCCGGCCCAGGTGGAGGCTGCCCGGCCGGGCGGGAGTCAGCCGACTCACCTTTTCCCCGTGGAATTTCAGCACGACGCCGTGAAGACATTCGTGGAACACCTTCGCCTTGGCCTGGATGAGGCGACCCGCAATGTCGTCCGACTCGGAGACATTCATGGCAAATCCCCCCGATTCCTTGGCAAGCCGGTCCATGAGCGGCTGATTGGCGCTGTTGCCGATGACGAAGGTGAACAGTCGCACGTCATGCTGTTTGAGCAGGCCGAGGAATTCGTCATGTCGCGTGGGCCCGACGTTGCAGACCCCGTCGGTCACGAGGACGATGCCCGTCGTTCGTTCTCCGTCGAGCAGGCGGTAGGCGAGGTCGAGGCCGTCGAAGAGGGCGGTCGAACCTCCGGCCTGGATCTGTTTGACCCGCTGCATCCACGTCTGAACGTTTTCCGGACTCGCCGGGACGTACCCTCCGGTGAAATCCGCCGCGGTGGTGTTGAAGGTCACGATGCGAAAGCGATCGTTGGCCGACATCTTCCCCAGGACCCGTGAAACGCCTTCGATGAGGGTCGTTATTTTACGGCCGGTCATGCTTCCGGAGATATCGAGCACGAACGTCCAGTCCACGCCTTCGGCGATGCGCTTGAGAGACGCCGCCGGGGTCACCACCACCATGAACGTCCCCGCGCTGTCGGGGCCTTTGCGGTAAGGGATCAGTTCCACGCGGGCCGGAACTTCGTCATCCAGGCGGTAGTAGAGCACGACGTCCTTGTCCAGCCTCGCTCCCTCCGTGCTCTCCAGGGCAATCCGGTAAACGTCCCCGGGAGCTCCCCGCTCTCCCATGTTCGACTCTTTGCTGACCACGGCCCGGTCCTGGTGTTCCGGTAACCGGACGTCCTTGATCGGGAACGCGGACTTGAGCTCGACGTTCAACGCAAAGCTCCCCCGGACCGCGTTGTCCACGGTCCAAAACCGGTCCCGCTCATCGTCGACTCCCCCCTCGGCCAGCGGATACACATACCGGCCCACGTTCAAATCGATCTCCAGGGGCTGATAGTAGACGAACCGCACTCGCGTCTCCACCTGAGGGCGAACCACGCCCACGCGGATGTTGAACGTCTTGAAATCGTCTTTTTCAGCCAGGGCGGTATCGCTTCCCTGCGCCTTCCGGCTCTCGTAGACGGCCCTCGCCCGCTCCTTTTCCACGACCTCGCCGATGTTCTCCCGGCCATCGAACCACAGGCTCAGTTCGGACAGGCTCGCCTGCCCGGGAAGAGGCAGCGTGTAGACGGCTTCCAGGTCCTGCTGCCCGTCGTTCATGAAGACCTGGTCCACCTCGGTCCTTGCGAACCCGTTGTTGATGGTCACATTCACCCGGTGCGTTTTGATGTGGATGGCGGTGCTCCGGCCGTCCAGCGGCTTGAGCAACCCCGCGGCCCGCGCATCGCCGCACCAGAGGACGACGAACGCCGCCGCTCCCAGCAACACCCGCGCGCCCAATCTTGTCCATCTCCCCCGGACCTTCTTTTCCATAAGTTGTCTCCTTGCGCTGAGATCGCATGTCCTTCGTTTCGGATCGTTTCCTTTTGCACGCCCGCTTCGCCGTTGCCGCTCCGCGGGCTGACTCGTATGGACATTCGTCTGAGCAGGGACTGTGCCAAGCCGGTGTTCACATTGAAAACCAAGCGATTACAAGGCATTGTGATTCCAGTGCAAATTCGGAGCGCTCTATTGTACGCAAATAATCGTACATAAGATGTACATGTCGTATACATTCATTGTCAGAATATCGGAGCGTATCGGAATCACGGACAGGAATACCGGCAACGCGTCTGCGGCCCGACGCAGACCGCGTCCATGGCCGCCTCCCTTGAGGCCGTTGCCCGGCGTCAGGGAATTTTCTCGGGTACCCCTCGTGAAACAAGCCCCCTGGCGCCTCTTCCGTGCCTCGGCGTCGGTGGGAACAAACCGCCGCATACCCGCTCGCGTTGCATCGCAGACCGCTTCAGCCCCGTTCGGGAAAGGCTGTCAGCCACCACGAAAAAGGGGGCGCGGAGATCATGTTGGTCGAATCGCGGGTCTGCGGGCCTGCTTTGGAAACCGGGCCCCGATGTTGCTTGACAGACGGGAAAGCACGCGGTACAAACGGGTACGGACAGACCGACCGGTCTGTCCGTACCCGGAGTCGTTCGTGAAGGGGTTGCGCATGCGCCTGAAAGAACAGATCATTCACCAGTCTATGAGGCTCTTTTCTCTGCACGGTTTCCTCAACACGTCCATGCGCGACATTCTGGAGGCCGCAAACACGTCCAAGGGCGGTTTCTACAATCACTTCAAAAGCAAGGAGGACCTGCTTTTCGCCGTGCTGGGGGAAGCGCGAAGACTTTGGAAGGAACGGAGCCTGGCAGGCCTGGACCAGACCGGAAGCGCCGTCGAAAAGATCAGGAAGTTCCTCACCAACTACCGGGACAATTACCTCGGGGACAGGGACAGTATTCCCGGAGGCTGCATCTTCGTGGCGCTGGCCATGGAGTTGGCCGATCAGAAACCGCATCTGGCCCGGGAAGTGAGCGAAGGGATGTCGGGCCTGAAAAGGATGATTCTGCGTATATTGAAAGAGGGGATAGCATCGGGAGAAATCAGGGAAAATGTGAACGCGCAAGCTGCTGCCGAGCTGATTTTCTCGGGACTGTTGGGCGCCTCTCTCATTTACAGTGTGGACAAATCGATCGAGAACCTGGACCGATCCATCGGCATCTTCATCGACTATCTCGACGGGCTGTCCCCTTTGAATCCATCGGCAAGAACGCAAGGAACCGGTCCACCGAAGCATGAGAGGAGGAAATGACAATGGATTTCAGGTTTTCCGAACGGGAAGAGATGTTACGGAAATTCGTCAGAGAATTCGCCGAGAATGAAATTCCTCCCAAAATGGAGTCCATGGAAACCAACGGGAAGTTCCCGATCGAGCTTATGCCTTTCATGGCCCAGATCGGGATCACCGGGATCATCACGCCCACGCAATACGAAGGGGTGGGGCTGGGCTACGTCGCCCGCACCATTGTCCTGGAGGAGCTGGGCCGGGTCTGTGCCGCAGTTCCGATGGCCATGCAGGTTCATCATATGGCGTGCGCGGCGCTGGCCGATTTCGGCAACGAGACTCAGAAGAAGAAGTACCTGCCTCGTCTTGCGCGGGGCGACACAATGGGATGCGTGGCGGTCACGGAGCCGGGCGGCGGATCGGATGTGGCGGGCACGAAAACCACGGCCGACCTGAAGGGAGACAAGTACATCATCAACGGCCGCAAGTGCTTCATCACCAACACCCACACCTCGGACTTCTGGGTGGTGATCGCCCGGACCGGTGAAGGAGCGAAGGGCCTGAGCGCTTTCGTCGTCGACAAGAATGCGCCGGGAGCCAGGGTCGGCCGCGAGGAAAACAAGTTCGGCATGCGGGGAGCCAATACGGGAGAGCTCGTGTTCAACGACTGCGAGGTTCCGCGGGAAAACCTCCTCGGGCAGGAGGGGGGAGGAGTCGGCGTGGCCATGAAGACCGTCAGCGAGACGGGAAGGACGGGCATGGCCGCGGTGGCTTTGGGCATCCTCACCTGTGCGTACGAGGAGGCCGCCAAATTTGCCCAGGAACGCGTCCTGTACGGCAAGCCCATCGCCACGCTCCAGGCCATCCAGTTTTACATGGCCGAAATCTTCGCCCAGCTCGAGATCGCCCGGCTTCTGTGTTACAGGGCCAGTTGGATGAAGGACAACAACCTGCGCTTCGACACCGAATCCGCGCTGGCCAAGTGGTACACGTGCGAAGCGGCGGCGACGGCGGCCAAGCGGGCCGTCGAAATCCACGGCTCGTATGGAATCATGAAAGAATACACCGTGCAGCGTCTGTTGAGGGACGCCATGGTGACCATTCCGGCCGGGGGAACCGGCGAAATCGGCAAGCTGGTTCTCGGCCGCGCGGCGCTGGCCCCGTTCAAGAAATAGCGGCGCACGACGCCCGATCCGGTTTGCTTTTCCGGCCAGGGGCAAGGGAGAGGCCGAGCTTGAGCCCCTCCCCCGCCGGCCCCCGGCACCGAAGCTCTTTGATTCCACCAAGAAGGTGCTCGCATGAACAGGATCATCGTCTGCATCAAGCCCGTTCCCGATCCGAAGCATTGGCACAAGGTGTCGATGGATCCGGTTACGATGACGCTGAAGCGGGAGGCAATCCCCAACGTCATGAACCCTCTGGACAAGCACGCCCTCGAGGCCGCTCTGCGCATTCGCGAGACCAGGGGGGGCGAAGTGGTGCTTTTGTCCATGGCGCCCCCTTTTGCAGAGCGCATCCTCAAGGAGGGGCTGGCCATGGGCGCGGACAGGGCCGTCCTGATTTCGGACCGGGTGTTCGCGGGATCGGATTCCCTGGCGACTTCGCGAATCCTGGCCGCCGGCTGTCGCCGGATCGGGGAATACGACCTGGTGCTGCTCGGCAACTTTTCCATCGACGGTTCCACTGCCCAGGTGTGTTCCCAGTTGGCCGAATTCCTGGACCTCCCCAACGTGATGCATGTCGGCGAGCTGGACTGGGACGCCCGGGGGAACATGATCGTAACTCAAAGGATAGAAAACGGCCGAGTCAAGCTGCTGGCCGCTCCTCCCATAGTCCTTTCCGTTCGCAGGGAGCTCAACAAACCACGCTATGTTTCCTTTGCCGGGATTTTAGCGGCGGAGAAGAAGGACATTCAGGTTCTTTCGAACGAGGACCTGAGGCTGGAGCCGGCGACGGTGGGTTTTGCGGGCTCTCCCACGAAGATGGCCGGCCTGGAAGTGCGCCGGTCCGAGAGGGCGCGGGCCAGGATCGAAGGAACCCTGGAGGAGATGGTGCAGCAGCTGGCAGACCGGATTTTTCACTACTGCGTTGTTTGAACGGGAGTCGAGGTGATTTCATGAGCGTTGAAAAACAGGATGGAATCTGGATATTCGCGGAACAGCGGGACGGCGGGTTGCACACGGTCGGCCTCGAGCTCCTGAGCAAGGCGGCAGAACTGGCTGAGGGAGCCGGGGCATCGGTCACGGCGGTGCTCCTGGGCAGCGGCGTGGAAACCCTTGCGCAGGTGCTCGTCGATCATGGAGCGGACAGGGTGCTCGTGGCCGACGATCCCCTGCTGAAACACTATCGAGTCCTGCCTTACGCCTCGGTGCTCGAATCCATGGTGCGGGAGCGCGGGCCGTCCATCCTCCTGATGGGCGCCACCGCCATGGGAGTCGAGCTTGCGCCCCGGGTGGCGGCCAGGCTTCAAACCGGCCTGTCGGCCCACTGCATCGACCTCAAGCTGGACGGGGACGGACGTCTTCTCCAGGTGGTCCCCGGCTGGGAGGGAGGAGTGGTAGCCACCATCAAATGCCCCGACCACCTTCCCCAGATGGCCACCGTCATGCCGGGGATCATGCGTGCCCGACCCCCGGAGCACAGAAACGGGAGCATCACGCGCGTGGCGGTCGATCTCGCGGGCGTCAACCTCGGCCCGGAAGTCCTCGAGGTCAGCATGGAACCGCCGAAGGGGGTTCCCCTCGAAAAAGCGGAGGTGGTGGTCGCGGGGGGCTGGGGAATCGGCGGCAAAGAAGACTGGAAGATGATCGAGGAACTGGCCGAAGTCCTGAACGGCGCGGTCGGAGCCACCCGTCCCGCGGTCGATGAAGGCTGGGCGCATGAGGACTGCATGATCGGGCAAAGCGGCAAAACGGTGCGGCCCGCTCTTTACATAGGGATAGGCATTTCAGGCGTGATGCACCATATCGTGGGTATGGACCAGTCGAAGAACGTGATCGGCATCAACACGGACCCATCCGCCGAGATATTCGCCGTGTCCGACGTGATCGTCGTCGAGGACTATCGGAAGATCGTCCCGAAGCTGATCGAGGCAATCCGGGCACGGCGCAGCACGGGATACCGGGCGCTGGAATGCACGGACCCCGGTCTGAGCGCGACGTAGCCGCTCGCGGCGGCCTTGACCGCGGGAGCGGGCGCGCGTTCTCCCCCCGCGGCAGGCTCGAGGTCCCCCTTCGCTCGTGACGGCGCCGCCCCGAGTGCGGCCTGGTGTCAGTTCACCGGCCCCTTGACCAGGCGGATGTCATCGATCCATACGGTGCCGGTGCCGTTGACCACCAGGTTGAGCCTGACATTGTCGGGATTCTCACCCTTCTTGAAGAAAAACGGCGTCTCCTGCGCGGTCCACTCGTTGGTGCCCGTCAGCGGCGCCTGAAGCGCCCTGGAGAAAAATTCCCCCTTTCCCGGAAACCGGCACCACATTTCCAGGTAGACCTTACCGTCCACTTTCTCCGTGCGCAACTTGGCCCGGTAGATCAACTTCGCGTTCTCGATATCGATGTCGCCCGTTTCAAACAGCATCACCGTGGTCGGCTGCGTCGCCGTCACCTTCAGGCTGCCTTTCCCGTCTGCGGATATGCCTTTGTCGATCTCAACCCCCTTCCCGGTGATCACCCCGTCCAGGCTGTCGAGCGCATAGTGTTTGAGCTCGACCGTTTCCGCCGGGTTGGAGGAGCACGCGGACAAGAACACGCATGACAGCATCAGGCAAAAAATCAGTCTCGTTTTGATCCCCATTTCTCTCCCTCCGGATGGTTGCCGCTCTGCCCGGATGACTTCATCCCGCGAATCCTCGACCATGCCGCCTCGTGCGCCTTCCACTCTGCGGGAGAGGGCTCCGATCCGGGCCGGTCGCCAACATCGATGTCGAGTCCCGTGTTCCTGAAATGGAAAAGGTTGTCCGACTTTGAGGTTCACCGCCTCTTTTATTACAAAAGCGGGCTCGCCGCCAGAACAATAGAGAAGGCCGATGCGATAGCCCGCGGAAGGACGGGGAACCGTCCCGATGGGCTATGAAAAGCAGGAGGGATTGCAGATATCGGTATGCCGATCCCGCTTGCCTGGACCTTCCTCTCGATGGCCGCAAGCCGCGGGGATCGCAACGGAGGACAAAAAGGCGCCCGCCCCGAGCGTTTTGTGACAAAGCCCCATGAGCCGGAAACGCACGATTCTACCGGGGAATATTCCCGGAAGGTTCCCGCAGAAAGACTTCCAGGTTCAGAGGACACTCGTTGGGATCCAGAAATCGTCCGGATTCCCCGCACTTGATTCCACAGTCTCCGGCGCGCAGACAGCCTTCGAGGTAGGACGACCCCGAACCCGTCGAGCCGAGAGTTCCAACGCTGACCTTGACGAAGTCGTGTATTTTGGTGCAATAGAATTCCTGCATGGGTGTTCCTCGAACAATCCGGGCGATCCGTATACCGCGACAGAGACGACCGGTTTTCCCAAGGGTGCACGGCGTTCCCGAACAGGCGCCCCTTGCCTCGGGGGATCCCGAGCGACATGACCCGGTTGTCGCCGCCGAAAGCCGACGATCGCGTGGAGTACCGCAACCGCAAGAAGGAATGACTTGGTCGGAGCGATGCGGCCCCGGGGTCATCCTGCACCCCCGGAACGTTCCACTCCCTGATTCTGCGCAAATAATACGGCACCCTTTTCGTGCGCGAACTGGGGTCAATCGCGTATTTTCACCGCGCGAATCACGCATTCGGCGGCTACTGCGCAGTACCGCCTGCCGGCATCGACTCAAGCCGCCATCAAGACTCGACCTGAGGAGCCCACCCGGCGCTATGGCGTTTTTTTGCCGGGGGAAGGACTTCAGGAGCGGATCCTTACATATGGCTCCCCGTTCCTCCATTTTCCCTTCGCAAGCCCGGGGTCAACTGGTATAGACTTGGCGGTGTATTCCGGTTGCGGCCCGCGCGCGGTCCATTGGGCAGGTTTCGGCAGCCGTCCGCGAGTGCGCCTGCGTTGCGGGATGCGAGGTTTTTGCGACCCTCTTTGGGGAGATCACGAATGGGGCGTGTCGGCCTGCGTCGCTGTCTTAGGATTTTCACGGTGCTCCTGGCATTCGCGACGCTCGGGGTCTGCGGATGCGCGCCCGTATGCGGCCCCCGGGGCTCGGGGTGGCTTCAGGATGTCGCCGGGCACCCGCAGAAGGGCTGGTGGTCCGTTCGTTTCAAGATACAATGGCCTGAAGAGTGCGATGAGCCGCTGTGGCACGTCGATGCCCTGCTCGCCGACCGTGTGGTTGCCCCCGTTCTGAATCGCCGTCGAAGCGACGTCGTTCTGTGGCGCTTTCACCGCAGGGCGTCGCGGGATGACGCCGGACATCAGTTCAGTTTTGCCTTCTATGCGACGCGGAAAACCGCCGACAGGATTTATGACGCCATCCGGAACAATCGGCTGCTCAAGGCGCTGGAGGCTTCGGGCACGATCGTCGCGGTCAAGATCGACGACACCAGGATCGTCGCCAAACCCGATCCGTGCGATACCAGTGACGCCCGCTGGCCCTTTTCCATCAAGAAATCGTGGCCGTATTTCATAATGGGCGCCAGCGAAATGTGGCTCGACCTCATTTCTCAGGCCGCCCGGCGCTGCTCCGCAAAGGACGAACCATCCTCGCCGGAATCGGCCCTGGAATACTACCGCCGGGTGAACGAGCGCGTTGAAGAGCTATGGCGGCAGGAAGGCGGTCATGCCCTTCTCCATCACCTGAACGCTCTCTTCGGCTATGCGCCGTTGAAGATCGGGAACAGGGGACTGATGCGATTCTGAAAGGAAACGGCGGGGAAGCCGTGCCGGAGCGGACGAGCCTGCGAGCGCGCGCGGCACCGTCGAATCGGCGCGGCGGCGTCCCAACCCGAACGGCGTCGGGGGCACGTGTTTTTTCAATTGCCCGCATTCTCCTGCCGATATACATTCAACGCGATCCCAAGCGACCGGCACGGGAAAGGATTTGGCCTTCGGCCCACCCGGCCGTGATTCCACCGTCCACGGGCTCGACGATTGCGGAAGGCTTCGATTGTGCGTATCCTGGCGATCGGAACGAGGTGATGCAACCTACCGAAAAGGAGAGGAAGATGAAATCCATTTTTTGCGCCGCACTGGTGTTCGCATTGGTCGCACCATTCTTACCCACCGTCGCTTTTGCCGACATGCAGGATGATGTCAATCAAGCCGTCACCATTTTCCAGCGCTTCCAGGACATCCCCGAGCAGTCCGTGCCCAGGTCGGTTCTCAAGGATGCCAGGGGCATCGCCATACTGACGGTCTTGAAAGCCGGTTTCATCTTCAGCGGCCGTGGTGGTCATGGCGTGGTGGTGGCGCGGACCCGGAAGGGATGGAGCGGACCGTCGGCAATCGGCACGGGCGGCGCAGGATTCGGCCTGCAGATTGGAGCGCAGGTGACCGAGTTCGTGATGATCCTCAATACGGCTGAGGCGGTGAATGCGTTCTCCAGGGAAGGCAACATACAGCTGGGCACCGATCTGAGCGTCGCGGCCGGCCCCGTGGGCCGCACCGCCGCGGTGGGGATAACTCCGATGGCCGCGGTGTACACCTACAGCCGAAGCCAGGGGATTTTCGCCGGGATCTCCCTCGAGGGTACCGTGGTCGTCACCAGGAAGGATGCCAACGCGGCCTACTACGGCAGGTCGGTCGTCGCCGGCGATATTCTGGCCGGAAAGATCAAACCTCCCGCGGGAGCGAGGCGGCTCGTGCAGGTTCTCTCGAGATATTAGGCGCTGAATTTCGTCCGTTCCGACAGGCCCTTAACCGTCCACGCATCCCTTCGTACAATCGTGGACTTGCCGTCCCGGCCCCCCTGAAGTCTCGGCCCGCGCACAGAGACGCGCGAGGCCGGACGTTCGTCCTTTGCGGCGATTGTCCCGCACCGTGCGGGGCAATCGCCCCGGCGCCCCCCCGGATCGGGTTGCGACCAAGGGTGTGGGAGGCCCGGTTCCCCCGCGTTTTTATAAAGCATTTTTTTGCACCCTTTTTGAATGCCCTGCGCGGCATGGTTTCAGGCCATGCCCGGGCCGTACCCGCGCCTTGCCCCGGAACGATCGCCGCCGTCCCCTCCGCCTTCACCGGGCATGTTTCCCGTGTCGTTCCTTGTCATGCGGCCGCGAACCAACACGCCGGACAATTCCTTTCCCCGTCGAAAGCCCCTGCACCGTTCAACCGCGATGGCCCGTGCGAGCGGCATTTTCCCTCGCGGTCCCGAAGCAGGCATCCCGTGCAGGCCGGCAAAGGGGCAAAAATAGTCCTTGCATTTTTTGAGACAATCGTTTAATTCAAACGAACGTTTGATCTTGTACGGGAAGGAAACCCCATGTCCGTGATGCCCGAGAAATTGACCACGAAAGAACGGATCATCGAAGTCGCCGAGCACCTCTTCGCCGAAAAGGGGCTCGATGGGACGTCCATGCGCGACATTACCGATGGAGCCCGCGTCAACCTCGCTTCCGTGAATTACCATTTCGGGTCCAAGGATGGGTTGATTGCCGCGGTGTTCGACCGGCACCTCACGCCGCTCAATGAAGCCAGGCTGGCCATGCTCGACGCGGTCGAAGACGCGGCCGGCGATCACCCGCCCCCACTTGAAAAAGTCCTGGAAGCCTTCGTCCGTCCCGCGGTGGTCCGCACATCGGCTCCATGCCGGGAAGGCAACCCTTTTCTTCGCCTCATGGGCCGATGCCTCAGTGAACCTCCGGCATATGCCGAAAAGCACGTCTACCCCCATTTCAGTAATGTTGTGAGGCGGTTCCATTCCGCAGTGGCAAGGGCGGTTCCCGAATTGACCGGGGAAAAGGTTTTCTGGAGGCTGGCCTTTCTGGCCGGAGCGCTCCATTATTCTCTCCACGCGTGGAGCATGAACAACTTGCCGCTAAAGCCCGACAAACCGCTGGATACGGAGGAACTCGTCGAGCAGTTGATCGGCTTCGGCGCCGCGGGCATCCGTTGCGGGGCCGCGGGGCAGGTCATGGGAAGACCGGCGAGAACTGATGCTTGTAATAGAGGGCTGTCGGATCGATAATGCGTTTTTTCGAAAAAAGGAGCCGTGCGGAACGCAGTCCCGCGGATCGGGGTGCTGTGTCGACCGTATGCTTTGAGCCCCATCGGATATTCCGGAGGTCATGGATGCAGATGAACAAGACCGTTGGCGAATCGCTCAAACTGATCGTGTTTTTGATGATTCTTTCGGGAGGCCTTTTGACCGGCGGCTGCGGCCGCGGGAAGTCATCCGCTCCACCGCCCGCGGTGCCGGAAGTGTCCGTGGTGGCGGTTCAACCGGAGCAGGTGGTGCTCACCGTCGAGTTGCCGGGGCGCACGGCCCCCCACCTTGTCGCGGAGATCCGGCCCCAGGTCAATGGGATCATTCAGAAGCGCCTGTTCAAGGAGGGTTCCGACGTCAAGGCCGGCCAGGTGCTCTACCAGATCGATCCCGCTTCTTTCCAGGCCGCGCTCGACAATGCAAAGGCATCTCTGGCCAGGGCGGAGGCGAATCGACCGGCAATCAGGTTGAGGGTCGAGCGCTACAAGGAGTTGCTCGCCGACAAGGCGGTGAGCCGGCAGGACCACGATGACGCGGTCGCCTCCCTGAAACAGGCCGATGCGGAAGTCGAGCTCTGGAAGGCGGCGGTGGAATCCGCCCGGATCAATCTTGGGTACACGCGCGTCATGGCACCCATCTCCGGGCGAATCGGCAGATCCAACGTGACCGACGGGGCCCTGGTCACGGCACACCAGGCCACACCCCTGGCAACCATTCAACAGTTGGACCCCATCTTCGTGGATGTTCCGCAGTCGACGACCGAATTGCTGCGGCTGAGGCGCCGATGGGAAGACGGCCGCCTGAACCCGAACGGGACGAACCAGAAGAAGGTGAAACTCCTGCTGGAAGACGGTACGCCCTATCCTCCGGAAGGGACACTCCAGTTTCGCGAGGTCACGGTGGACCCGACCACCGGGTCCGTCATTTTGCGGGCCGTCTTTCCGAACCCCGAAGGAGTTCTCCTCCCGGGCATGTATGTTCGCGCGGTCGTGCAGGAGGGCATCCACGAGCAGGCTATCCTGATACCCCAGCAGACGGTGATGCGCGATCCCAAAGGGAACCCTTCCGTCATGATCGTGGATGCCGAAGGAAAGGTCCAGCAGCGGCCGCTCACGCTCGAGCGCGCCATCGGCGACAAGTGGCTCGTTTCGGCGGGACTGGCCTCGGGCGAACGTGTGATCGTCGAAGGGATCCAGAAGGTCCGGCCCGGTGCTTCCGTGAAAGTTGTGTCCGCCGAAGGCGATGGTCAGCAGGGTGTCGCCGTCCGCGGGAACGCATCACAACCCGCCGTGAAACTGAACTGAGGGAGGTGCGCGATGCTGTCGAGGTTCTTCCTGGATCGCCCGGTTTTTGCCTGGGTCATCGCCATCATCATGATGGTGGCGGGCGGTCTTGCAATCTACAATCTGCCGATAGCGCAGTATCCCCCCATCGCTCCGCCGTCCATCGCGGTCGATTCCTTCTATCCGGGGGCCTCGGCGGAAACTGTTGAAAACAGCGTCACGCAGATCATCGAGCAAAAGATGACCGGCCTCGACAAAATGCTGTACCTGAAATCCAGCAGCGATTCGTCGGGCGCCTCGCGTATCGAGCTGACCTTTGTCCCGGGGACCGACCCGGATCTTGCGTGGGCGCAAGTCCAAAACAAGCTGCAGCTCGCCATGGCCAGTCTTCCCGAAGTGATCCAGCAACAGGGCGTCAAGGTCAGCAAGTCGACCCGGAACTGGTTGATTCTCGTCGGCCTGATTTCCGAAGACGGCAGCATGGATGGAAACGACTTGAGGGACTACGCCAAGTCCAACCTCGAGAAGGTGCTGGCGCGGGTCCCGGGGGTCGGCGAGGTTGAGGCCTTCGGAACAGAGTACGCCATGAGGGTCTGGATCGACCCGGACAAGCTGACCAACTATCACCTGACCATAGAAGACGTCATCTCGGCGCTTCGGGCCTATAACGTCGAGGTTTCGGCCGGCCAGTTCGGCGGGGCGCCCGCGGTACAGGGCCAGCGCATGAACGCGTCCATCATCGTGCAGAGCCTGCTCAGGGCCCCTGAGGAGTTCGCCGCAATCCCCGTCCGGCTGAACCCGGACGGGTCCGCGGTGCGGATCAGGGATGTGGCGCGCACCGAGCTGGGAACCGAGACCTATGACGTCGTGGCGTTTCATAACGGAAGGCCGGCAGCCGGCCTGGCCATTCGTCAGTCCGCCGGGGCCAACGCCCTCGCCACCGCGGATGCCATCAAGGCAAAAATGGAGGAAATGAGCCGGTATTTCCCACCCGGCATGAAGGTCGTCTATCCGTACGACACCACTCCATTCGTCAGAGTGGCCATCGAGGAGGTGGTCAAGACCCTTTTCGAAGCGATCCTTCTGGTTTTCCTGGTCATGTACCTGTTCATGGGAAACATCCGGGCCACCCTTATCCCGACCATCGCCGTGCCTGTGGTGATCCTGGGGACCTTCGCCGTGCTGGGCCTGTTCGGATTCTCCATCAACATGCTCACCATGTTCGCCATGGTACTGGCGATAGGATTGCTGGTGGACGATGCCATCGTCGTGGTGGAAAACGTGGAACGGATCATGAGCGAGGAAGGGCTTCCCCCAAAGGAGGCCACGCGCAAGTCCATGGACCAGATCACCAGCGCTCTCATCGGAATCGGGCTGGTGCTTTCGGCCGTGTTCGGCCCTATGGCCTTTTTCGGCGGTTCCACGGGGGTCATCTACCGCCAGTTTTCGGTGACCATCATTGCCTCGATGCTCCTGTCCGTTCTCGTGGCCTTGATCCTCACCCCCGTACTGTGCGCTTCGCTCCTCCGGCCCGTGCCGAAAGGACACCAGCCTTCGGACCACGCGATCTTCTTCCTGCGCCCGTTTTTCCGGCTCTTTGACGCCGCCTTTTACCGCGCCAGGGATCTGTACATAAGAGCGGTAGGCCACGCACTTGCCAAGAAATTTCGATACCTTCTGGCCTTTCTGTTGATCGTGGCGGCGCTGGGGGTTCTGTTCCAGCGAATGCCCACCGCCTACCTGCCCGATGAGGACCAGGGGACCATGTACGTCCAGGCGATGCTTCCCGCGAATTCGACACTGGAGCAGACTCAGGAGGTCATGGCTGGAGTCAGGGAACATTTCCTGGTGAATGAGAAAGATGCGATCGAGACGGTCATGACCGTCTCGGGCATCGGTTTTGCCGGCAGGGGACAGAACCTGGCCCTGGCGTTCGTCCGGCTCAGGGACTGGGAGCTCCGCGACCGGCCCGACTTGAAGGTCGGCGCCGTGGCTGGCCGGGCCATGAGGGAATTCAGGAAGATCCGCAACGCCATCGTGGTGGCTTTCCCCCCGCCGGCCGTGGTCGAGCTGGGCACTGCCAAGGGTTTCGACTTCCAGTTGCTGGACCGCGGCGGGCTGGGGCACGAGGCGCTGATGCAGGCGCGCAACCAGCTCCTCGGCATGGCTGCCCGAGATTCCAGGCTGGCCTCCGTTCGGCCGAACGGGATGGAAGACGTGCCCGAGTATCGGATCGATGTGGATTGGAACAAGGCGGGCGCCCTCGGCGTGCCGATCACATCCATTCACAGGACCGTTTCCACGGCTTTCGGCAGTTCGTACGTGAACGACTTCATCCAGTCTGGACGGGTCAAGCGGGTTTACGTCCAGGCGGACGCCCCCCACCGCATGCTTCCGCAACACCTGGAAAATCTGTACGTGCGCAACACGTCGGGAAAGATGGTTCCTTTCACTTCTTTCGGTTCCGGGCACTGGACTTCCGGTTCCCCGAAGCTGGAGCGCTACAACGGTTTTCCGTCTATCAACATATGGGGTGAAGCTGCGCCGGGACTGAGCTCCGGCGAGGCGATGCAGGCAATGGAGGAAATCGTCGCCAAGCTGCCCCGGGGGACAGGCTTCGACTGGACGGGGCTTTCCTACCAGGAACGGATGGCCGGCGCCCAGGCGCCGATTCTCTACGCATTCTCCGTCCTCGTGATATTCCTTTGCCTGGCCGCCCTTTACGAAAGCTGGCCGATCCCGTTTTCGATCCTGCTGGTGCTCCCCCTCGGGGCCATCGGCGGGGTGATCGGTTCGAGTCTGCAAGGCCTGCCCAACGACGTCTATTTCAAGATCGGGCTGCTCACTACCCTGGGTTTGACGACCAAGAACGCCATCCTCATCGTACAGTTCGCCAAGGCCCAGGTGGAAGAGGGAGTGGGGCTGATCGAGGCCACCCTCGAGGGGTCCAGGCTCCGGCTCCGCCCGATCATCATGACCTCGCTGGCATTCGGCTTCGGCGTCCTGCCTCTCGCGCTTGCCTCCGGGGCCGGAGCAGGGGCTCAAAGGGCCATCGGGATCGGCGTGCTGGGCGGCGTGGTCACCGCCACCTTCCTCGTGACCCTGTTCGCGCCGCTTTTCTATGTTTTGATCTACAGAACATTCGGCAAAGAGAGGAAACGTGAAACGGCCGCAAGCGCTCTTGCGATTCCATCAGGGGATCACTGATATGAATGGAAGCCTGCTTGTTCTACTGAGTCTGATCGTCGCGTTCCTGAGCGGCTGCACTATGGCTCCGAAATACTCGAGGCCCGAAGCCCCGGTTCCCGCCACCTGGCCGAGCGGGCCCGCCTACGAGGACAGTCAGGCCGTTCCCGGCGCGCCCGAAGCGAGCGCGATCGGATGGCGGGATTTCTTTTCCGACGAGCGGCTTCATAAGATCATCGAGACGGCTCTGCACAACAACCTCAACCTGCGCCTCGCCGCCTTGAACGTCGAGATGGCCCGCGCGATCTACGGCATCCGCCGCGTCGAGCTGCTGCCGACCCTCGACGGCAGCGCCTCTTACGTCAAGTCACGGGTGCCGGCCGATCTCTCGGGTAAAGATCATGCCGTTACGGCCGACGCGTACGACGTCAATCTCGGCATCGCCGCCTGGGAGATCGATTTCTTCGGTCGCCTTCGCAGCCTGAAAGACAAGGCCCTGGAGGAATACCTCGCCACCGAGCAGGCTCGCCGCAGCGTGCAAATCTCGCTCATATCCGATATCGCCCGCATCTACCTGCTGCTCGGCGCGGACCGGGAACGCCTCGACCTGGCCCGCTCCACCGTCGAGACTCAGCAGACCGTCTACGAACTGGTTCGAAGGCGGCACGAAGTGGGACTCGCGCCCGAACTGGATGTTCGTCAGGCCCAGACGCGCGTGGAAGCGGCCCGTGTGGATGAGGCCCGCTACACGAGACTGGTTGCCGAAGGCGAGAATGCCCTGAACCTGCTGGCGGGCTCCCCGGTGGCGAGCGAGTTGCTGCCTGCGGACCTGAGCAGCATTGGCTCCAACTTGGAGATCTCCCCCGGTATTTCCTCCGAGGTGCTCTTGCGCCGCCCCGACATCCTCCAGGCGGAAAGCATGCTCAAGGCCGCCAATGCCAACATCGGCGCCGCCCGTGCGGCATTCTTCCCCCGCATCTCCCTGACGACCGCCTTCGGGACTGCCAGCGGCGAACTGGCCGGACTGTTCAAAGCCGGTTCGAGTGCCTGGACTTTTGCCCCTCAGATCGTGATGCCGATCTTTGACGCCCGCACGTGGTGGGCGCTGAAAGCAACGAAGGTGGACCGGGAAATCGCCGTCACTGAATATCAGAAAACGATCCAGACGGCCTTCAGGGAAGTGGCCGACGCCCTCGCCCTGTTCGGCACCGTGGATGACCAGTTGACGGCGCAGCAGTCCCTGGTGGACGCCAGCGCCGCAACATACCGTCTTTCCAACGCCCGCTACATGAAGGGGATAGACAATTTCCTGGGCGTCCTCGATTCGCAGCGCTCTCTCTACGAGGCGCAGCAGGCGCTGATCGGCACCCGCCTGGTGCGGCTCACCAACCAGGTGAGGCTTTATGCCGTGCTGGGCGGGGGAAGCGACTAGGCCGCGCCGCGCGGCCGGCCGGGCGAGACACGCCCCTCGCCGGTCGCTCACGGGCAGGTCCATCCAGCTCATGAGCCGAAACGAAGCCGAGGGTTCCTCGCCCGCCTCCGCCGGCTTTTTCGGGCCGCCGCCCACTCCCTCCGCCGCCCGTTCATGCATTTTCCCATTTTTTCCGTATTATTGATTGTCGTGCCGACCCGACAATCGCCGGATTGTTCGTTTGATATTGAGGGGCGTTCAACATTACACGACGCCTGCCCGGCGGGAGGTGACGCGGGCGGTCCGCACAGTGCGATCCGGGGACTGACTCCGAACGTGGAGCGGTCTTTGCGCAGCGACCTCTCGACGCGCAAAGACCGGATCGCCCGCTGTCCGGACGAAACAGGGGACTGTGCGTGATCCTCAAATTTCGACATGGAGCGAATATGAGAAAACCTGGACTGTCTTTCGTTATTTGCGCCCTTGTCCCGGTGCTGACCTGGTTCTGCGCGACCGCGCCGGCTGCCGTCGCCGCCGTCGGAAACCCAGTCCTCAAGTGGAAACACGGCGGCTGCTATTCCTCGTGGTGCGAAACGGGCTGGTATTCCTCCCCCGCGGTCGCTGACCTCGACGGCGACGGGAAAATGGAGGTGCTGGGCGCAGCTTACAGTCTTTTCGTCCTCAACGGCGAGGACGGCTCACAGAAGTTCAGCGTGACCGCCGGTTCCGGAGGCCGCGTATGGCCGGGCGTGGTGGTCGCGGACATCGACCGGGACGGCAAGCCCGAGATCGTCCTCGCCCAGGGCGGCGGCTACGTCACGGTGCTCGACCACGCGGGCAAGACCGTCTGGTCGCGGCAGCCCACGACCAGCGAACTGCGCGGCTTGAGCGCCTACGACCTGGACCGCGACGGATTTCTCGAAATCGTCGTGACCGGAGCAGTCGGCAGCAAGACCAACACGTGGGTGTACAACCACAATGGCCGCCTCCTCGACGGATGGCCTCAACTCGCGAACGACAACGGTTATGCCTGGGGCGTTTATAACAGCAATGCCGCGGTCTACGATTTGGACAAGGACGGGCAGGGCGAGATCGTCGTCCCGTCCGATGTGCACTACATTTGCGCCTACAATGCAAATGGTTCCCACATTCCTGCCAACAACACCATGTACGAGGGCAAGAGATGGGGACAGGTGGGGGTCTGGGAAAGCCTGGGCGTTGAAAAGCGCGGCTGGGGAACGTGCGAGCAGGGAGACCCGCGTTCCGAGCGCCACCGCCCCAATTTCGCCCACGGCGCCGCGACCATTGCGGACGTCAACGGGGATTCGAACCTCGAAGTCGTGGTGGCCGGCAACGTCTACGATTGCGCGACGGAAAATTACGACAGCAGGTACAACGGGATCTATATTTTCAACCGCGACCGCACCCGGTTCAACCGGGACGGTTTCGACTGGCGCAAGGTCCCATTGGATACGGGTGCGCCCTTGAGCGAGGATTATGAGGTGATTGAGAATTGTCAGCCGAACCCGGTCGTGGTCGACCTGGACGGCGACGGCAGGAAGGAGATCGTCTATTCCTCATACGACGGTCGGGTGCACGCATTCTGGCTCGACAAGAAAGAGCACGGAAACTGGCCTTTCTCCGTTTACGATTCAGGCGAGGGCATCATGCGCTTCGCTTCCGAGCCGGTTGTGGCCGACCTGGACAACGACGGTTGCGCGGAAGTCATCTTCACTTCATGGGTGGAAAAGAGCGCTCACCGGACCGGCAAACTCCACATTCTCGATTGCATGGGCAACCCCGTGCGTCAGGTCAGCCTGCCCGCCGCCTACGGAAGCCCGGACTGGAACGGGGCACTGGCGGCACCAACCCTGGCGAACATCGACGATGACCAGGCCCTGGAAGTGGTGATCAATACCGCTCATTCCGGGCTGGTCGCCTACGATCTCCCCGGGACGGCCAATGCCCGGATTCTCTGGGGCACGGGGCGAGGAAATTATCAACGCACCGGCACGGCCGATCCATCCCCTCTGCCCATCGTAACCGTCACCGCCACCAAGACCCAGGTGCCGGAATCCGGGGCAAGCGGCACGGCATTCCGCATCAGGAGGACGGGCGGCTCAGCTTCCGCGATCACCGTGAAATACACCCTGAGCGGCACCGCTCGAAACGGCATCGATTACGCGAAACTGTCGGGAACCCGGACACTTCCCGCCGGCGTCTCTTCGGCGCTGGTCAAGCTCACACCCGTCGACGACTCAAGAGACGAAAAAAACGAACGAGTCATCATGAGGATCTCGCCCGATTCATCCTACATCGTCCGCACCCCCGCAACCGCCGAGATCATCATCGTGGACAACGATTGACCCACCTTAAGCCCCTTCCGGCGCGCAGGCATGCAAAGTCTCCGCCCCGGACACTCCTCCGGTACCGCCCGCGGGCAGGCCGCGCCCGGCTGCCTCGCCGCCCTCCGGAGGAGTGTCGGGCTCTTCATTTCCCGCCGAACCGGCGAGGCGGGGCTCATCACCCCTGGTACATTCCGCCGACGACGTCGGCCATCTCGCAAGCGATTCCACGTTCCTCGAGCAACCGGACGATCTCCCCGGTTCGCGCCGGACTTTCCACAACGACTTCACTGCCCCAGGGTTCCTCGATGATTGAAAACCCTTCATCGTTCAGTGACCGGAGCGCGTCATCGAGCCGATCCACCAGGAGCCCCATCACCGAATAGTCCACCATGTAGAAGACGGGCAGCGGCCGGTCGACGGGACAAAATCCCCTTGAGCCGCAGCCTGCGTTGCGGCCGTTCCCCGCCTGTCCAGCCAGTATGGGCATTCTTCCCATATCGTTATCCTCCTTCGAGTTGTCCGGAACGACACAGACTCCAACACCAATCAGCAATAGATTATCATTTAAGAATTGTTCTGAGAGGACGCAAGCACATGGGCATTCCGAAAAGCCGGGAAAGGGTGGGAACCGATACGAAACAGGGATGATCGGAGTGGAGAGGGGGAAGGCGTATGAACAGGATGGCTCACAAAAGCGCATCCGGCCTTCACGGACAGTGTCGGCCGGGCCTGCAGGCCCTGGGAATGCCCGTGCGTCATCGGGGCATCCCCCGGTCATGGGTCTCCTCAGTCCGTCACCCTTTTTGCGGGTTTGACATCGAGGATGCGCTCGACCTCGGATTCCATGCCGGGCTTCACGACCCAACCGATGAAGTGATCGCCCTCGAGAAGCTCATCGTTCTCGGAACTGTCCACCTCTTCCATGCAATGCTCGATCTTGTGCCAGGTGACCCGGTCGACACGGGCACTGAGCGTATATCCGTCGATCGTCAGCCGATTGCCTCGGGAGTGGACTTTGACGAGGCAAATATTCTCCAGGTTGTCGCGGTCCCTGAGATCCTCCCTCAAGGCCAGCATTTTTCCCCAGTCGTCCCGGGCCACGTCGATCAGTTCGCCGGAGGCGTTGACTCCTTCCACGAATCCCCGTTCGGTTCTGCTGACCCGCCAGCCGGTGCACAGCACACGTTTTTCGTTCTTCTCCCCCGCTGGAACGATATGGGCGAAAACCTGGTGCACGGAATGTTCGTCCCGCTCTAGGGTGAAGCGCACCCTGGTTCCCATTCCGGTAGTCATTTCGAATTCCATCGGCCTGCCTCGCAATTGTTGTTGGGCCCTTCGGGTGCGTCCGTCGCGGTCCTTTCGGCCATTTCGCCCGGCGGTGGTCTTCCCGGCTCCGCGGGGGCGTCGCCCCCCCCGGGATATCCCTACGCCCGGGTCTCTTGCGTCGCAGCGGGACGAATCGGGGCGAAACCGGACAGGCCCGGGCTTGCGCCGCGTGTCAATTCATTCTTTTCCCATATAGATATTTATCTCACGGAACACCAGCAATTTCGACAAAGCGAACGGGAGCGTGTGCAGGGATGTCCTTCTTTGTCGGTGCGGAAAGTCCAGGCAGGTGTCGAGCATCGTCTTGACGGCGGTGATGGTTCAACTGGAAGGATGAGGGGCAATACCTCGCGAAAAGCCCGAAAAAGGCGGAACCCTTATTGGCGGACGGCTATGATTCCTTGTCCCCCGGCGAGCTGTCTTCGACCAGGGCATAACCGGCCTTGCGGAAAGTCTGCAGGAGTCTGGGCTTGTTCGGACGTTCCAGTTTCTCGCGCAGCCGGCAGATGTGAACTTCCACGACATTCGTGGCGGGCACGAAGTTATAGCCCCAGACGTTCTCGAGAATCTCCGCGCGCGTGACCACCCTTCCCTTGTTGCGCATCAGGTATTCGAGCAGGGCGAATTCCTGGGGCAGCAGCCGGAACTCCTCGTCACCGCGGAAAACGCGGCGGCTGACCAGGTCCAGCCACAGGTCGCCGGCCTTGAGCTGCACCGTCTCCTGGTTCACCTTGCTTCGACGGATGAGGCTCCAGACCCTCGCGAGAAGCTCGGCCAGTTCAAAGGGCTTGGTGAGGTAGTCGTCTCCCCCGAGCTCCAGGCCGCTCACCCGGTCGCTCACACTGCCCTTTGCGCTCAGGATCAGCACGGGCGTCAGGATCCCGCGATTGCGAAGCTTCTGAAGGATCTCCAGACCGTCCATTACGGGAAGGATGACGTCGATGATGATGGCGTCGTAGCTTTCCTTGAGCGCGAGTTCAAATCCTTGCGGGCCGTTCCAGGCCACATCGATCTTGAAGCCGGCCTCGGTCAACGCCCGTTCAAGGAAATCCGTGATCTGTCTGTCGTCTTCAACCACCAAAACACGCATGGAAATCGTTCCGCTCGGAAAGATTTGTACAATGAAAACATCGAACCGTCCGAATGCAAATACCGCCCGCCCCGTATTCCATCCCCGTGGCATGCATCACAGGCAAAGTCGCACCGCAACATGTCTTCTGATTGGTCTTCAAGGTACCAAACGGCAGAATGTGTCTTTTTCATTAATAAAATAAAATTAAAATAGTTTTAGGTTTCCTCATCCGCCTGCCCGCGGGCGCGGTGTTTGTATGCACTCGTTCAGCGCGGCAGGTGAGCAGCCGACGGCGCGACGCGAATTCCGGAGGGCTTATCGCTCCGCTCCCGATGTCCCCAGCGGGCTCGCAAACCGTGCCTTCCGGGTCGGTTTCGTTTCCCGTTTGGCCCCCCGCGCTCCGGCAGTGCCGCGTTCCATGCGGACCACCGAAAGAAACACGGTGAGCCTTTCCCGGTCCCACCGGCAGGTCACGCTTTGCATGTCGATAGCGCGCAAGAAGCGCCCGGGCTCTCCCCACACCCGATTGCGCAGGCGACGACCGGCCGCGTTCGATTCATCGCAGTCCTTTACGGCAAATCGGTTGCGATGTCGACACAATTGACAATCATTTTCTAGAACGTTAGCTTATCAATAAGTAATCCATGTCGCATTTTACGGAGGCTTTGAGATCGATGCTGGGTGATGGAATACAGAGCTTTCCCAGAATAACGGGGTCCAAGCGGCTTTGTAAACAGCATTGAACGGCATGGAATGGAAGACGTAGGCAGCGTTGTAAATCGCGACGCCGGGAGGAATAGCCATGAGAATGTTGCTAGTGGCTGTGGCATTGATGGCCGTGGTCGGCTTGGCGGTATACACGGGCGCAGGGGTAATGGCGTTTCAGAGCGGCCAGGCGCTGTCCCCGGAAGGAAACATCAGCAAATGCGAACAGGTATTCAAGAACCTGGACTCCGGAGGCAAAGGATACCTGACTTACAACGACTTTCGCGCCGGTGACGGTCTGGGCAAGCACAAGGGATATGGTCAGATCGGCGGCACTCACAGCGCGTTCATGTCCGCCGACACGAAAGGGGACGGCCATCTGACGATGGGCGAATTCTGCGCATGGAAAAATAGATCGTAACACTCGCCTGCATGGCAACGGAAGCGCATCCGTGGAGCTTCCGTTGCCACTACGAAATCCCACCCTCTTTGACGATTCGTCACTCTGCTTATCGTGGCCTTTTCGCAACTGGAAGCAGGCGTCGACAAACGGCAACGGCTTGATCGCGGTGCAATCTGCGAGTATTGTGATGAACAGCGGGACTTTCCGCGCTTTTTGGGAGCATCGGTTGTCCCGTTCTTGAACGCTGCCCGCCGCAAGGCATCGGGGGGCCTCCCGAGGATGAAGAATTGGAAGGGGAGTGAGACAATGGGTAAGAGAAGAGTTGGGATTCTCACGGGCGGAGGAGACTGCGCCGGTTTGAACGCAGTCATCAGGGGCATCACGAAGAGCGCCGTCAACAACTTCGACATGGAAGTCGTCGGCTTCTATGACGGGTTTCTCGGTCTCATCGAGAAGCGCTTCACGATCCTGACTTTCGAGATGGTTTCCGGCATCCTCACACAGGGAGGGACCATCCTGGGCTCGAGCAACAAGGCGAATCCCTTCGAACATCGGGTGCGCGAGGGCGGCCAGGAGCGTTGCGTGGACGTATCCGAGGAGTGCGTCGCCCTTTGCGAGGATCTTGCCATGGACGCCCTGATCTGCGTGGGTGGCGACGGGACCATGACAATTGCGGAGAAGCTGTCCCGCAAGGGAGTCAACGTCATCGGCCTGCCGAAGACCATTGACAAGGACCTTGCCGAGACGGACATCACGTTCGGCTTCGATACGGCCCGCACCGTCGCCACCGAGGCCATCGATCGAATTCACACAACGGCACAGTCCCATCACCGGGTCATGCTCATTGAAGTGATGGGAAGAAATGCGGGCTGGCTCGCCCTGGAGGCCGGGATCGCCGCGGGAGCCGACATTGTGCTGATTCCGGAAATTCCGTATTCCATCAAGGAGATCATTGGAGTGGCGCGAAGGCGAAGCCGCTTCGGGAGACAGTTCAGCATTGTAGTGGTGGCCGAAGGCGCGGCTCCCGTGGGAGGGACTCAGACCGTTCACAGAATCGTCAAGGACAGCCCGGACCCGATTCGCCTGGGCGGGATCAGCCACCGGATTGCGACCGAGATCGAGGAACAGACCGGGATCGAGTGCCGCGTCACCATTCTTGGGCACGTGCAGCGCGGAGGCACGCCCACACCCCTCGATCGCTTGCTCGCCACACGGTTTGCCGTAAAGGCCATGGAACTGGTGGAAGAACGCTGCTACAACCACATGGTCGCTTTCCAGGGAGGCGAAACGGTCCCGGTTCCCATCGAGAAGGTCGCGGGAAGACAGCGGCTTGTCCCGTTGGATTCCCCCCTCATCAAGACGGCGCGGTCCGTCGGTACCTCCCTGGGGTAGGTAAGTGCCGGGCCGCAATTCGACTGCCCCGGATCGCAGCCGGTCCGCTGCCGGTTTTTGGGGCCGCCGCCGCGTTCTTCGCGCGATGATTCGCACCATGCGTCGCGCGGCGCATACCGCAAGGGAGTGGTTTTTGCCTTTGGAGACAATATTCTGGTCGATATTTTGCTCATTTGTGTTAATAAGTTGAGCAATGGATACAATCCCGCTCGCGGGGCGGGCGACGTCGCTTATCGCGCCAGACGCAGGGAACGATGGGACTCCCGGTTGGCGGCAGGAGGAGAGTGTTCATGGATCTGATCCTTATCTCTCAGATATTGGCGGTCACCTTCTGCGTGGTTGTCGTTTTCGCCGCGGCCTACTACCTTGGATACCGCCGCAATGTGAGAAAATTCGAGACTCAATCGGAACAAGATCGTGAAGAGATGCTGACCATCGAGCGAGCTCTCAAGGAATTCTGGGATCACGAGAAGCAGAGGCTCGAACAGGAGAAGGAAGAGCTCAACCGACGCATCGGCTTCCTGGAAACCAGGCTCGACCAGTACCGGAGGAAGGCCGCGGGAATCGGCATGATGGGCCTCAGGAAGAGCAAGGTCACCGATATGTTCATCACGCTGCTCATCGAGAACGAGTCCCTCGAGGAAAAGCTTTTCCTTCAAAACCTGAAGCTGAAGCAGGAACGTGACGAATTCCTGGAGAACGAGCTTCGCAGCATCAGCTATAAGCGCATTCTGCTCTCCGAGCTCCTGGCGCAGTCGGAGGTCAGGCGGGAGTTGGAGCGCGCGATCAACGACAAGGGCCGCCTGAAGAGACTGGAAATAAAGCAGAAAGACATCGATCCGCTGGTCGCCGAGACTTCGGATGAAGCGGAGAAGACGGCCTAGTCCCGGTGGCTGCTCCTGCCTCAACTTGAGCGGACGCGATACAGGACCGCTTTGTTTTCGCCCCCCTTATCGGCATTCACCCCATACACGGCACGATGAACCATAGCCGGACGAGCATCGCGCATTTTCGGGCGATCGGCGCTCAGCGGCGGGCGCGCGGGAACGAAGGAAAACGCTCGCGCTCATCCCGGCGCAGCCGGCCGCTCGGGGAAAAACACCGGGTTCCGAAGCCGGGTCCGGAGGCCGGTCGGCGGTTCGCCGGAGTGGTGTCCGGGCCGGTCCTGCAAGATCGTTCGTCCCCCCCGGATTATGCCGCCGCAAAGGCCCCGGCACGGATAGCGAACCGGCAGCGACTGCGGTTGAAGGGGTTATCGCTCCGGTCATTCAGTAACCCGCCGATTTGGTGATGCTTTTGTCAGATTTCGCTTCCGGCGGGCATGCGTTCGTGCTATTGTTTATCAATTATACGCATTGAGATCTCATTCTCCTGTGGAATTGCCCTTTTCGCATTTCCTGTTCGATGTGCGGAGGTTCTGCTGCTGTGAGTGATGAACGCGACGGGAACAAGACACAGGCGGTGTGCTCTCCGCCTTTGAAATCCCGACAAGCCCGAGAAGAAATAACCGACGACGCCGGAGGCAGACCGCTCCGCGACCGCCCCCATATCACCCGCCGAAATCTCGATATCATTGAATTCCTTCCCGACGCCACTTTTGTCATCGATCGCGAGGGAAAAGTCATCGCGTGGAATCGAGCGATCGAGGAGATGACCGGGGTGAGGAAGAAGGACATCCTTGGCCGGGGAGATTTTGCATATGCGGTGCCGTTTTACGGCGAGCGCCGTCCGATCGTCATCGATCTGGTGATGGGTGCGGATTCGAAATTCGAGCGGAAATACCAGTATGTGAAAAAGCAGGGCGAGACGTATTTCGCTGAGGCTTACGCGCCAAATGCATACCGGGGCAAAGGCGCCTATTTGTGGGGCAAGGCATCCCCCCTGTACGACGGCAAAGGCAACTGGGTCGGCGCCATCCAGTCGATTCGCGACATAACCGACAAGAGGTTGGCCGATCAGGCTCTGGCCAGAAGCGAACGACAGTTTCGCATGCTGGTTGAGACCATGAACGAAGGGCTGTGCGTCCGCGATGCGAATGACCGGGTCCTTTACGCCAACGACAAGATGTGCCGGCTTCTTGGGTACGTCCGGGAGGAGCTCGTCGGCATGCAGGTATCGGCGCTTTTCGACAGCGCCAACCTGCTGATCCTTCAGCGTGAGATGGAGAAGCGCAGGAACCGGGAGGGCTCTCTTTATGAAATCCAGATGAAATCGAGGGACGGTCGGAACATCCCGGTGCTTGTTTCGGGCAGGCCGATGTTCGGCGAGCAGGGCGACTATCGGGGAACCATCAGCACGATGACCGATATCACCACGATCAAGGAAGCCGAAACGAAACTGCGCGAATCGGAACAAAAGTATCGCATGATCTTCGAGAATTCGCCCTTGGGCATTTTCCACTTTGATGCCGACTGCGTCATTACGACGGCCAACGAAAACATTTTCCGGATTTGGGGCACCACCGCCGAGAAGCTTGTGGGCTTCAACCTGAACACATCCTTGAAGAACAAGAAGATGAAGGCTGCGGTCATCGCGTGCATGTCCGGGAAGTCGGCACATTACGAGGGCAGCTACCTGTCGGTGACGGGAGGGAAGATTTCCAATTTGAAAGCGAACTACGGCCCGATCCTGTCGGCGGACGGCAAGGTGATCGGAGGTATCGGGATCATAGAGGATATCTCGGAACGCAAGCAGACCGAAGCGGCCCTGCAAGAGTCGGAGCGGCAGTTGCACCTCCTGTCGAGTCAGCTTCTGGCAGCCCAGGAACAGGAACGCAAGAGGATCGCCCGGGAGCTCCACGACGGCATCGGATCGTCTCTGAGCACAATCAAGTTCAGCCTCGAGGCGACGCTACGACGGATGAGGCAGGGTTCACAGAGTTACGAATCCCTGCAGAACGTCATCGTTCTCACCCAGCACGCCATAGACGAATCCAGAAGAATCATGACCGATCTTCGTCCTCCCATTCTGGATGACTTCGGCATCCTCACCACGATGGACTGGTTTTGCGCACAATTCAGGAAAGCCTACACGCACCTCCGGGTGGACAAGGAGATCGAGGTCGTGGAGGAGGACATTCCGGAGGCCTTGAAAATCGTCATTTTCCGGGTATTGCAGGAGGCGCTTCACAACACCGCGAAGTACAGCCAGGCCAGCCGGGTCAAGATCGGCCTTCGCAAGACGCCGGGAACGCTCGAGCTCAAAATCGGCGACAACGGTATCGGATTTGACCGGACCAGCGCCTCACGCCGCAGCGATTCCTCATCGGGTCTGGGTCTCCCCAGCATGAAGGAGCGAACCGAACTATCCGGCGGAACCTTCTCCGTCGAATCGACCGAAGGGGCGGGAACCACGCTTTGCGCGACATGGCCGCTCTGAGCCCGAAATTCCACACAGGCGCCCGCTTCTTGCCGCAGGGACATTGGTGGTTCGCTGTGAACCCTTTACGGAGAATGCCCTTCTTCCACCGGGCGGCCGATTTTCCTCCGCCCTGCCCCGATCCTTCCCGGCATCGCCGTTTTCTTTCAGCGTCCATCAGGCCCGATCGCCTCGCGGGCGGAATCAACTTCTACTGATCGGATTCTTCAGCGACCTCTTCCTCCTCCTCCTGCGGTTCCTCGTCGGGCTGAGGCTGGGCGGGGGGGGATTCAGCGGGCGTTCCGGGCCGAACGGTTCCGGAATCGGCACCCGGGGCGGCCATGGTCGCGTGACCCGCCCCTTCCGCTCCTTCAGGCATTGGAGGCTGCGCCGGCATCATCCTCCCCCCGGGCATCTCGGGAGGATGACCGGGCTGAGGCGGCCGAGCGGGCCGAGGCTGCGGTGGAACCGCCGCGGCGGCCGGCAGCGGAGTGACCACCTTGCCGTCGCTGAAAAGGCTTATGACGAAGACCTGGCCGTCCTTCTCGAGCGAGACGCTCTTGGATTCGATCTTGACGACCTGGTAGTCCCCGAAACGCTGGCCTTCCCGAACGGTCACGTACGGAGACCGGTCCTTCTTCTTTTCGGCTCCGGGGACTTGCCCCTTGTACCGCAAAAGGGCCTTCCTGGAATCGCCGTGGATGATGATCCCGTCCAGTTGGATCGCATTGTGGGAGGGGCCCGGTTTATTGGACTGGGCAGCCGGAGTGGCCGATTCGGGTGGAGGCGGTTTGCGGTCCTGGGCGAAAAGGTTCTTTTCCACCATCACCGGGGCTGCGACACAAAGGGAAAACAAGAGTAAAACCCCGCAAAAAACTGAGGCAACATACACGCCAAGTCTCATCATGTCGGGCTTCCGGCCTCCCGTTGAGATGAATTCGTGGGTTCACTGTGCTCAACAAGAATATTCTTTCCGATTCTGAGTATATTAGCGCTCATCCGGAAAGTCCACGGGTGTTTTCCGGGAGTTCCCGGCGGGGGTTCTGCGGCGGGGCGTCGCCGCGTTTTTCGGAGCCCCGCCGCGTCCGCTCATCCGACCACCGGCGGGAAGGACCGCGACGGGAAGCATTGAGCTCAACGCGCCGGGGCTTCGGAAGCCGGAGGAACGGCGACGTTTACTTTTGACGACCGATTTGTTAAGGAATTACCGGGAATTTCAAAGGACGAGGAGCCGATATGTCCGAGTCTTCTTCATTGCTCAGTGCTTTCCGGCGGGAGTTCAACCTGCAGGAGGAGCAGGTCTGTCAGTTGCGCGATGCCTATTTCATGGAGGGATTGCCTCTTGCGGACGCCTTCGAGCAGATTTCGGTGACCGATGAGAACCGCATCCTCCGCGTTCTGTCCCAGCATTTCGGGATCCCGCTGCTGGAGCGTGAAGATTACCCGGAGAAACCAGTGCTCCTCGAGGGCGTTTCCATGGTTTTTCTGCGCAAGCACGCCGTCCTCCCCATCCAGATCGAAAGCGGCAAGGTGAAGGTAGTGGTCAACAATCCCTTGAACCTGCCGGTGCTGAACCTCCTGGGCGGTTACTTCGCCGACATGAAACTCAGTCTGTGCCTTGGGCAGCGGGAGGAGATCCGAACGGCCATCGACCGGCTGTACGGGACCGCGGCAAGGGAGGCCGAAGAACAGTCCCGCTCCGGTGAAGGAGCGGTGCTCAACGGCAGCGCTTTCGAGGAGGATCTCGAGCACCTGAGGGGATTGGCCCAGGAAGCGCCTATCGTGAGGCTCGTCAACGTCCTGATCTCGCGCGCGCTCGACATGCGGGCATCCGACATTCATTTCGAGCCGTTCGAGCGCAGTTTCCAGGTCCGATGCAGAGTCGACGGTGTGCTCTTCGACCTCGATCAACCTCAGAAGAGCATGCAGGCGGCGATCGTCAGCCGCCTCAAACTGATGGCCAACCTCAACATCGCTGAACGCAGGCTGCCCCAGGACGGCAAGATCAAGCTCAAGTTCGGCAACCGCGAGGTCGACATCCGCGTTTCGACCGTTCCGACCATATACGGAGAGAGTATCGTCCTCCGGCTCCTGGCTCAGGAGGGGGTCGAATACAATCTGGCCAACCTGGGCATGGACGGGGAGGACCTCGCCTACCTGGAACAGCTTGTCGAACGGCCTTTCGGTATGATCCTCGTCACCGGCCCGACCGGTTCCGGCAAGACGACCACCCTTTACGGGGTCCTCAAAAAACTGAATTCCGTGGTGAGAAAAATCATCACGGTCGAGGATCCCGTCGAATACCAGATCAACGGCATCAACCAGATCCAGGTCAAGCCTCAGATAAACCTCACCTTCGCCAACGCGCTCAGGTCTCTTGTCCGGCAAGACCCGGACGTGCTTCTGATCGGAGAAATCCGGGACAAGGAAACGGCCGACATCGCCATCGAATCGGCTCTCACCGGTCACCTGGTGTTGTCGACCCTTCACACGAACGACGCGCCGGGCGCCATCACACGGCTCCGGGACATCGGGATCGAGTCTTTTCTGATGGCCGACTCCCTTCTGACGGTTCTCGCCCAGCGCCTGGTGCGTGTGCTCTGCCCTCATTGCAAGGAACCTTACACTGCGCGCGAAGCCGATTGGAACCGTCTCAACGAGATCATTCCCGACCTGCCTCGCTCCCTTACGCTTTGCCAGAACAAGGGCTGCGATCGATGCGGCTACACCGGATTCAGGGGCAGACAGGGAATCTTCGAGGTGCTCAAGGTGAATGAGAGCGTCCGATCGGCGATCGTCGCCGGGAAGGATGCCGGGAGCATTGCCCCGATCGCCTTCGAATCGGGCTACCGACCGCTTTTGCACCATGGCTATCGGAAGGTGATCGAAGGCATTACGACGCTCTCGGAGGTGCTGAGGGTGACAAGCCTGTCATGAGTCGGCCCGCGCCTCTGCGCCATTGTCCGTTGGACCCGCGGGCGGGTTGGAAACGGCGCGGGCGACCGACGACGACGCGAACGGGCGGAGGCGGTCGGCGATGAGCCGTGCATGCCCGGCCGGGAACCGGCAGCGGGCGAGATTCGCCGGAGCGGGGTCCGGGCGTTTCGTGGCGGCAGACACACTATCTCGGGTCAATCCGGCGTCGGCCGGATGAACGAGCAAACAGGACGGCATCATGGGATATTTCCAGTACCAGGCGCGGGACGGACAGGGTGAGACGCACCGCGGCGTCCTGGAAGCGCTTTCGGAGGGTGACGCCGCGAGGAAGTTGAAGAGCGGCCGCCTTTATCCCGTGAAGATCAAACCGGTCAAGAGTCACCGTCAGCGCAGGGTACCCGAGGAGCATCTCATTCGGTTCTTCTTCGATCTTTCCGATCTGCTCTCCGCGGGTCTCCCGGTGGACAGGGCGCTGGGCCTCATCAGCAGCAATCAGACCAACAAGGTCTTTCAGAGGATCAGCAAGGGATTGCTCGAAGAGGTTCAAGGCGGAAGCGACCTTTCCGGCGCTCTCGCCAAGTACCGTCACGTTTTCGGAAATCTGTCCGATCACATGGTGAGGGCCGGGGAAGCCAGCGGGACCCTCGGTCCGATCCTGAGGCGCCTGGCGGAATACCTCGAACAGCGCCGCACTTTCAGGCAGAGCCTCGTCTCCTCGATGATCTATCCTGCTATCCTTTTTGCCACGAGCCTTATTTCGATGGTGGTTCTGCTGGTTTATGTCATTCCAAATTTTGCCAAGATTTTCAATGATCTGCACCAGAAAATACCACCCGTGACGCAATTCCTCCTCGATGTGGGAATATTCCTCAAGGACTACGGCTGGGCTCTCGTTCTCGCCGCCGGGGTGGTGTTTTTCGGCGGGCGTCAGCTGTACCGGCACCCGGCAACACGAGGGGCTTTGGACCGCTTCCTGTTCCGCTTCCCTCTCACGCGATATCTCGTTCTCCACAGCGAGCTGACCCGGTTCTGCCGTACCCTCGGGACCATGATCCAGGCGGGCGTTCCGCTCCTGCGCGCGCTGAGCCTGGGACAGGAGTTGCTGACCAACACGGTCCTCAAACAGGCGATTTCACCCCTCTATCAGGAGATCAAGATCGGCCACTCGATGAGCAACTTCTTTAGATCGCGCGAGCTGTTCCCTTCCCGTATGGGAACCATGCTCCGCATTTCGGAGGAACAGGGCAACATGGGCGAAGGACTGCTCGGCCTGGGGGACCATTTCGAAAAGGAGCTGCAGCGGCGCCTCCAGAGACTTATGACCCTTCTCGAACCGGCCGTTATTGTGGTTACGGGTCTGGTGATCGGGTTGATGGTTCTGAGCATGTTTACCGCCATATTCGGTATCAACGACATCAAGTTTTAGCGTGATACGAACCTGCGCTGAGGATGGTAATGTTGACGGGAGGCCATAAAGCTCTCCCCCTCGTATTTTGCGCGGCCGACCGGCGCGCCTCCGCGGGCGATCTCTCCGGCACGGGGACACGGCATGACACGCCCGGCGAACCGGTGTTGTGTGATCTTGAACGCGGATCGGCATGAGAACCCGTTTTCGGACTTATTGTATGCAGGGAGCATCTCCGGGAAATCGTGCGGGGTTCACATTCCTCGAGCTCATGGTGGTCATGGTGATTATCGGCATCACGGTCGCCCTGGTCCTCCCTCGCGTCGGGGCGGGCTGGAGAAGGATGGAAGACCGGGAATTCCTCCAGGAGTTCGTCGATACGCTGAAGAGGTCGCGGTTGAGGGCCATGAATGCGGGAACGATCGTGTTTTTCAGAATCAATGGAGCGGAGCGGGTTTACGATTTCGAAGACCCGCCCCGCAGGCCCATTCCTCCAAACGTGGACATCTTTGCCGATCAACTGGAACGGGACCCGCAGACCGGGGATTACTGCCTGCTCTTCTTTCCGGACGGCAGCCTGTCCGGGGGCGACATCGAGATCGTGTTCGACAAGGTGCGTTCTTTCCGCCTGTACGTTCATCCCCTGTTCGGGACCGTTCACCTTTCGAGAGTGAGCTCATGATCGCAAGACCCGACTCCCGTTTATTGCGTGTCGCAAACGGTTTCACACTCCTGGAGGTCATGGTGAGCCTGCTGGTGGGGACACTGATTGTGGGCGGCGTCATGGGAGTCATTTCCGCATCGCTCCAGTTCAATCTGCGTCTGAAGGAGAAGAGCCTCATCCAACCGGTGCTGGAGGCCGCGGCCCAGGAGATTCTCGCCGATCCCGTCAAGGCGGAACAAGGGGATCTGACGTTGAACGACATGCCTGAAACGCCTACGGTCGCCGTCCGGTTGACGCTGGTCGAAGTGGGGCCGAGCGCGCCGTTCGGGGAACGGTCGCGCCCCTTGTATCGAGTGCAGTTGCTCTACCGGGGAGAACAGCTCGAATTCAGCCTGATGGTGCCCCGGGATAGGTCGAGGTGATCGCATGAGTCCCGCCTTCACCCGGAGAACAACCGTCAAGCCGTCGCGCGTGCTCCCCTCGCGCAGCGGTTTCACCCTGCTGGAGCTGGTCCTCGCGACATTGATCTCGAGCCTCGTCATCGGGATGCTCTCCGTGGCTCTGACTTTCTCCATGCGGGCCTGGGAGCGGGAACAGAACCGAAAACCGAGCGACATGCCGGCGATGCTCGATCTCATGAAGATGCAGCTTGCGCAGTTCGACCCGACGTACATCCGAATCGATGGAGAGTCCAGACCGTTGTTTCAAGGAAACGCTCATTCCCTGACACTGGCAACGGCCCATTCGGTGAAAGCCATTTCGGGAGGCGCCCCGGTGGTGGCCAGGTACCTTTTCGACGAGCGTGAGAAGAAACTGTTCTACGCGGAGATGCCGCTGGATACCCACCATACCGACGCCATCAAGGCGTTCATCGAGATCGGGCCGTCAACGAGCGAGGAGTCATGGCCGCGTTTCTTCTCCGTTGAGGTCTCCGCTCTCACGTTCACCTTCGGCGGCCAGGAGAAAGGCTCGTTTTCCGAATCCTGGGGAGAAGAGGAATCGCCCATGCCTTCCTTCGTGCTGGTGAAGTGGGTCTTGCCCGGAGACGCGGAAGCCGACGCGCGGTCTATCATTCCCAATTTCATTTTTCCCCTGAAAACGGACAGGAAGAACGCCGCAGGGGTGGCCCGGCCGACGCTCCCGGGCGCCGGCTCCGACAGCGAGTGATGCGAAAATGAGGGAGAACGCGGCGGCCTTATGAAGAAACTGCGGCTTGGGCAAGAAAGCGGTGTCGTGATTGTGGCGGTCCTGTGGATCTGCGCTCTGGTCATGTGGCTGGCGCTCCAGATCAGCGCCGAAACGCGGCTACGGGGTGAAGAGCAGACCCACCTGCTACGCAAGTCCCAGGCATTGCACCTTGCAATCGGTGGATGCTACGAGGCGCTGGCCCGAATGGGGCAGAGTCCCTCCCTCGGGCTGGATCGGAGTGGGGAGGACAACTGGCTGCCCGACGGCGCCCCCCACCTGGTGGAGTACGAAACCGGCCGCGCCGTGGTGATCATGGAAAGGGAAGACCAGAAGATCAACGTGAACCGCGCAAATCATGCCCAACTCAAGGCGGCATTCGTGAAACGGGGTATGGAAGGGGAGCCTGCGGAGGAATTGGCCGATCGGATCGCCGACTTCATCGACAAGGACGACTCTCCCCTGCTTCACGGCATGGAACAGGACCAGTACAAGCGTGCGGGAATGCACTACGGCCCTGTCAACGGCCCTTTGGTCAGGCTGGATCAACTCCTGATGATTCCCGGAATGAGTCAGCAGTTGTTTTACGGGTACGGGCCGAAGCAAGAGGATGCGGAAAGGGAGAAATCCGAAACGGATGAATCCGAAACGGATGGTTTCCAGTTTCCTGCAAGAGATTCGCTGTTCCAGATGCTTACGGTCTATGGTAGTAATACCGTCTTGATGGATAATCTGCCAGGGGAGGACCTTCGGCCGCAGGCGGTGTGGGTACGCGGTGGAGTATACCGTATCGTGTCTTGCGGAAAAGCCGGTTCCGGACCACCTTCGGTCACGGTCTGGCTGGTCGTGCGTTTTGCGCCCGAGACGCCCGAAGGGTACCAGGTGCTGTACCGCAAGATTCTGTGATCCGGACAGGAAAGCGAGAATAAAGAAGGATGCTGAAGGGTCTTGTCAAGCATCGTCCCGGGAATCTTCTGGCGGTCTATGTCGAGCCCGGTCAGATTGAGCTCCTGCGTGCATACCGGCAGTGGCGAACATGGAAGATCGACTCCACGGAGCGCTTCGCGATTCCCGAGGGGGAACCCGTCCATGAATTCCTTCAGCGCCTTAATTTGCGGCCCCGCGGAAAAAGAGCCGGAGCCCTGGTTCTGTTCCTTTCCCGCAGTTACTACACTTTCCATCGCGAACACTACCCCGCCGCGCTCCAGGAGCAGTTGGAGGAAGCACTGAACTTCGACTGGCAGGAAAATGTCTTTCACGAGCAGGACCGGACCCTGCATTTTTTCGGTCCTGCCGTGCTCGTCGACAGCCAGCTCTCCGTCCCGATCTTTTCGATACAGAGGGATGTCTATGACAAGTTCTACCAGGCGCTGGGCGGTGGGGTTTACGACAGCTTCTCGGTAATCCCCGGCGCCCTGATGTACAAGGCGTTTGTCCCGGAACTGCGCGCGGAAGAGGACGTCTTTCCCATCGAGATCATGGGGCGCATCATCGACCCTGAGCATGTCGAGATGCACCGCTTTTACAACGGGTTTCTCCTCGATTCCACGTTGCTCGGCAGGAACTGGGACAATCTCGGGCTTTTCCGGGAAAGCCTGCTTTGCCTGGGAGAAGGTCCGGACCGGCAGGAAGTCCGCATCCATCTGCTTTGCTCGGATGAGGAGTGCAACGACACCGAGAGCTACGGCCGGGAATGGAGGAACGAGAAGCTCCCGATGGGCGTCCATCCGGTCGAAGAAAGCCTTGTTCACCAATGGGTGCGATACATCCTGGAACAGGATAGCGTTCGAACGTTCGAGACGGAACTGGTGCTCAAACCCTGGCAGGTGCCCAAGGTTGCCTACCCCGTGCTGGCGCTCGTCGCCGTTTTCACCGCCTTTTCCTTCTACCAGGTGTATGCCGCAAACCGGCTTGTGGAAGACAGCAAACGGCTTCAGAAACAGGTGCTTCAGCTGGAAACGCAGTGGAAGCCCATCGAGGAGCTCCAGAACCGGATCGCCAAGTTCGAGCAGGACCAAAAGACCCTCACCCAGTTCAATCAGCAAGGCTACCCCATCCTGGAGGTTCTCAGTTTCCTCACGCAGGTGACGCCTGAAGATACCTGGCTCAATTACCTGTCCATCAAGAAGGGACAGTTGATGCTGAGGGGCGAGAGCAAATCCGCCATCAAGTATCTGTCCGAGCTCTCCAAGGTCGATGGGCTGGCGGACGTGCGATTTGCCTCGCCCGTCACCAAGAATCCTTCTTCGGACATGGAACGGTTCAACGTGCAGGTCCAGATCGAATCCGAGAAGATGATGAAAACCCTCGAAGCACTGCCGCCGGAAAAGCCCGACGACCAGGCGCCGAGCGTCGCTCCGGCGCCCGCATCCACATCTCCTCCGGTCGGAAAATCGGCCCCCAGGCGCCAGTTGCCGGACGAGGAGGCCGTGGATGAGGACTTCGCCCCGGAAGAGGACGAATAGGACGCAGCCATGATGAAGCACAAGGTATCCTGGTCCGACGTAAAAAGGCAGCGCACCGCGATCCTGGTGGTTACGGCGACTCTTGTGGGAATCCTGGTGGTCTATGCGATCTGGGTCAACCCTCTCCTTGTCCGTAAGGAGGAACTGGCCGCCCAGGTGAGACAAAAGAGCGACCTGGCGAAGAAATATCAGGATAAGCTCAACCAGGCCCAGAGCATCAAAGACAACCTGGTGAAGCAGGAACAGGAGCTCAAAGAGATGCAGAAGCGCCTGTTCCGCGGCAATGATCCTTACCAGTTGGCCGCTTCGCTGAGCGACATGCTGTCCGCCAAAGGCGGCCGGAAGCTCGACATCAAGACCTACCAGGTGCTTGCGAGCAAGGAATATGGCCTCTACCAGGAAGTCCACCTGCGATTCAACTTCATGACGACGGTGGACGGGCTTCATTTCTTCCTGGACAGGGTCAAGAACTTCGAGGCGGCCATCCTGGTCCAGGAGATCAATATCCAGAAAATACAGCGCAGCAAGGGACCGGACCTGATCATCAACGTTATCCTTGCCGCACTCATGGAAAAGGGGGACAAGTCCTGAACGTGAAGTCCGCGCAGGCGATCGGCCCGGGGCCGGTTGCTCCTCAACGATTGTTTTGCATTGCGGACCGTTTCTCATTTATACTGGCGCACCGACGATATCCCTGCTCACGAGGCCTTTTGGGTATTGTATGCATGGGGGGGAAACCATGAAGATATGCCGGGCCATAGGGGTTGTTTTGATGGCCTCTGTCCTGTTGTCCTGCGGTACGGCGGGCACTCCGCCTCCACGGGCGCCGCGCACCGTCTGGGGAGCAGTCCCCGAGCAGAAAGCGAAGTCACCCGCCGAGGTCCTGAGTCCCGTCGCCCTGGATTCACCCAAAGAGAAGCAGGTGTCGCTGGACGATCCGAAGAAAGACTCCGATGCAGCCAAGAAAAAGCCCGTCCTCCCGCGCCACGAGGGGAAGACGACCTCCGGCCTGCTCACCCCGCCCGCCGGGGGAAAAGGAGAGAGAGTTCCAGTCGGGGAAGGCGAACGTCAGAAGGTCGTCTTCAATTTCGACAAGGCCGACCTGGGAGAGGTCACAAGCCAGGTATTCGGCGATTACCTCAAGCTCAACTATGTGCTGGACCCCACTCTTCAAGGCCGGATCAGCATGTACCTGGAGGGCGAGTTCAACAGGACCGAGCTGCTCCAGATGATCATCAAAGCTTTCGAGGCAAACAACGTTTCGATCACCCCCCAGAAGGGACTCTACTATATTCAGCCCTTGCAGCGCAGCGCCAGCAGCAGCCTGTCCCTCGCCGACACCATCACGTTGAAGCCGGACAAGGACGGGGTGAGACCCGTCATCGTCATCTACAAACTGCGCTACCTGGACGTCAAACAGGCGCTCAACACCGTAAAATCCTTCATCACCCCCGGGCGGCCCCTCATTTCGGACACCATGTCCAACAGCCTCATCTTCGTCGAGAGCAGCGACAATGCCCACTCCATCGTTGAAGTCCTCAGAACGATGGATATGAACATCCTTCAGGAAGTGAGCATGGAGGTCGTTCAGCTGCAATCCATCGCTCCGCAGGACGCCGTCCAGGGGATGGACGCCCTTATGGGCAAACTGGGCCTCTTCAAGGAGACGAACCTCAAGAACAATCTCGCGTTCATCCCCCTGGTGAATTTCCGCGGCGTGCTGGTCCTGGCCCAGACACCCGAGTTGCTCAAGACCGCCAGGCAATGGATCAACGCCCTGGACACCCATGGCGGCGAAGTGGGAGAGCAGATCTACGTCTACTACGTCCAAAACGGGCTGGCCAAGGACATCGGAGACATTTTGCTGCAGGTGTACGGAATCGCGGCACCCGAAAGGCGACCGGAAAAACAGGTCGTCCAATCGACCACCGGGAGGAGAACCTTCGGCAGCGGCTCGTCTTTCGGAGGTGGGTCGACTTCCTCGGGTTTCGGCACCTCGTCGAGCGGTTCGTCCTTTGGCAGCTCATCGAGCAGTCGATTCCGCTCGGCGTCCTCGGACTCATCCGGCCAGTATGGGGGGACCGGCTCGGCGTTCGGACAAACCACTGGCAGCGGGGCTTCGGCTCAGCGCGCGGCGCGCAGCGCCGCGGGCCGCGCGGGAGGACAGAGTCCGCCGACATCGGTGTCCCCCGAAGTGATGATCATCCCCGATGAGGTCAACAATGCCATAGTGGTCCGTGCAAACGCCACCGACTACGCCAAGATAAAGAAGACCATCGAAGCGCTGGATATCCTGCCCCGCGCCGTCCTGATCGAGGTCATCATTGCCGAGGTCGCGCTGACCAAGGATTTCGAGTACGGGCTGAAATGGTACTTCAGCCATGCGGAAGTCGGAGCCGGCGTCGGGCAAGGCTCCCTCAACGGACTGGGAGGCGTGTCCGACATTGCTCTCAACCTGGCCGGCATATCCTCCGCGGGCGGCATGGCACTGGCCTGGGTCAGCAATGCCAAAGACATGGCGGGGGTCTTGAGCTGGCTGTCCTCGAAAACCAAAGTGAAGATTCTCTCCACGCCCACCCTGCTGGCAACCGACAACAAGGAAGCCGCCATCCAGGTGGGTGGACGGACGCCCGTACCGAGCGGGTCCTACACCGGGGGGACCTCGACCACCCTCGACACTGTGTTCAGCACCATCGAATACGAGGAAACCGGCACCATACTTACCGTTACACCTCACATCAACGCCGGAGGCCTGGTCCGCCTGGAAGTGGAACAGACCATCCGCCGGGTCGGCGCCAATGCCACCGTCGGGGTCAACAACACCGCGCCCACCTTCACCGAGCGAAACCTGAAGACGACGCTGCTGGCCCAGGACGGCTCCACCGTGGTCATCGGCGGCATAATCGACGAAATCGACCGGGACACCACCACCGGCGCGCCGATGCTGGTCGATGTTCCCATTATCGGCCCGCTTTTTGGGCAGAAGGGCAAAAGCAGGGAACGCACGGAACTGCTCATTGCGATCACGCCGCGGGTCGTCGAAAGACGCGGGAGTGATTCTCTGCGGGAATTCGTGGGCAAGATGAGAGATCTAAGGCAGCTTATCCATCCCAACCCCTGATGGATCGGAACGGCCCGCTCCTTCTTTCTGGAGCGAAATCCTTATTCGTTCGAGCAGACCGGCAAAATCGGGCGGCAGCGGTGCCGTGAATGAGAGGTCCGCTCCGGAAACGGGGTGCCGGAACGCCAATCCGACCGCATGAAGCATTTGGCGGTCCACCTCCATCAACAGCTCTCGCAGGACATCGGATTTGACCGCGCGAGCTTTCCGTTTTCCGCCGCCATAGGTTTCGTCGCCGACCACCGGATGTTGCATATGGCTCAGATGAACCCGGATCTGGTGGGTTCTCCCCGTCTTGATGACGACCCTGAGCAGGCTCACCTCACCCCAGGCGACTGCGACCTTCCATTGAGAAACGGCTTCGCGCCCGCCTTTTTCCAGCACGGCCATTCTTTTCCGATCCACCGGATGGCGACCCATTCCCGTCCGTATCTCCCCTGACGCCCCGGCCATCGTGCCGTACACCAGCGCGAGGTACTCCTTGCCGACCTCATGGTGCTTGAACTGCCGGATCAGCTCGAGGTAGGCCCGCTCGCTTTTGGCCACCATCAAGGCGCCCGAAGTGCCGCGGTCCAGGCGGTGAACGATGCCGGGCCTTCTGGGAGCGCCCCGGGAAGCCAGCCTGGAACAATGGGCCAGCAGACCGTGAACCAGCGTCCCTTCCTCATGCCCCGCGCCGGGATGCACGATGACCCCGGGCGCCTTGTTCAGCACCAGCACATCGTCATCCTCGAACAATATCTCCAGGGGCATGGGCCGAGGCTGCAGCGAATCCTCCCCGACGGCCTCCGGCAGCCACACCGCGATGCAGTCGCCGGATCGGATTTCATAGCTCGCCTTGACCGGCAATCCGTTCACGGTCACACGACCTTCCCGGATCAGCTTCTGAACCTGGCTTCGCGAACAATCCGGGCTCCGGGCGCTGAGGAATACGTCCAGCCGGCGGAGCTTTTCCTCGACGTCCACATGGAACGTCAGGTCAGGGGGAGAATTCCGTGTTCCCATCGCGTCATACGAAGTTGCGTTCAAGATGGATCTTTCAAGCACAAAAGAGCGGGGGAATGCTTCCCCCGCACCCCCCAAGTTTCGGCCACACGCGCAAGCGCGTGAGGCCGAGTGCTCGGCGCTGTCGGCGACTGGCCGAAGGCCGCCGCCGCAGCGCCACACGGAGCCGCGAAGCGGCGAGGGGGTGTGAGGGATACGTCCCCCACGCTTTTAGAGTATCATGCGAGTCACGGCAAGGGGAAGGCTCTATGCCCTCCCGCCCAATGCACTCATCTCCAACGCGCCCCGGCATCAAGGAACGACCCCGGTCTTTCCCTTTATCGCTCACGGACAGGGTACAAGCACTCGACAAAACTTTCATTGGTGGGAGCAAACGCCCCCTCGGTTCATGACCGTTGAACGCGAATCGGTCTCAAGACATCGCACACCCATGCCGGGAAATCGTTTACGAACGCATTCACGCAAAAGGCGGGACATTTCTGACCCGCCCTCGACACGAACAAACCCCGGGGAATCCGAGGGTCAATGCTGGTGCCGGCTGACCTCCGCATCCTTCAACGTGGTGAAAATCAAGCGTCCCGCGGTGGTCTGCAGTATGCTCGTCACGGAGACTTCCACTTCCTTCCCGAGGTGCCGACTTGCATTCTCCACGACCACCATGGTGCCGTCCTCCAGGTAGGCGATGCCCTGCCCCTGTTCTTTCCCCTCCTTGAGAATCTGAAGGCGAAGGACCTCGCCCGGAAGAACCACCGGCTTCAATGCGTTGGCCAGCTGATTGATGTTCAGAATCCGAATGCCCTGCACCTCGGCGACCTTGGACAGATTGTAGTCGTTGGTCACGATCTTGGCGTTCAACCGGAGAGCCAGCGCAACCAGCTTGGCATCGACATCCGACAGGTTGTCGAAATCCTGCCGGTCGATGCGGACCTCGATCATCTTTTCCTGCTGCAACCGTTTGATGATGTCGAGACCGCGCCTTCCCCTCACGCGCCGGGTGGGATCGGGACTGTCGGCAATGTGCTGGAGCTCCTGGAGCACAAATTCCGGGATGATCAGAATTCCGCCCAGGAAGCCCGTTTCCACGATATCCGCGATCCGTCCGTCGATGATCACGCTGGTGTCCAGGATTTTCATGGTCTGGCCCGCGCGCGAATTGCCCCGCGTAAACCACGACCAGTTGGGAATCCGCAACTCTTCGATCTTAAAGCTGCCCAGCACCATTCCTATATAACCAAAAATGCATGATAAGATGACATAGATTGCGACGCTGATAGTGGTATTGGGCAATGTGGTGAAAACGTACCCGAGCAGCTTGACGAGGGACAGTCCCAGCACCAGGCCGACGGTACCGCCAAACAAGACCTTGAGAGGAATGTGTTTGATGAGCTTCTCAACCGACAGGGTGAGCATGGCAAAAACGATTCCGGCTCCCACGCCGGCCCAGGGGCGCCACGCATAATCCCTGAGGCTTTCCGTCTGATCGGCGATGAAATAACCTCCGACGCCGCAGATGATGAACAACAGCATTTTCAGAATAAACCAACCCCATTTCAAACGACTCACCTCCCCTCACGAAAAATTCGATGGTGTCCGGAAACTATGAAAGAATGCCAACAAAACCTGGAACTGTGGAAGGTATTCCTACGGGAGAGCGCAGCACCCCTTCAGATCAGGTCACTGCAACATATCGCGTATGCCCTTATCGACTTCCTCTTCACTGATGTCCTGCACGATGGACAGCTCCTTGAGCAGGAGCGTTCTGGCGGTGTCCAGCATTTTCCTCTCTCCGAAAGAGAGTTCCTTGTCTCCTTTCAGAACGGTCAGGTCCCTGAGGACTTCGGCCAATTCGTAAATGGAGCCCGTCTTGATCTTCTCCATGTACTCGCGGTATCGCCTGTTCCAGGTCCCGCCGTTAACGGAAACCTCCCTTTTTTGCAAGATATCGTAAACCTTGGAGATATCCTCCAAGCCGATCAAGCCGCGCAATCCCACCGTGTGTGCGTTTGGAACCGGAATCATAATCTTCATGTCGTTGTCAAGAATGCGCATGATGTAGAAATCCTGCTTCTTACCCCCGATACTTTTGGTCTCGACGGATTCGATCTTCCCTACCCCATGCGCTGGGTAAACGGCCAAATCCCCTATCTTAAACATCATGTCCTCCATGTTCCCAATCGCTCAAGGGTTTTCGATATAGGGATGACAAATTATTTTACCACCAACCCACACCGATGCAAAGGAGAAACACGATAAACAGGACAGGAGACAGAAAAAGTGAATGCGAGAATTTCTATAAAAAAAGGCAGGTTAGGGACTGTCAAAGGGCCTCGGAAGCGCTTGCGCACGCATCCTCCCTCCTCGCACGCGCGAGTCGGCGCGGTGCGGGAAAATTTCACGCATGATTCTTCAACCGACCTCCTTGCGCGCCGGAGGAAGATCATTCCCGATTATTCATCGGACGCCTTGCGATTGTAATCGTTCATGCTCGACGACAATCCGGCCGCCAGCACCGAGCGCACCACCTCTTCGCCCAGAAGGATCATGTCCTCAAACTTTCGCGCGTCTTCGGCGTATGGAGGCTGGAGCACGTAGGACTCGACCGGTTCTCCATGAAGGGGACGGCCTATGCCCAGTTTCAGTCTTGGAAAATCCCGGGTGTTGAGGTGGGCCATGATGGAGGCTATACCCTTGTGACCGCCCGCTCCGCCCTTTCTGGCCAGCCGGACCCGGCCGCAGGGCAAATCAAGGTCGTCGTGCACGACCAGGACCCGTTCCGACGGAAATCCGAAATACTTGAGGATTTCACCGACCGCGGCGCCACTGAGGTTCATGTAGGTCAGAGGCTTGGCAAGGAGGACTTTCCTGCCTTCGACAAACCCCGTCCCCCAGCTCGCACGGAACTTCCGCTCCTGCATGGCGATGCCGAACCCGGCAGCCAGCCTGTCCACCACCATGAAGCCCGCGTTGTGGCGTGTGTGTTCGTACTGAGGCCCCGGATTGCCGAGCCCGACAACCGCGACCACCGGCTCGTCCATCTCCGAATGCAGGGTCATGCTTTTCCGGCAGCGCCTCGGGACTCCTCAGGAATCCCGGGCCTGGAGGCTCATTCTTCCGCAGCTTCTGCGTCTTCTTTTCCGGCGCCTTCAGGAGCAACCACGTTGACAACCGCCATCCCACCGTCGTCCGTAAGCTCAAAAGGCACGATCGTCCGAAGCTGCTCGACCTGGATCGACGACCCGATGTCCAGCTTGCTCACGTCAACCTGCACCTTCTCAGGAATCTCCCCCGGCAGGCAGCGAACCGACAGCATGCGTTGAATGAGATTCAGCGTTCCGCCCTTCTTCACTCCGACGGGCTCACCCAAGAGCTCCACCGGCACCTCGACCACGATCGGATGATCGAGCGGGACCTCGTAGAAATCGACATGCAGAAAGCGCCTGCGCACAGGATGGACTTGGACTTCCCGGATCAGAACCTGTTTCATCTCCGCCGTTCCGTCGCCCTCGACGGTCAGGCGCAGCAACTTGCTTTCCTCCCCCATGTCGCGGAGCAGCCGTTCCAGCCTCTGCCTGGGTACCGAAAGAGAGACCGTTTCCGCCTTGGGACCGTACAGAACCGCGGGCACCATTTCGTTGCGTCGTAACGCCCTTGCGGGTCCCTTGCCGCTTTTCGTCCTGGTTTGCGCAACCAATTCAATATCCATGCTCATTTGCCTCCTGAAATATTTAAGCACCGCGCTCGAGGCGTGCTCATGTTCTCGTGAACAGCGAACTCACAGATTCTTCATAGTGCACCCGCCGGATGACTTCCGCCAGCATGGATGCCACGCTCACCGTTCTTATCTTTTCGCACCGCGCGGCTTTTTCATCGCGCGGCACGGTGTCCGTCACAGTCAATGATTGAAGCGCGGAGGATTCGATCCTCTCGACGGCATCGCCCGACAACAGAGCATGCACCGCACAGGCCTCAACCGATGCGGCGCCGGCGGCCACGGCTCCCTCGGCAGCCCGGATCAGCGTCTGACCCGTGTCCACCATGTCGTCGAGGATAACCACCCTGCGGCCGCGGACATCCCCCACAATCTGCGCGTACGGCCCGGCTTCCGCCCGCCGGTAATCCAGTATGGCAAGAAACGCGCCGAGCCGTTCGGCAAAAGTCCGTGCCCTTTCGACCCCCCCCGCGTCGGGAGCCACTATGACCTCGTTTCCCTGCAGACGCACCTTCAAATCACTCAACAGCACTTCGGTGCCGTACAAATGATCGACCGGAATATTGAAGAATCCCTGGATCTGATCCGCGTGGAGATCGACGGTGATCACCCGGCTTGCGCCCGCGACCACCAGGAGGTCCGCCACCATCTTGGCGGTCAGGGCCACCCGCGGTTTGTCCTTCTGGTCTTGCCGTCCGTAGCCGTAGTAAGGGACGACGCAAGTGACCCTGCGGGCGGAGGCCCGTTTAAGGGCATCCATGATCACCAGGAGCTCCATGAGGTTCTCATTGACCGGAGGGCAGGTGGATTGCAGCACATACGCATCCTTGCCCCTGACGTTCTCGCCGATCTCTACGCGAACCTCCCCGTCGCTGAACCGCCCCACGAGGGCCTCACAGGACTCTATTCCCAAATGGGAGCATACCTGAAGAGCAAGCGGTCGGTTGGAATTGCCAGCAATCAGAACAATCCGGCCTCGCATGGCCACTCCGTCTCACTCTTCTCCAAGCAGGCAATCCTGCCGGTTCATCAGCCTGATGATCACAAGAGAAATGGCTGGGGCGGGAGGATTCGAACCTCCGGGTGCGGGTTCCAAAGACCCGTGCCTTACCGCTTGGCGACGCCCCAAGCAATCGGAGTCTATGATCGCGCGGAAACCGGAGTCCCCAGAACGCGTGTCACGTCAACCCGGCAATCTTTCCAAACCCGGCGAGCCAGTTCCCCCGCACCGTCCGCCAAACGCTGCTCCGCAAAGACCCCAAAAACAGTTGGACCGCTACCGCTCATCAAAGACCCCACAGCCCCGTTTTCCATGAGCCAGCACTTGATTTGCCCAAGCTGAGGGTATTCGTTCAGGGTAACGGTTTCCAGGTCGTTCCGGAGAACCTCGGACAAGTGCCAAGGCCTGTCCAGAAACGAACGGAGTTTAATGCGGCTTTCTCCCCTTGTCAACTTCAAACTTCCGTAAACCCAGCCCGTGGAAACGGATATGGGCGGCTTGACGAGCAGCAGGGGGTAATCGGGAATCCCGTGCACCGGCAACAGTCGCTCCCCGATGCCGGTCGCCAGGGCCGGAACACAATGGAGGAAAAAAGGGACATCCGCGCCAAGGCCCACGGCGAGCCGATGCAAAACCGCTTCGGACAGCGGATTCTCGCTCAACCGGTTCAGCGCGAGAAGCACCGCCGCGGCGTCTGAACTCCCTCCACCCATTCCCGCGCCCACCGGTATGTTTTTCTCCAGCCGAATCGAAACTCCACGAGTGACCCCCGCAGCTTCGAGATAGGCGTCCGCGGCCCGCCAGGCAAGGTTCCCGCGATCATCGGGCACCTCGGCGCTGTCGCAGCTCAGGCGAACGCCCCCTTCGTGACTCCAGGCCACTTCGACGTGATCGTAAACCGCCACCGGAAGCATGAGGCTGGACAGGTCGTGGTAGCCATCCTCCCGTTTCCGGACGATCTCGAGCCATAGATTGATTTTCGCGGGAGTGCCGACCCTAAGTGCCAATGCATGTCCCTTCCGGATTCCTCGCATCCGGGAATTCCCGGCTACTTGCCGCTCTTTTGAACATAACGCAGCCGCAGATCGTAGAGGACCGTCTTCAGAAGACGATCCTCATCGGGATCCAGATTGCCCCTGGTTTTTTCCTGCAGCATACCCAGGGTGTCGATGATCTGCTTTGCCAGGGGCAGATCGACCCGCACGCTCTGAGACTCGGGATCGGGCACTTCTCCAAGATGCACCAGGGCAGAGGAACTCAGGGAAAAGACAAAGGTGGCGAGGGTCACCTCGGGCAGCGGAACGTGGCGAGATTCCTCACCCGAGGGAGCTCTTTCGCCCTTCGCCTCCGCCTCTCGGTCTTCCTTGCCGGCGGTTTCCGGACCGGCCGCCGCTTCGGGTTGCTCGGACTCCTCCCGGGCTACTTTGCGACGATCCTTTACCACGAATCCTTTATCTTCTTTTTCTTCCATGGTCCACCCTCTCTGTGTGAGGTCAAAGTTCAATGGCCTGAACGACGTTCACATTGTCCATGGCCAGCAGTTCCTCCTTCACGTGGCCCGGAACGGGAGTGTCGGTCCGAAGGAATATGATGTTTTGACCGCGTTCGAGCACCTGTCCGACATCCATCATGGAGATGTTGATGTGGTGTTTCCCGAGACAGGTCCCGATCGCTCCGATGGTGCCGGGAGTGTCGATGTTGTAAATGAGCAGCAGGTGACCTTCGAGGGCGGCCTCCAGGCGGAAATCGTTGATCCTGACCATGCGGGGGTCTTTCTTCCCGAAGAACGACCCTGCCACCAGGTTCTCTTCTTCCGAGGTTTTCACGTGAATGCCGATCAGGTTGGTGAAGTCCTCGGCCTCGCTGCGCACGGATTCCGTCACCTTGATGTTCCGCTCGCGGGCAAGGACCGGAACGTTCACGAAGTTGACCATATCTCCCATTATCGGGGTGAGCATCCCCTTCAGTATGGAATAGGTCAAAGGCTGGGTCTCCATGGACGCCACTTCCCCGATGTATTCGATGGATACCTTTTGAATGGCTCCCCGGGTGATCTGAGTGAGGACGGAACCAAGCTTCTCGGAGAGCTTCAGGTAGGGACGAAGCCGGGCGAGCACGGCGCCGTCGATATTGGGGGCGTTCACGGCATTCCTTATGGTGCCGCGCACCAGGAAATCGATGACCTGGTCCGCCACCGCGATGGCGACGTTCTCCTGCGCCTCGTCCGTGGATGCCCCCAGGTGCGGCGTAGCGATGACGCTGTCGAGGGCCAGGAGAGGGTTGTCCTTGGGCGGTTCCTGAGCGAAAACGTCGAGAGCCGCACCGGCCACGATCCCGGCCCGTATGGCGTCATGGAGATCCTGTTCGTTGACGATGCCTCCCCTGGCGCAGTTGATGACGAAAACACCTTCCTTCATCTTTTTGAAAGCTTTTGCGTTCAAGATGTCCCGGGTTTCCGGCGTCATCGGCGTATGGACGGTGATGTAGTCGGAGCGCGTCAGCAGGTCGTCGAGGGCGACCGCCTCTATGCCCGAAGACTCCAGCACCTCGGAGCTGATGTACGGGTCGAAGGCGATGACGTTCATTTTCAAACCTTTGGCCCGATCGGCCACAATGCGCCCGATGCGTCCCATCCCGATGATACCGAGTACTTTGTTGAACACCTCCCGGCCCATGAAACGTTTCTTCTCCCACTTGCCGCTCTTGATGGAATTGGTGGCCTGGGGAATGCTCCGGCTAAGCGCCAGGATCATGGCGATGGCGTGTTCCGCGGTGGTGACGATGTTCCCTTCCGGGGTGTTCATCACCACAATCCCGCGCTTGCTGGCGGCTTCGACGTCGACATTGTCCAGGCCGATGCCCGCCCTGGCCACAACCTTGAGATTGTCCGCAGCGTCTATGATGTCCCGGGTCACCTTGGTCGCGCTACGGATCACCAGGCCGTCGTAGTCCTTGATGATCCCGCGGAGTTCGTCGGGCGTCAGACCGGTTTTCACATCCACTTCAAATTGTTGAACCTTTCTGAGCTTCTCAACGCCCGACTCAGCCAGGTTATCGCTGACCAGAATCTTCATCACTCCCTCCTAGAACATTGAAGAATATCCGCATGCTGTCATAACTCCCGCGATTCGCGCGCCTTCGATCGGACCCCGACGTGGTGCGAACGATCATCAGACGACCGGTTAGGCTAACCCACGCAGATGGGATCGTCAAGAGCGAAGCTATCGTTGTTCGGGGTTGTCAGGGCCGGCTTCCCTGGCCCGGGGTGACACGGTGAACCGTCGCGGCTGCGACCTTGCGGGCGTCATCGTCCGGCCGCTCGGACCGGACCGAAGCCTCTAGGATTTTCCCTTCGGTTTGTTCAGTTCTTCCTCGATGATTTTTTCAAATCTTTCGAAGGAGGGCCCCCCGACGATCAGCTTCCCGTTGACAATGAATGAGGGCGTCCTGTCCACGCCGATCCGCACGGCCTCTTCCACGTCCCGTTCGACCGCCGTCTTGTATTTCCCGCTGTCCAGGCATTCATCGAACATCCGGGTGGAAAGTCCCAGGTCCCGAGCAAAACGCTTGAGCTGAGTCACATCCAGTTCCTGCTCCCAGGCAAACAGAACATCCTGGTAATCCCAAAACCTGCTCTGATCGCCCGCACACCGGGCGGCTTGCGCAGCCAGGTGCGCATTCTTGTGGCGCTTCAACGGGTAGTCCTTGAACACCAGCCTCACTCGGTCTCCAAAGTGCGATTTGACCTTCTTCACACCTTCCTGGGTGGCCCGGCATGCCGGACACTGGTAGTCGGAGAACTCCACCAGAGTCACCGGCGCATCCGCAGGGCCAAGACTCGGACTCCCGTCGAGTTTCACCTCGACAATGGGATACTGCGGCTCTTTGAGATAAATCGCGGCGCCGTATTTCGGCTCAAGAGATTTCCCGTATGCCCTGATCGCATTGAAACGTTTCTGCTGTTCGAGGAAGCCCCTGATGCGCTCCCTCAATTCCTCGTAAGTGCCGGTCCATTCACGCATCCGGTCCCTGTTCTCCCGGATGTACCCATCGATCTCGGCCTCTTCGATAGTGACGCCGTTCGGCACGATGACCTGATTGACGAAGTCATCGAAGGTCATTCCGCGGGATGCGGCTTCTTTCTCGATGAGCTGGTCAAGAAGTAAATGGTCGATTCGGTCCTTCTTGAGCTTGAAAATTTCCTTTTTCAAGTCGTAGAGACGCGCCCCCAGCATGATTTCGATTCTCCGGTCGGTCACCGATTCCCCCGCTATCTTCGCGATGACCTCGGAGTTGTCCGGTCCGCTGAAAATCTTCCTCAGCCCGGCAGTGTCCGCCAGGAGAAAGAAGGAAAGCACGAACGACAATGAAGCCGCCGACACGGTCTGCCAGGTCAGATGCCTCTGGAATGCAACGACCTGAAGCATCAGCACGATCACCAGGTTGGCCACGCAGAACAGGCACGGCAAATCCAGAGAGATCATCATCCAAACAAGAGTGACCTCCACCCCGGTCGCAACGGCCGCAAGCCAGGCCACCCCCTTCCGGAGCTTCCAGGCGGCAAGGCCCAGCAGGAGATAGAAACCCACGCCCCAGGCCCAGAAAGGCACTTTCAGGAGGGTGTACCTTACGGTGTCCGCGCACCCGTCGGAAACACTCCGGCACATCACCTGCAGCCAGGGCAGGACCTCCGAGAGGCCTGCCATGGCGGATATCACGAATCCGGCTACACTGAGCCCAAACAATACCCTGCCTTGCAGTCGTTCCCCAAACATCGGATTCCACCTCGAATACGCGACTGAGCCGTTCCGCACACCCCTTCAACGCGAGCTTACCGGCGGGCCTGATGTGACACGCTCTCCTTCTTCTCCTTCTCAAGCACTTTGATGGTCTTGTCCAGCTCATTCATCTTTTCAACCGAATCCCTGAGCAGCACTCGGGCCTTCTGGTAGTGGAACAAGGCCAGCTTCAGGTCCTGCTTGCTTTCGTAATAGTGCCCCAGATGGTAGTGAGCCAGTCCGATGCGGTTGTTTTGCCCCAGAATGATCCCCATCTGGTAGTCGATATCGGGAAAAGACAGGGCATATCTCTGAATGCTCTGAAGGTGCTCCAGGGCCTCCTCCCGCTTCCCCTGGTCCTGGAGGACAAGCGCCAGCCTGTATTGAGCGATGATCGTCGAAGAATCCATCAACAGGGCGGTCTGAAGCGCTTTCTGCGCCTCGGGAAGCCTCCCCAGCTGGTGATACACCTTGCCGAGGCTGCTCAGGATGAACGGGCTGCCCGGCCGAAGCCTGACCGCTTCCTGCAGCATGGACAGGGCCTGTGCGTTGTCTCCCTGCCGCATGTAAAGCCTTCCCATGCCGTAGAAGGCTTCCGCCTCTCTTTTCTTGACCCCGGCCGTGAACCGTTCCATGGCTCGTGCAGGCTCTGAGTAATCGGCAATGAGCGCCGCCTTCATGAGCGGGAAATCCATCGCGGTGGGCGACACCCTCTTCTTCCCGAACCATTCCTTGTGAGAGTACGCCAGCTCTTTCAGGTACTGGACCCGCTCCGCCACAGCGGGGTGCGTAGACAGGTAACTCGGTATCCTTGCGTTGTTCAGAAATCTGAACTGCTCGAGCCGTTGCATCGCTTCAGCCATGTCCTTCGGGTCGTACCCCGCCTCGCACAGGTTTCTCAGCCCGATCTGGTCCGCCTCGGTTTCGAATTCGCGGCTGTATTTCAAGGCGGCGCTCTGAGCGCCCGCGGCACCTCCGAGAGCCAGGGCGGGGCTCGCACCGGTCTTGCTGGCAAGCAGAATCCCGGCCAACAATCCCGCCAGCGAGGCAACCGACAGGATGCGGCCTTCCTTCATCCGGCGTTCGATGTGACGTGCCTGCACGTGAGCCAACTCATGACTCAGAATGGAGGCCAACTCCCCTTCGTCTTCCAGCACTTCGATGAGTCCCCGAAAGACGAAAACGTAACCGCCGGGGATAGCGAACGCGTTGGGCACCGGTTCATTGATGACGAAGAACCGGAATTCGTAGGGAGTGGTCCCCAGATGCTCGACGATCCGGTTCCCCACGGACTGCACGTACGTGAGCACTTCGCCGTCCTCGACCAGTTGCATGTGCTGCCTGATCTTTTCGAGAAGCTTTCGCCCCAGTTCGTTCTCTTCGCTGAGCGTGAAGGCGAAGCTTCGGGAGAGCGGCGCCACCGCATTCGTGAAGGTGAAACAAACCACGGTTGCGATCACGAGACACACCCGTGCGGCTCTGGTCAGTGGTTTCATAAGAATTCCTCCGCCTTCACGGCATCGGCTCGATCCGATCGTTCGTTCCAGCGCACCGTCTCGGCTTCAGACCAAAGGCTCTCCAGGTCGTAGAAAAATCGAACGGGTTCATAGAAAACATGGACGATCACGTCGCCGTAGTCCATCAATACCCATTGACCTTCTCGAAGGCCTTCGACTCCCAGAGGCCTGATCCCCGCTTCTTTGAGACTCCGTTCGATACTGTCGGCGATCCCCTGTACCTGGCGGCCGGACTTTCCACTGCAGATGACGAAATAATCGGCAAAAGAAGAATACTTCGACACCTCGAGCAACACCACGTCGGCGGCTTTGAGCTTGTCCGCTTCCTCCGCACAAAGGAAGGCTTTGCTCTTCGAGTCCATCGGCTTCTTTTCGGAAACGGATCCGATCCCTCCGGAAAGTGCTGTTTTTTTCTTAGGTTGCGTCATGTTGCATCATTTCCCCAACGGTCTCAACGCCGGCGTTCCAGCCTGCATACAGTTTATTCTGAAAAATATAACGCATAACTTGCGGCGGAACCAGATACCTGATGGAACGCCCCCGCGCCACCAATTCTCGAATCCGTGTCGATGAAATCTCCAGGTGCGTATTGCACAGATAGTGGACGGGGAGCAGGCCGGGGTGCGCGAACGCCTGCGCGCCGGGCTCCCAGGCGTAGTCGGGAGACACCTTGGAACGCAGGAACGCCTCGATGGCCGTCTCGTCATAAGGGGGACGCCTGAGGACGCACATGCGGGCCAGCTCGAAAAGCTCCTGAAAGTGCCACCAGGTGTTCAGTTCAAGAAACGCGTCCAGTCCGACGAGAAAATAGAGATCCACGCCGTTTGCCCAGTCCTGGAGCAATCTGCGCAGGGTCACCACCGTGTAGGATTTGCCGGGAAGCTTGCGTTCGATGTCGGACAGGGCGAATTTCGGGTGATCCTGGATGGCGAGTTCGAGCATTCGCCGGCGATGATCGAAGTCCAGGATCGCTTTACCCCCCTTATGAGGCGGCGTGGCGGCGGGAGTGAAGTAAAGGGCGTCAAGCTCCAGGGCCTCGACGGTTTCTTCCGCTGCTCGAAGGTGACCGAAATGAACGGGATCGAAGGTCCCTCCCATTATGCCGATGCGCTGACGCATTCTGAATCGCTCCGTCCGTTCCGGACCATCAACTGCGGAGCTGCCCGTTTCCCAACGCGATGAACTTGGTGGTGGTCAGTTCCTCGACCCCCATCGGCCCGAACGCATGCAACCGCGACGTGGAAATCCCGATTTCCGCTCCGAGGCCGAGTTGAAAACCGTCATTGAAGCGCGTCGATGCGTTGACGAGCACCAGCGAGGACTGCACCTCCTGCAGAAAACGGTGGGCCCTCTCGAAATTCCCGGTCACGATCGCCTCGGTATGCTGGGACCCGTACCGGGTGATGTGTTCGATGGCCTCTTCCATGTCGTTCACGACCCGGATCGCGAGAATCAGGTCGAGGTATTCGGCGTACCAGTCTTCCTCGACGGCCTGCGCGCAGTCCGCAACGATCCGCCGGGTCCGTTCGCATCCGCGAAGCTCGACCCCCGCCGCCCGAAAGGCCTCCGCCATCGGAGGCAGAAACCGCTGCGCGATGCCGGCGTGCACGAGCAGAGTCTCCATGGCGTTGCATACCCCGGGCCGTTGCACCTTGGCGTTCATGCAAATGCGCATGGCCATATCCGGATCGGCTTCATCATCCACGAAAACGTGGCAGACTCCCTTGTAGTGCTTGAGCACGGGCATCCGGGCGTTCTCGGCGACAAAACGGATGAGGTCCTCTCCCCCGCGCGGGATCATGACGTCGATGCATTCTTCGAGTTTGAGCAAATCCAGCACGGCCTCCCGGTCGGTCGTACCGACCAGTTGGACGGCATCTTCGGGGAGCCCGGTTTCCACCAGCGACCGCCGGAGAATGTCCGCCAGGCAGCGATTCGAATGGAACGCTTCCGAGCCGCCGCGCAGGATCACCGCATTCCCGGCCTTGATGCACAGGGCCGCGGCATCCACGGTCACATTCGGGCGGGATTCGTAAATGATGCCGATGACGCCGAGCGGTATGCGCATTCGCCCCACGCGAAGCCCGTTGGGACGAGTCCACATGCGGGTGATCTCCCCGACCGGGTCGGAAAGCCGGGCCACTTCCTTGAGCCCGCACGCCATCTCTTCAAGGACCTTTGCATCGAGCCGGAGGCGGTCGACCTTGGCCGCCGGAAGCCCCTTGGCGACGGCGGCCCGGATATCCTTGTCGTTGGCTTCGCGGATCGCCGCTTCCGCGCCTTCAATGTTCAAGGCCATGTGCTCGAGGGCTTTGCGTTTATGCACGTCTCCGACTTTGGCCATGTGATGTGCGGCCTGTCGTGCCCTCTTCCCCATGGTCAACACTTCCTCACGCATCCGGCCCTCCGTCCGTTTCTTCCATCATTTCCCCGGCCAACACGAAGTTGTTCCGGTGAATCACCTCGTCGGAATGCTTGTAGCCGATGAGGGTTTCGATCTCCTCGCTGCGATGACCCTTGATACTCTCGATCTCGGCCGACCTGTAGTTGCTCAGTCCGACGCCGACGACGTTCCCGGCCTCATCCAGGCACCGCACGGGCGAGCCCACTCCGAAAGTCCCCCTCACCTCGCGGATGCCGATGGGCAGCAGCGACTTCCCCTTCTTCCTCAGGGCCAGGACGGCTCCCGCATCGAGAACCAGGTCGCCCGCCGGCTTCGGCAAATTGGCGAGCCACACCTTTCTGCCCTGATACACCCGCTTTCGGGGAAGGAAAACGGTGCCGAGCATTTCGCCGTCAAAGAGCCTCAGCAGTATATCACGTTCCCTGCCCGGGGCAATGATCATGGGGATTCCCGAAGCAAGGCACTTCCTCGCCGCATTGACCTTGCTCAGCATGCCCCCCGTTCCCACCGATCCCGGCTGCGGCGTGGCGCAGGCCAGGATTTTCGCATCCACGCGGTGCACCACGGGGATCAGGCCGGCCGAGCTGTTCAGGCGCGGATCGCAGTCATACAGCCCCTGAGTGTCCGTCAGGTTGACCACCAGATCGGCCCCGATCAGACCGGCGATCATCGCCGAGAGCTGATCGTTGTCCCCGAACTTGATCTCTTCCACCACTACCGTATCATTCTCGTTGATGATCGGCAATATTCCCCAGGACAGCAAGGTCTCCAGGGTATTGCGCGCATTCAGGTACCGGTGCCGATGCGCGAGATCCTCACTGGTGAGAAGCAGTTGGGCGACGAGCAGGTCGTACTTGTCGAAAGCGCCTTCCCAGGCCTCCATCAACGCGCCCTGGCCCACGGCCGCCGTCGCCTGCTTGTGCGGAATGGTCCGGGGCCGTTCGCTGAGCCCGATCTTGCGAATGCCGGACGCAACCGCCCCGGAAGTGACGATCACCACCTCCCGGCCGCGTTCCCGCTCCAGGAACTCGGCAATCTGGTCGCTCAGCCGATGGATCATCACCCGGTTCAACCCCCGGGGCCCGGTCAA